>JBDNDE010000099.1:0-14535 GCA_046719305.1 Gemmataceae bacterium | reverse complement strand
GTGGCGTTGGTCATGGGTCTACTCTGGTTGCTGGGCGATCCGTTGGGACTGCGAGGTCGCTCGGCGATCGGCTATGTCGGCTTGCTGGTTCTGACGGCGGCCTTCTCAGCCAATCTGCGGGCTGTCAACTGGAGGACAATCGGTCTGGGCATCTTGCTGCAAATCATTCTTGCATTGTTTGTCTTACGCTCCGCCTGGGGCTTTGCCTTGTTCCAGTTCATCGGCTCGCTCATTGGCCGGTTCCTCGAGTTTTCCCAGGTTGGAGCCATGTTTGTCTTTGGCAACTTGGCCAACCGCGAGAAGCTGGAAAAGGTGTTTGGTCCCGGTGAAGGGTTTGTGTTTGCCTTCACGGCGTTGCCGACCATCATATTTGTGGCCTCCTTTTTTACGGTTTTATATCATCTTGGCATTCTTCAATGGGTAGTGCGTCTCATGGCTTGGGCCATGAAAAGGCTGATGGGCACTAGTGGAGCCGAGACACTCGCGGCATCGGCTAATGTGTTCATGGGTCAGACTGAGGCACCTCTCATTATTAAGCCCTATATTGATCGCATGACTGATTCGGAACTATTGGCCCTGATGGTAGGGGGTATGGCCACAGTCAGCGGCGGCATCATGGCGTTGTTTTTGTCGATGGGGGGCAACCCGGTGGCGATCCTGGCAACGAGCGTGATGGCGGCTCCTTGCGGGCTGTTTCTGGCCAAGCTAGTGCTGCCGGAGACGCAAACGCCCGAGACGCTAGGCAACCTACGGGGTCAGATCGCTTCGCCCTATCGCAACGTGATCGACGCGGCTTCCGGCGGGGCTTCCGAGGGGATGAGCCTGGCGTTGAACATCGCGGCCATGCTGATCGCGTTTTTGGCCATATTGGCCTTGCTGGATGCCGGCCTGCAGGCGGTTACCGGGGCGGTGTTGGGCGGCGACAAGCCGATCGGCCTGAAGGAGTTATTCGGGGCGGTGTTCGCGCCGTTGGCTTTCTTGATGGGTGTGGAGCGCGGTGAACTACTGCGGGTGGGCGATCTGTTGGGTACCAAGCTCGTGGCCAACGAGGTGCTGGCGTTTGTGCGGCTCCATCAAGAGTACGGCGATTCTAGCGAGCGGACGATACAACTCACGACGTTCGCCCTGACGAGTTTTGCCAATTTTTCGTCGATTGGCATTCAGTTGGGCGGCATCGGTGCCCTCGCGCCGCGGCGGCGAGCGGACCTGGCTCGGCTGGGCGGCTTGGCGTTATTCGTCGGATTCTTAGCCACGCTGATGAACGCGGCGTTGGCCGGCGTGCTACTGCCCTGAGGCAATTCGTGCCAGAGGCAATTTCTTGCCAGACAATTCCAACGGCTCAGACGGTCGTTTGCACGATCTAGCGATCCTGCTGCAGCGCTTGGTCAACCAGTCGTCTTTAGTCCAGGCGGTGTTCGTGGCCGCCCCGGGGCAGCGCAACGCGTTGGCCCTGCTGTTGGAGCCATAGGCCACTCGACACCACTTCACCAATAGCCGAAAGCGTGATGCCGGCGATAGGCTGCTCTCGGATCAGGCGGCGGGCTTCGGCGGCATCCACGGCCAGCAGCAACTCGAAATCTTCCCCATCGTTCAGAGCGTGGTCCAGCGGCGAGCGGCCCTGGTGTAACGCGTGGTCCTGGGGAGTGCGGCTGGCGGCCCTGCTGGTTACGGCTTGGCTAATGGGTAATGCCTCGGCCCAGAGGACGGCTCCGCAGCCGCTCTCGCTACACAGGCGGGCCAAGTCGATGGCTAGGCCATCGCTGAGGTCTATCATAGCATTAACGTGAGTTTTTTTAACAAGCTCTAAAGCTTCGTGGATGCGTGGCGTGAAATCAAGATGCTTGCCGTGGATACTGCCTCCCAGTGGGCCGGTGACCAGCAACCAATCACCCAGCTTGGCACCGCTGCGGCGAATGATCCCGCCTGGTCCCGGTTCCCCGAACAAGGTGACGCTGAGGGTCACTGGGCCGTCCCAACTGTTGGTATCGCCGCCTACCAGAGCGACGCCAAAGGCTTCGGCTTGGTCCTTCAAGCCTAGATACAACTCTTGGGCTAAGGCTCGTCCTCCGTCCCGAGGTAGTCCAACGCTGACTACCGCCGCGACGGGAACAGCAGCCATGGCGGCTAGGTCGCTTAGGTTAACGCTCATAGCCTTGCGGCCGACGCGGCGGGGAGTGGCTGGTTCGACGCCGGGCACTTGAATCGGTCGACCGACGAGAGTGAAGCAGCTGCCCTCTAAGAGCATATCGGTAGTGACCAGGCAGGGCGGCCCAGCGCCCCAAGCAACGGCGGCAGCGTCATCGCCTAGGCCAAGCAAAACGCGGTCGCGGCCGGTCGTTTGTTGGCGTAGCCAGTCAAGAAAGGCGCGTTCGCCCATGCGTAGATCAGCCCTCCGGGCCAGCTAGTAAGTCCAACCGAGCGATTATCTGATAGAATACCAATAACTCTGAGGTTCGACCTCTCGTCGAAGTAGTCTGGCTCTGTGCCCCTAGTGAGGCTTTGCCGATGTCCCTGACGTTGCCGCCTTTGTGTCCTTCAGAACCGCCGCGTGTCCTTGGGGCACCGGCCCTGCATACCCAGAGCGAATTGCTCGCCTTGGGTCAGTCAGTCGATGGCACCTTGTGGAGCGTCGAGGAGCCCGGGCTACTGCGGCAGTGGCAACTTGCTAGCCGTCGCCAACTGGCCCAACACTCGCTGGATGAGTTAGCCACTGTGTGGGCCTTCAACTGGGCTGGCCGGCTGGTGGCCTCGGGCAGCGACGAGGTCGCTATCTGGGAGGTCTACTCCGGCGACCAGTTGGCCCGTTGGCCAACGCCCGAGGGACAATGGGTCACGGCCCTGGCCTTTCAACCGGGTGTCGCCGTACTGGCCGTCGGCCACGACGATGGACGGGTGCAGGTGTGGCAGTGGACCGAACAACGTCTGCTGTACGAATGGGAAGGCATCCAGGGCGGCGTCAGCGCTTTGGCCTTTTCGCTGGATCGCAAGCATCTGGCCGTGGCCGGCGAAGACCGGCAGATTCGGCTGTACGATCTGGCAAGCGGCCAACAAGTTCGCACGTTCGAGGGGCACACCGACCGCATTCCTGCTCTGGTTTGGCACCCCGATGGGCACCGACTGTTCTCCGCAGGATGGGATACCACGGTGCGTGTGTGGGATGTGGCCAAAGAGGATCCGTTGATCTTGCTGAACAATCATTGCGGACAGGTCCAGGCTATTGCTCTGAGTGCCGACGGCCAGCTGATCGCGGCGGCCGATGCGGCCAACACGGTCCACATCTGGGACACGGCTGGCTATCGGGAAGTGGCGGTGCTGCAAACCATGGCGGGCGAAGTGACCTGCCTGTGCTTCACCCCAGACGATGACCGAGGTAATCGCCGACCGGCGGTGCTGGCCTACGGCGGGGTGGATCGCGTGATTCACCTCTGGGATGCGCGGCAGGGCAACGAAGTCGGCCGCGATACCGAAGCCTTGCTGTATCGCACGCAGGTGGCGTTGGACCCAAGCGGTTCACGGTTATACAGCCTGGCTGGCGGCGTGAGTTTACGCGTTTTCGATCGGGAGAGCGGCGAAACACTGCAGACGTTTGAACCAGCTAATCTACATACCTTTGCCCTCAGTTCGTCTAACCTGCTTGCCCTCAGCCTGCCCGAGGAAACGACCGCTGAACGCCGCTCGCTGCGCCTCGTTGATTCGCACGGCCAAGAACTAGCCATCTGCGAGGGGCAAAAAGGACCAATCACTGCTCTAGCGTTTCGTCCCGATGGTCAGATGTTGGCTTCCGGTGGAATTGAATCCAGTGATGTTTGGCTGTGGAAAGTGCCTAGCGGCATGGTCGAGGTCATCTTGCCCGATGCCGTGTCGTTTTGCAGTGTCGAAACGCTTGCTTGGCGCCCCGATGGAGCCGAACTAGCTGTCGCCGGTATCGACCATCTGGCGACCAGCGAACGGGACGGCGAAGTCGGCCTGTGGGATCTGACAACGCGCACTTGTCGGTATCGACTCCCCGGCGGTGCGACTGCCCTGGCTTACAGCCCCGATAGCCGACTCTTGGCCGTGGCCCATTTGAAGCACACAATCACTCTGTATGACGTGCAGACGTTGCAACCGCAGGCGACGCTGTGGGGCCATGTGGACACCATCAACGCGGTGGTGTTCTCACCCGATGGCCAGCGGTTGGTGTCGGCCAGTGCCGACCGCACCTTGCGGGTGTGGGACATCTCCAGCGGCAAGCAACTCGGAGCCTGGGAGTTGGATAATCGCCTGCAAGCGCTGGCGATCGACGCCGACGGACAGTATGTGTACACTGGAAATCTCAATACCAGTTGTTATCAGATCGAGTTGGAAAGCGTGACGGCCCCGGTAGTATGAGAAAGCAGAATGATTGCACCTCGTGCCATCTCTCCGGCTGCTGCACGGTGTACGCCTTGGCCTGTCGGCCGGATAAAATAGGGGCGATGTTCCTTCGCTTCGGTTCACCGTGAGGTCCGGGTCCACCATGAGCCGCAACGCGCGCAAGCAGGCAGAGGCCGAAGAACCGCTGGATTTCAGCGGCCAAACCTTGGGTGACTTTTACATCCTGCGCAAGCTCGGTCAGGGGGGGATGGGGCAGGTCTACCTCGCCGAGCAAATCTCGCTGCGCCGACGGGTGGCCCTGAAGCTCTTACGACCCGATTTGGCCGCGAGCAAATCGGCCGTCGCCCGCTTTCGCCTGGAGGCTGAGGCGGTGGCCAAAGCCACGCATGCCAACATCGTGCAGGTATACGCCTATGGGGAGATGGACGGCCTGCAATATATGGCCCTGGAGTACGTCGAGGGGCGCACCCTAAAAGACTACATCAACAAAAAAGGGCCTCCGGAGTTGCTCATTGCCCTAAGCATCATGCGACAGGTGGCCTCGGCCTTGCAGCGTGCTGCCGAGTTGGGCATCACCCACCGGGACATCAAACCGGAAAATATTCTGCTGACGCGCAAGGGAGAGGCCAAGGTGGCTGACTTTGGGTTGTCGCGGGTGTATTGCGAGGACGAACGGCCCGCGTTGGACCTAACGCAGACCGGGATGACGATGGGGACACCGTTGTATATGTCTCCCGAACAAGTGGAAGGCAAAGCTGTTGATCCGCGCTCGGATATTTACTCCTTTGGTGTCACCTGCTATCACATGCTCGCTGGCCATCCCCCTTTCCGGGGTGAGACGGCCTTTGAGGTGGCGTTGGCCCATGTGCAAAAGGAACCTGAGCCGTTGAGTAAGGTTCGGCCAGATCTGCCCGAGGCGCTGTGCGCGATCGTACACAAGATGATGGCCAAGGCCCCCGAGGCACGGTATCAGACGGGGCGTGATCTACTCCGCGATCTCATCAAAGTACGCGAGAATCTGCAAGCCGGGCAACAGACAGGGATGATGCCCTCAATTCAAGTAGACCCCGCGTTGCTCCACACGATCATTCCACCCGATCAGAGCCTACCCAGCGGACCGCCGCGCTCCAACCGTGGCTCGGGTACCATCGTCCAGGAAAGCTCGTCGTTGGCGGTGCAGGCCCGTCGCCAGCAACCGCCCTCGCGTTGGCCCTGGATCGGCTTGGGGCTGGCCTGTTCTCTGTTGCTGGCCCTGGGCAGCGGGGCCGCTTTAGCCTGGCGTGAGCGGGTTAGCGAAGGTCCGTTACCTCTGGGTATGGATCTGCGGCCAGGTGATGCAGTTGCTTCAGAGAAGGTGCCACGCCCCAGCACGCGTGAACATGCCTTGCGTGAGGCGGCCGAGCAGTACCTCATCCCCTACAGTACGCCGGGTTCGGAGCTACGCGGCGGACAGGGTGTCTGCAGTGATTTAGGATTGTTTTATCTCGACGCGGGACGGCTCGACGAAGCCATGACTCTGTTTCAGCGTCTGGAAAAGTTTCGCGTTCCGCTAGAGTTTCATCGCCTAGGCCAGTTGGGCAAGGCAGTAGTCTTGGCCCTGCAACACAAGCCCAAAGAGTCGGCGGCCCTGCTGCGGGACATCTATCCGGCACGCGATCTAGGCTCCAAATCCAAAGGTAAAGAGAAGTTACCTATTCTGATTGGTCTTCCTCCTGCCAAGCGAGCCGAAATTCAACTCGCTCCGATCAAAAATGTGCTCAATCATGCTCGCTGGCAATACTATTTGGCACGCGCTCGGCAACTCAACCTGCTGAACGGTCTCAAAGATGATGATCTGCCGCCTCTTTTTGTCAGCGATGCTAAAAAACTCGAAGGCTTCAGCAAATAACCCCCTCAACCATCTATTCCTCATCGCTGTGCAGCCAACGGCCACTCGAGCACCGGCCGAAAGCCGATGAAATCGTTGCGACCACCGGCAGCGAAACAGATGCGAGCCGCCGATCGACAACAGTTTTCCGGATTGCTGTAACTGCCGCCACGCGCTACTCGGTAGCTGGAACGTCGGCGATTATGGGGATTGCGGCGCGGTAGCCCCCGTCGGGGGTAGTTGCGAAAGGCGTCAGCGGTCCACTCCCAGACGTTGCCTAGCATGTCATACAACCCCCAGCCATTGGGCCTTAATTTGCCCACCGCCTGGGTCGTGCGATGACCAAACCACGCAATCGCCTCCACCTGATCCTTTTGACCATGATAGTAAGCAGCCGAGATACCGGCTCGGCAGGCAAATT
This sequence comes from Gemmataceae bacterium, assembly GCA_046719305.1. Lineage (GTDB taxonomy): Bacteria > Planctomycetota > Planctomycetia > Gemmatales > Gemmataceae > RGDT01. The sequence continues at coordinate 7,891 of JBDNDE010000099.1, read as the reverse complement.
CCCATTCGGCCTCGGTGGGCAGGCGAAACTTCAAGCCCGTGCGTCGAGAAAGAGTCTGGCAAAATTCGACGGCATCGTCCCAATTGACCCGTTCGACGGGACGGTTAGAGCCACGAAACATCGCCGGACGCGTTCGCATCACAGCGTACCACTGCGATTGCGTCACAGGCGTAGCCGCGAGCAAAAACGGCCGGCTGAGCGAGACTTTGTGGCGGGGGCCTTCTTGCCCACGAGCCGAGGGATTGTCATCGCTGCCCATCCAAAACTCACCAGGTGGCAACAGTTGAAAGCGCATGGATAATCCACGCCTTAGCCAAAGCTCATAGCTCGGAGTCGGTGGCACTAACCCCTCGGCCAGCAATTGGCATTGACGGCTTTCCTTCTCGGAGCGGTCCGGAGCATCCAGTTGGCCACTCAGGGAGATTTGTATGCGGAGAAACTCGGCCTCGCGCAAGCGGTCATTTTCCTCGTGCCAGTCAGCCAGAGCGAACCAGCCGACCAGATCGGCAGGATCGTTTAACAAGGCGGTGAGCAGCGTTTCCTCGACCCCGATCATTCCGCGCCTCCGTGGAAGGGAGAAACGCTGATCATGAAACGGGCCAGACCAAACGCCCCAAAGGCATAAACGGCCATCCATACCAAGGCGGAAACACTAGCAGGATAGAGCGGAAACTCCCAGACACCGGAAAAAAACAGCGAACGAGGGGGGGGTAACTCTTCGCGTTGCCGCAGGCGGCGTTCGCGCTGCAGATCCTCGGCCCGGACAGGCGATTCGCGGTTGTCGTTGGCTTGGTCTTCGGCGGCCGCCGTCGGTTCGAGTTTAGGGGGTCGGCGTTTGCGTGGTTTGGGCGGGTGGAGCGGCGGTAGCTCTAGAGCGGGGCGCGGGGGCGGTTCCTCAGCAGCCAAGCCATAGCTTTCGATGGGTTGCTCTTCGTGGGGAGCTGTGTTGCTTCGAGCGGTGGCCTGGGGCAACTCCTCGATCAGGTTCAGGTCCGCCTCGATTGGTTCGTCCTGGGGCACGGCCCAAGGATCGTGTACCTCGGCATGCGTTCGCCGTTTGCGTTTGCCCGGACGTGGCCGTTCTTCCTCGGCGGTCGGCTCGGCCTCGACTTGCTCCTGTTTGCCCAGCAATACTTCCTCGCGGCCGATCAGCCAACCGAGCCGACCAACCAGGCGAGCATGCCACAGCACCACCATCGGTATCACGGCAATAGCCGCGAGCAACCACACGAGTGATTCGCTGAACAGACAGGAGTAGCAGACGGCGACACCGGCCAAGCAGACCCCACCGCTGAGTAAATAAAACACCAGTAGCGACGGCAGGGCCAGCAGTAGCCGGCCGGCGACCCGTCCGGCCTGTTGGGAAGCGGTGGTGAGCAGGAAACCGGGCGGAAACAGCAACCAGGCTGCCAAGCCCATCAGGATGGCAAAACGAAGTGGCGGTTGGTCAGGTAGCCAGACCGGGGCCAGGAAACGAGCTAGGAAACCAGCAGGCATGACCCAGATCAGCAGTTGCATCAGCAGGGCCAGCGAGCCGCCCATCCAGTCGATGACCGAATCGTTGGGCCACTCGACCTGATCCAGACCGACGGCAGTCTCCTGTACGGTGATTAGGTAGTAATGAGCAGCCAAGCACAAAAAGTAGGTACCGAGGAGGAGCACGCCCAGTCCCGAGACGACAAAAAGAATGACCGAGCCGGCCGTACCGACAAAAGCAAACAGCATGAACCCGCCTCCGCGTTACACTGCAAGGTCATCATACCGCAGAGCAGGATGAGAGGGAATTGGAGAGTGGCCTGCCCCCTCTGTGACGCTCGGCTCGCTGCTGAGTCGCTCGCCCCGTGGCCTGACCTTAGGGAGCCGAGGCCGGCCGCAAACGATTCCGCTGAGCCAGATAGTACTGGGCAATGCGGGCCACCGTGGGGCTGGGGTCGCTGCGGGCCATCTCCTGCAAGCGATCGCTGCCGCTGCTAACAGGCAAACCGGCCAAAGCACGAGCCGCAGCGGCTCGGACGGCTGGCGAGCGGTCCTCACTGAGACGACTTAGCCACACCAGTGGATCTACGTCGGGCACCTCGGGAAGCCGATCCAACACCTGCAAACGCATCCTCACCTGTGCATGGGTCAGCAAACGGCCCATTTCCACCTGTTCGGGCTGCAAGCCGCGTGCGATCAGAGCCGAACTGGCTGTTTGGCGAACCTGTTGGTCGCTATCGTGCAAACAGGTCAATAAGGCCTCGTCGCTGATTGCCTCGGGATTGGGTCCCAGGGCTAACACCACGGCCCGGCGGACCTCGGGGGCCGGATCACGCAGCAGCGGAACCAGCGGCGGCAACAGATCCAGCGCCGGTTGCATGCACAAAGTAACAGCCCGGACGCGTGCAGGGACCGATTCAGCACTTAGACCACGTTGAGCTAGGCTACGAGCGATTGCCAGAGTCCCCGCGTCACACGGGCGCGAGATGACACCGAGCGTCAGGTGCAAGACGGCTTCCCATTGATCGGAGGATTCGACCTGAGCGCAGATCGGTAGCAAGGCCACCGCGCTGGCATGCAACGAGGCATCTTCAGGGTAAGCCTGAATCCACTGGGCCACTAGCTGCGTACCGCGAGAGCGACCCTCAGGCGATTGGCGAGCATAGACGCGGGCTATCGCTTCGGCCAGCCCAGAGGGCGGCACGATATGGTGTGCGGCCATCTCTTGCAGAGCAGCGGCACAGCTGTCCGCTTCAGCGGGATTGTCCAAACCGGCCAGCAGCGGCTCAATGGCTGAGGGCCCCAGCTGGGCGACAGCCCAAGCCCAAGAGGCCCGGGTTGACTCATCGGCCGTCCGCAGACCACGCAGCAGATAAAAGGAGCGAAGCAGGGGGAAGCAACAAGCAGCGACGACCACGAGAACGACCGCAGCAAGCGGCAGCCACCATTTCCAGAAGCGCATCGGGTTCCCTCCCTGAGAGCAAGACTGAGAGTAGGACGGCAGCAGGACGGCACGATCTTTACCCGATCCGAGCGCGAACGAGCCGGACGGACACTTTACTACTCCGCAGCGAAGGTCCGATGCAAGCCGAGTCGAATCGACGGACCTGCCTGGCCAGTTGGCATTGTTTTTTTTAACCCCTTCTGCGACGATACCCCTCACACAGTTGTTTGACCATGGAGGGTCACTGCCGATGACGTACTTGACCGAAGAAAAACCTCAGTGTTGGCGGGCCGTTGCAATTCTCGAAGACCGTAGCGAACGGTTACTCTTCTTGGGCCGATCCTCAACTCAGGTTCGCGCTGGACTTGCCCAGGCGTTTTTCGATATCTTCGAGGACGAACAGGAACGCGAACAAATCAAGTCCATCGCCCTGCAACGCTGGCATGGGGCCCCGGATGCCGGCCAATGGCAGCATCAGAGCAACTTGGCAATACCAACTCGGGCTAAACTGGCCAAGAGTGCCTGAGGTGGTAACGGCCAAAAACAACCTCTCGAGCCGGCGGGACGTGGCACGAGCCGTGTCCCGCGATTTCTTTGTTCCGACCCTTGCATCTCAATGACTCAATCCGAACAATAAAGCAGAATCCGACTTTTTCCCCTCTCGCACTTGCTCGAAGGGGTAGGATAGTAACGTGCCTGTTTGGCCGATGTTCCGCCGACGATTGCGTCGAAAGTAGAACGATGCGTCTGTTTCGCCCCCTTGAGCGCTCCCCTGAGCGCTCCCCCTGAGCGCTCCCTTTAAGCGTTGCCTGCTGAGCGCTGCCGCTGTGCGCCCTAGAGGAACACCGATGAACCCTTATGCCTCGCTGTGTGACGATTTCGGGGCCTACGTCTATGTCAACACCAAGATGGACCTGCCCTCGGCCCGTGAACCGGTGTTGCACTTCTTCGCATCCCTGAGAAAGGCTTTCCCCGCCCTGACCGATTTCGAACAACGCGAGGCCGGCCAGTGTACCCTCGAAGAGGATCGCGAACACGGCAGCTACCGGTGGGTTACCCTCGAAGCCCGACGCCTAGCGGCCGGCTACCTTAATCCGCCCACATTGGAGGCCGCTGAGCAATTGCATGAGCACGTCCTGGAGGTGGCTCCCTATCACCTGGACCTCAGCGGTTTGGATTGCGAGGCGGTCGATGCCATGTATGCGTTCGATTTCGTCTATCAAGGCAACCATGACGAAGTCGTCGCAGAGGCTTTAGGTACGACCACGTCGCTCGACAAAATCATCACCCTGCCTGGTAGCAAGATTATTGGCTTTGAGCCGACGCTCCTGTTTGCCCTGGATGATGCCTGTCGGTTGCAATGTCGTCTGTCGATCGAGACGCGGACCACCGCCTACCATGTGCGGACCAACAGTTTCCCTGAGGCCCCGATCACGGTCTATTTCACCGTGCGGCAATACTGGTCGCGTTCACCCTATAAGACCTTCTTGGAGTCGTACCAAAATCAACGCCGGCACCTCCAGGAATTGGTCGAGTCGCACATTATTCCCGGTGTCATGCGGCCGTTGGCTCAGACGATCGCCGCCAAACAATAACCCGGAACCATCACCTGGTGCTGCTATGAAACCTAGTTACTCTCGGCCGATTGACAATGGCTCGCGGAGAATCGCCGCGGCCGGGGGCTATGCAGCTGTAGGAGCCGCCTGCTAGTCGGTGCCGATTAGTCTGGCAGCCGCGGTCTACTGTTGGTGGCTGATCGAAAATCCGAATCAACGTCTGGATCAGATCCTCAATCTACTCTTGTGGGTGAATGGCTGTTGGATCGGTATCGCTGCCTTGGTTCACACCTTCAAGGCACGCGAAAACACCCTCACGCCTGAGCAGATACGCTTCGTCCATCGCCGCAGCTACGGGGCCGTCCTACAAGCGCTGTGCTTTGCCGGCCCTGTGGCTGCTTTCTTCATCAACGGCACTTGGGTGTATGGACCGGCCGGAGCTGTCATGGGCGGCTTGTTTCTTCTGAGCATCTGGCTGGGTAGTGCCGGTTTGGTAGGCCGTGCCCAGGCCATGAAACAGATCGAGGCCGAGCAACAGCGACTAAAAGAAAGGGCGGATCGTGTAGCGTCGATCGAGGCGATGCTGCCCAAGGCGAGCGACCAGGCAGTTCCCTCGCCCCAGATACAACAGACCCGACCGGGACCGATTACCAAGCAACCGTCATCTCCTGTCGAAGTCGAATAAATCCGTTTCACCGTGGCCCCCGGCCGACGGCTGCTACCTAGCGAAGAGGTTAGCTTGCGTCGAAGCCGAATCAATTCGTTTCACTCCTCGGACGGGACCATCGGATCGGCCCTCTCCTGCTGCGGCGGAGCCTTCACAGCAGCCTGATCGCGGCCCTGGAGAATCAGCCCACGGATGTGTTTGCACAAATGCCGACCCTTGCCCCGGAAGATGGCATCGGCACAGGTGCAGTGCCAGTGCAAGCCACCAGAAGCGAGGCGTTCTAAGGCAATCTGATAGATCTCGCGACCGCCCAGGACATCCCACATCAGCACGCAACCGGGGGTGTGAATGTCCTCGGCCCGATAAGTCAGCCGATAGCAATAGGGGGACTGCAACCGTTTGCGTGAAGGCCCCGGCAGGGTGGCAAAGACGACAGTGTCGGGCAACAGTGGTCGATTCCGATGGACAGCAGCGGTCATTACCGGCCTCCTGAGGACAGTAATTGTCCTAGCAGTGTAGAGGACAGGCGACCACTTGCACAGGTTAGCAGGTAACCTTTCCGGTTTTCTTTCGGCGTTATTTTGGCTTTCCTGGCTCGGGACCTACTGGGGTGATGGTCGTCGTCGCGGCAGCAAGCCGGCCATCCAGAGTATGAACATACGCCGTAACATGCAACCCAACCGATGCTTCAGGCACCAGGAAGGAAACCGTCGCCTCCCCCTGGGGCAACTGGACTACCGGATGCCAAGAGAGCGTTGTCGTCGCTTGGTTCGCATCCGTTTGCGCTTCCAAAAGCCGCAGCGCTGCCGCGTCCCCCACACCCCGGCTACCCTCCGTCTGGTTCGACTTACCTGTCTCCAGGGGGTACCCCGTTGCAGGGGAAGTAGGTGCTTGCTTGGGTCGATGCGGAGTAATCGCTTCCGGCCTAGCGGGGAGCAAATGCTCCTTTTCGTCTTCTTGCCAGCGTTCCAGCAGTTCCCACAGCTGCCACTCGGTCGTTTCGAGCAGGGATCGCACTTGCTCCTCTTGATCAGCAGACACGCTAGGCGGGGTCATCGGCACTAGGCTGACGAGAATCACAGCCATCACACTCAAGGTAAACCCCAACACCAGCCAAGGACCGCGGGACGGGACCGCCAATGCCATCAGCGTGCAGAGTAGGGCGAGAAGACCCGCTGTCAGCGCCGAGATATTACGTAGCTGTTGCCAGCGGGTGAAGGAGCGTTGGGCCGCCTCTTGAGCCTCGGCCTGGGCGGCGTACCACTGCTGAAGGCGTTCTTGGCGTTGTTGTTGCAGCGTGTTTAGGAGCGATAAGCCCCGCTGCAAATAGCGGCCGACCACCTCGGCGGATTGTTGGCTGAGGGTACTTAGCTCGCGAACCGTTTGCTGGCTCAGAAGCGGCGAATGATCACGTTGGTCGGCTGGGAGACGAGAATCGCTCGGCTGGTCCGCCCTTTCCTCTGGTTCCAACAAGCGACGTGGATTCTGGGTACCCAGCAGCAGATCCAGCGCAGCGGCCGCCTGGGGTTGCGACCCCAGCAAAATGTCGGCCTGGCAGAGATCCTCTGGACGCTGCACTTCGCTACCCAGCAGGAAAAACGTGGGCAGCGAGGGAGTCGGTTCCGCCTGCCTTCGGGTGAAAACCCCACCCGCAAGTGCCAGAGGTTTCGCAATCGCTGAGACTTGGGCGATAGCCGCAATGGGTTGATTGTTTTCGTCACGGGCTTGAATCTGCACCTGGACTCGCTCGCCGGGTCGGTAGGAGCGTTGCTGCGGCTGGAACTGCACCTGCAGCCGCTTGGCCGGCTGCCGATAGACCAGCCGCTCCGCCAGAGGGGCTAAGCCTCGTTGGATCGGGGGCACCGTCTGGGCCTCAAACACCGCCACCCGGCACACCCCGCCCTGGCTATCGGTGCGGCTGGGCCGTAGGATCACGTCGGTTTGACCGGCGGGTAAGGTTTGCGAATCAAGCAGCCCCTCGTGGCCATACAAGCCCACGAAGAGAGTTCGCGGACGATCGCTGTGAAGCTGCACCCGAATCGGATCGCTCGCTGCGAAGACGCCGCCCTCGACGCGCAGAGTTACTCCTTGGGAACGAGGGGTCGGCAAAGGGTACTCGGTAGCCAGGCCTTCGGGTCGATCAAGTCGTACACTGTAGCGAGTCTCGGGTTTGGGCGTGAAGGCAAACAGGCCGCGGCCTTGAGTCGAGGCGGGAAGTTCGGCCTCACTCCATGTCATCAAATGCACATTCGTTGGTTTTCCATTCTCGAAAAGCGTGCCGCGAACCTCGATCGGTTGACCCGCCAGCGTACGGGCCTGGAAATACACTCGTGACGGCAGACCGACGACCAATTCGCCCCCCTCGGGGAAAAACTCCATCTGCACCTGCTGGAGCCGCAGTGGTATCGCCTGACGGATCGTTTGCACCTGGCCCTGGTCGGTCCAACTCACGCTTAGGTGTGCTTCGTCTGCGCGTAGGACCATCGGCAAGATGAAACGCAACCGCGCTTGACCGGTCGCCGTGGTCCGCGTCGTTACCGGAGGCAAATCACGGCCATCGACGGTTAGGGTAGCGCGGACCGAAACATCGGCAAGCGGCGTGGCGTTTGCTTGCTGTAGGAGGAAGTCGGCTTGAATCTCTTCGCCGGGACCATAGCGATCGCGGTGGAAGCGCAAGGAGTGCTGCCAAACAGACACAGCAGCAGACGACCGGGGCGGCTCGACCCGGAAGGTCCGCGTTGCTGAATT
>JBDNDE010000098.1:0-14581 GCA_046719305.1 Gemmataceae bacterium | reverse complement strand
CTTCTTAGTGGTGGGCGATACCACCGGCCGGGTGACGCGTGGCCAGGGCGACGTAACCAAGGCGACGTTGTATGTTCGCCTCATTCCTTTGCACCAGCGAAAATTCACACAGTTTGACATTCAAGACGATGCTCGAAAGATCATGGCGGACTACCCCGATATTCGCTCCACGGTCCAGGACGTGGCTGCCTTCCAGGCGACGGGGTTTCGGCAAGTGCTAGTGGACCTAAACCTGCGTGGTCCCGACATGGACAAGTTGCAGGAGTATTCCGAGCAAATCACGAAATGGATGAAGGAACAGGGCTATTTTGTGGATGTGGATACGAGCCTATCGTTACGCAAGCCCGAGTTGCGCGTGCGGCCTAATCGCGAGCGGGCCAGCGAACTGGGCGTCAGCATCGCCGCTTTGGCCTCGACGGCCAATGTGCTGGTGGGCGGCGAGCCGGTGAGCAAATACAAGGAGTTCGACGAGCAATACGACGTGTGGTTGCGAGCCGAATCGTCGGCCCGTAGCGATGCCGAGACGATCGCCCGCTTGACCGTGCCGTCGAGCAAACCGGGCGTCGGTGCAGTGCAATTGACCAGCGTCGCCACCTTGGAGACCGCCCAAGGCCCCAACACCATTGACCGCTACGCCCGCCAACGCCAGGTGGTCATCTCGGCCAACTTACGCGGTAAAGGGGTAGGGGACGCGGTGGCTGCCCTAGATGCTTACGTGAAGTCGATGAATCTCCCGGCGGATTATCAGCCGGAGTTCATCGGCCAGGCCAAGACGCTCTCGGAGACCAACAATGGATTCCTGCTCGCGTTTTTGCTGTCGGCGATTTTCATGTATCTGATTCTGGCGGCGCAATTCGAGAGCTTTGTGCATCCGTTTACAATCATGATCGCGTTGCCCCTGACGATCCCGTTCGCGGTGCTGGGGCTGATTCTCCTGCGCACGAATCTGGAGATCTACGGCATGTTCGGCCTGTTCATGTTGTTCGGTATCGTGAAGAAGAACGGCATCTTGCAGGTGGACTACACCAACACGCTCAAGGCACGCGGTCTGCCGACAATGGAGGCAATCCTGGAGGCCAACCGCACGCGCCTACGGCCGATCTTGATGACGACGGTGATGCTGGTGGCGGCGATGATCCCGATGGCGCTGGGCCAGGGACCGGGGGCCGGGGCGCGGGCGGGCATGGCCAAGGTGATCCTGGGCGGCCAATCGCTATCGCTGCTGCTGACGCTGCTACTGACGCCCGTGTGCTATTCGTTGTGGGACGACCTGGGCGCGTGGTGGGGATGGCAAAAAAACGAATAGAAAAAGCTTAACCCGCCTCCCCACGTTGGATAAGTTTTTTTATCGCCCGAGGAGGTGGCTGTCTGAGCAAGACAAAGTTCCGAGGTCTACTAGGTCTGCTGTGTCTGATCGCGATCGGCGTGGGGTACAGCATGGGACAAATTCAGGTCGGATACCAGTGCAAGCAAACCTCTTGCACGGAGTGTGTCAATGTGTTCGGCCCAAATGAAGAGTTTCTCTTCTCCTGTAGGCCGTTGAAGAAGGATTACCTCGGCTGCGTAAAAGTGGGTGGCCCGATCGGGTGCCCCAACACCGGCAAAATCCTCTGTAATGGACTGCGTTTCAAGGACAGAGACTGTCCGGGCCTCACGTCTACGCTCTCGTGCGGGATAGAGTACGATAAGTGCGATTGATCGAACCGCCAAGGAGGCGTCGCTTGGGATGCGTGCCTCCTTCTCATTCTCGGAGCCAAATAATGCGATTCCCTACTAATGTTTGCCTGATCGTACTGTGTCTTGTGCTTATCGGTAGAATTGAGGCACGCGCCAACGATCAACTCTTGCGTGAACTCTCAGCGGGATACGTTCTGACGCTTGAGAACATTCGAACTTTAGAGGCGACCTATACGATCACTCAATACAAGCCCGGTAGCGAAGCTCCTGTCGCGGACCTACAACGAGGGGGTACTCTTTAGATCGTCGGCAAGGACATCCGGCAACAAGAACGAAATGCGCAGGGGGTCATACGCGATCAACTGTGGAAAAATGGTTTGATGAAGGTCTTGACCTTGGACAAGAATGATCGCGATGCAAAATATCGCGGTAATCTTTTTTCTCATCCAGTCGGTTATGTATTTGACTACCGGGGATTCTATTTTGCCGATCTTCCCTCAAAGAAGCGGCCTTATCCGCTGAGCGAGGTTCTCACTTCAAAAGACTTTGAGGGCAAGCTCGTGGTGGAGCGGCGTGGACAGACTATTGCGCTTCAGGTGAAGATCGACGACTATCAGTCGGAAGTGATTTTTGATCCGCAGCTGAATTATATGCCGGTTTCAATGAAGTACACCAACTCCTGGAAGGATGCAAAATTCAGCTATGAATCAAAGCTCGAATCGCTACGAACCAAGTTCGAGGAGGTAGTGCCTGGGGTCCTGTATCCCCGATCTCTAGAATTGAAAGAATACCGAGAGGGGAAGTTGTTGTTGACTACCATCGTCACGACGGAAAAAATCCGAATCAACCATGCTATTAGTCCTGATCGCATGGTTCTCGATTTCCCGAAGGGCACCTCTGTCGTGGACGAGATCCGCGATGTTGTTTACACGACCGGCGACGGGGAACGCCCCGTAAAGGAACCCGTTCGCCCAAGTGCGGGAACGGCGCGGACGAGCGAGGACGCTAAAGCTCCGCCTCCTGAGGGCTACTCGTTGCTCTCGCTAGCGGTTATGGGGTTTGGCGGGCTGCTTCTCGTCGCTCTGTCGTTGATGGTCTGGAGACGATTTCGCTCGGGAGAGAACAAATGAAGCTTCGCTCGATTGCCGTTTGGATCGGTGTGCCTTTGTTGTCCCTGGGCGTCGCACGGATTGCAAGTCGGTTCCGTGCGGTTGAATTGGTTTACGGTGCGTTTGTCGGCTCGCCGAAACTTCAGGTTCCTTCCGAGGTCTCTTTCGGGCAACGGATCGAAGGTGAGTCGGTCGTTGTTGAGACACCCCTGGTCAATTGGGGCCGTTCCCCGCTCACGATCGATAAGTTCAAAACCAATTGTGGTTGTTCTGGAGTTCAACAGAAAGCCGGTGAGGGATACCGTCCCATCTCCAACCTGACCCTTCAACCAGGGGAAACCCAGTCTGTCTTTCTCAAATTTACCATTCCCGTTCAATCGCCACCAACCATTCGACACACAGTGGGTTTCACGACGAACGATCCTGTGAGTCGTGAGGCGTTTGTTCAGGTAGTCGGTAATGTCGTTGGCAAACTGATTTCCGTACCCAATCGGATCATTCTTGGTGCGATCCCGAAGAATCAGTCGATCGATCTGAAAATAGAGCTTCGAGATACTGGGACGGACGAAGATGTGTCGCAATTGAAAGCACTTTGCTCGCTCCCCGGATTTGATTTTTCCATAGAACAAGGCTTGGGGGGAGCGGATCAGCCGACACTTGGCCGGTTGATTGGCTTGCTAAGGATTTCGATCAAAACTCCTGACCAACTCCCAATGGGGCACTTTGACACCACCGTCGACATTGTGTCGTTGAAAGATCCAAATCACCGATTTCTTTCCATTCCGATCAATGGTGACATTCTGCCCTGGTTTGTGAGGTACGCCCTGCTTCGATTCTTCTGCCGCGACGAGTGGGAAACGAACTTCTTTACGAGAGCAATTACAGCATCGTTTGCCATACGGGGCAACCAGCGACGTACCGCGTCGTTTCCTGCCCAGACTCCATCAACGTGGAGATCGCGAACCGACCTGATGAGAAAATCTCGTACTGGAAAATTCGTAAAGACCCGGCAAAACCACTGACGGCCGGCACCTACGAGGTCAAAATTCAGTCTGAATCGGGGACCGTTCGGCAGCAACTTTCCCTTGGTGTTTACGTGAGGTGACTCAAAGATGGCTCGACTCACTCGTTTGACCCGCTCTGGTGCGACGTACCGAATGGCCTTCACGCCCTTGGAACTGATTGTTGTCCTTTCGGTAGTCGGCCTCCTCTCTGCTCTTCTGCTGTCCGCCGTGCAAAACGTCCGCAGTCGGGCAGCACGAATGGGTTGCGAGAACAACCTTCGTCAACTGAGCCTGGCCGTTCATCAGTTCCACGAGACGCACCAGATTCTGCCACCGGGCCGACCGAGCCAAAACGATTACGGCCAGCCGGACGCGCGTATCGGCGGGTTGAGTTGGCTGGCCCACATCACGCCGTACCTTGAGCAGGAACCCCTGTGGAAGGATGCCCTGCAGGCGTACAGGGTGGATCCCATGCCCTGGAACGATCCGCCGCACCGGGGCGTTTCGACGGTCGTTCGCACGTTCGTATGCCCGGCCGACGGCCGCCTCCTAACGGTCGATCCCGCCCTAAGCCCCGGTGCGTTCACGTCCTACGTCGGGGTCGAGGGCGGTGGCGGCCGAAACTTTGACGGCATGCTGAGCCAACGGCCGGTCCGGCTCATCGACGTGACCGACGGGCTGAGCAACACCCTCATGATCGCCGAACGTCCGCCCGATTACAAACGCCGGGTGGGCTGGTGGTATTGCCAACTTCCCGGTTCCATGGGAGATGACCATCACCTGGCGGCGGAGCCGATCATTTCCGGAAAGTTGCCCCCACGCTGCAACGGCAAGCCAGTGTTCGCTCCTGGGCGCATCGAGGACGTGTGCGACATTCAGCATTTCTGGAGCCTGCACATGAGTGGAGCCGTCTTTGCGTTCGGCGACGGCTCGGTGCGCTACATTACGTACCGCAACGACACGGGGCTGATCCGCGACCTCGCCACCCGCAACGGAGGCGAGGTCATCTCTGAGTTGCCCTAGCCGTGGATGCGCTGGTGCTGGTAGTAGTTCACCAGATCGATGCGCGTGACAATGTCAATAATCTTGCCATCGTTTACAATTAACACCCCTGTATATCCCGATAAGAGTAGGCGATATGCCTCGTCCAGGTGGACCGAGCTTTCGACGGTGGGCAGCGGGCGGGCCATCACGTCGCCGATCTTCACCTGATCGGGGTTGTCCATGTCGTGTAACACGCGGGCCAGCGTTACCTCCTGAATGCAGCCGACGTTTTTTCCTTCGTGTAAGATCGGCAACTGAGAGATCCCCTTGGTTTGCATTAAATCGATGGCATCGGCCACCGTGGAATCGGGGCTGATGGTCACCAGTTCCCGCGGGCCGCGTTTGGCGATCAGGTCGCCCACGGTGTAGCGTGGCTGTTCGCTCAGTTGCAGCTTGTTGGCGGCGAGCCAGGCGTCATCATAAAACTTGCTCAAATAATTGCGCCCGGTGTCGCAGACCAGCACGACGATGAGATCGTCCTTGGTGCAGCGGCGGGCGTAGCGTAGGGCGGCGGCTAGGTTGGTGCCGCTGGAGCCGCCTGCCAGGATGCCCTCGCGGCGGGCTAATTCACGGGCGTAGTGGAAGCTCTCGGCATCGCTGATGCGGATCCACTCGTCGACCATCTGGCTGTTGAAGGTGCGCGGCACGTAGTCCTCGCCGATGCCCTCGACCTTCCACGATTTGGGGGTGTCGCCGGACAACACGCTGCCCTCGGGGTCGGCTCCGATGATCTTGACATCCGGCTTGCGTTCCTTCAGGTAGCGAGCCACGCCGCTGATGGTGCCGCCGGTACCCACGCCGCTGACGAAGGCGGTGATGCGGCCCTCGGTCTGCTCCCAGATCTCCGGGCCGGTGCTGTGGTAGTGGATGTCGGGGTTGGCAAGATTGGTGAACTGGTTGGGCCGCCACGCACCGGGTATCTCGCGGGCCAGACGGTCGGCAACGCCGTTGTAACTCTCCGGCGAATCCGGGGCCACGCTCGTGGGTGTGATGACCACCTCGGCTCCGTAGGCCTTCAGGAGGGCAATCTTCTCGGCCGACATCTTGTCCGGCAACACAAAAATGCAGCGATAGCCCCGCACAGCCGCCACCATGGCCAGGCCGATGCCGGTGTTGCCGGCCGTGGCCTCGATGATGACACCGCCAGGTCGCAGGGCACCGCGACGCTCGGCCTCGTTGATCATCGCCAAGCCGACCCGGTCTTTGACGCTGCCGCCGGGATTCTGGGCCTCGACCTTGACGGCCAGCGTGGGCGGCACATCGCTCCCGATGCGACGCAGACGAATGAGTGGGGTTTTGCCGATGGCGCTGAGGATGCTGTCTTGCATGAGCGTGACTCCTAGAATGGCCCTGCTGTTATCTTACGGCCGAAGCGACAAGGTGCCCGGAGGATTCCGGGACGAGCGATGAATCCGACGGCAGATCGGCCCAGCCCATTTGCGAGCCAGCGGTTGGAATCGCTGGACCAATACCGCGGCTATACCGTGCTGGCGATGTTTGTGGTCAACTTTATGGGTGGTTTTGTCGCCGTACCCGACAATCTGAAGCATCATCATACGTATAATTCGTTTGCTGATGTAATCATGCCCCAGTTTTTCTTCGCGGTTGGCTTCGGGATGCGACTGTCGTGGTTGCGGCGATGTGCGGCCGAGGGAACCATCGGAGCTGTGCGTCATTTCCTGGGGCGCATCGCGGCCCTGCTGCTCTTGGGGTTTGTGATCTACCACTTTACCGGACAATACAAAACCTGGGCCGAATTGACGGCCCAACCATGGCCCGAAGTGGTCCTATCGGCCATCAAGCGGCAACCATTCGAGACGCTGACCCATATTGCGGTGACAACGCTGTGGGTGTTGCCGGTGATCGCCGCGCCGATTTGGGGGCGAACTGTATTCGCCCTCGGTTCGGCCGGCTTGCATGTCGCCATCTCGCTTGCGGGTTATTACGACTGGAACATGCAGCCCCCGGCCGGTATCGATGGTGGACCCCTGGGCTTTCTCACCTGGACACTGCCGCTGGTCGCCGGCACCCTGGCCCATGATTGGGTGATGGCAGGCACCCAACCGATGGTGCGGTCTGTGGTGGTAGGCGGCGTGCTAATGGCCGGGGGGATCGCGCTTAGCTTCGCCGGCAACGCGACAGCCACTTGGCCATTTGTCAAACCTGATGAGGCAGTTGTGCGCAATTATTGGCTTATGAGTCAGCGGGCAGGAAGCGTGACGTATCTGCTTTTTGCTGCCGGCTTTGCGATGAGTCTGTATGCCCTGTTTGTGGCGATCGTGGATCACCTCGGCTGGCGTTGGAGCTACTTCGACCTGCTCGGGCGGCATGCTCTGGCTGGATATGTAATCCACGGTCTGGTCAGCGATGCAGTGCGGCCGTATGTGCCGCGTGACGCACCGGGGTGGTATGTGGGGCTGGCGATACTGATGTATCTAGGCATCGTCACGCTTTTTGTGCGCTATCTTGAGCGCAATCGCCTGTTCTTTCGGTTGTGAGTCACGAGCGATCGTCCGCCTCGCGCACCTGGGTCGCGATTTGGGCTGCAACCTGGCGACAACGCAGATCGTACCCCAGCAAGACGACCAGGATCACCGTGCCCAGGACGGCTCCGAACATTGCACCTTGCGACAGACCCAGGCCCAGACCCACGGCGACGGGATCGAACTCCGGGGACGTGCCGTTGGGAAAGACGCCACGGTAGTAACTGGGGAAGGTGGTGTCCAGGGGGTAGCCCAGCACACCCCCGACGACGCAGCCGAGGGCGGTGAGCCCGAGGACCAGCAGGACACCATGTGTGAGGCTCATGCGATAATCTCTTTCACCACTTTGCCATGTACATCGGTTAGACGGAAGTCACGGCCGGCGTAGCGGTAAGTGAGCTTCTCGTGGTCGAAGCCTAGCAGATGCAACAGCGTGGCGTGCAGGTCATGCACATGTACCTTGTTCTCCACTGCCTGGAAGCCAAACTCGTCGGTGGCCCCGTGGATGTAGCCGCCCTTGACCCCTCCGCCGGCCAGCCACATCGAAAAGCCCCAGTGGTTGTGGTCGCGGCCGTTGACCTTGCCGGCGTTGGCCCCCGGAGTGGGAAGTTCAACCGTGGGAGTGCGGCCGAATTCGCCGCCCCAGAGGACGAGCGTTTCGTCGAGCATGCCGCGTTGCTTCAGGTCGGTCAGCAGGGCAGCGATGGCTTGGTCGCATTGTTTGGCGAGGTTGCGGTGGTTGACTTCCAAGTCGTCGTGGTTGTCCCAGGGTTGGCCCGCACCGTGCCAGAGTTGGATGAAGCGCACGCCCTTTTCCAGCAACCGCCGGGCGATCAGGCATTGCCGGGCATGCACCCCCGGCCCGTACATCTCACGGATGCGGCGCGGCTCGCGGGATATATCGAAGGCGTCGGCAGCGTCTAATTGCATCCGGTAGGCCAACTCGAACGATTGAATCCGGGCCTCCAGGGCGGCGTCCTTTTCCCGCTTGGCCTGGTGCCGTTCGTTCAACGCCCGCAACAGATCGAGTTGGCGACGTTGTTCCTTCAGACCCAGTTGGCCGTTGCGGATGTGTTCGATGAGCTTGTCGATGTCGGTGTGGCGGGTGTCGATGTAGGTACCCTGGTAAACGCCCGGCAAGAAGGCCGATTGCCAGTTTTGCGTCTCTTGAATCGGGTAGCCGCCCGGACACATGGCAATGAAACCCGGCAGGTTCCGCGATTCGCTGCCCAGGCCATAGGTAACCCACGAGCCGAAGCTGGGGCGGGGCAGGCGCGCTTCGCCGCAATTCATCAGCAGAAGCGACGGTTCGTGATTGGGCACGTCGGCATGCATCGAACGAATGACACACAAGTCATCGGCGTGGCGAGCTAGATGCGGGAAGATGTCGGAGATGGGCAGACCGCTCTTGCCGTGCCGCGTGAAGGTGTAGGGCGAACGCCAGGCAGCCCCGGTCTTGCGTTCGGTCCGCAAGGTGATTGGGATCGGCTTGCCGTGGTACTTGTCGAGTGCGGGTTTCGGATCAAAGGTATCGACATGGCTAGGCCCCCCATTCATGAACAGGTGAATCACCCGCTTGGCCTTGGCCGGAAAGTGCGGCGGACGCGGGGCCAACGGATCGGCACTGCGGTCGGCAGGGCGGGCAGAATCGGCCAACAGAGCAGGCAAGGCCAGGCAGGCGAAGCCCATCCCCGAGGTGGCGAGTAGTTCGCGGCGGGTGTACAAGGCGGGAAGCATAGCGGTAACTCCAACGGTGGGAGAGAGATTAACCACTCCCTATCGTACCATGCCGCGACAGAAGTTTCACGTCTTGTGCAGTTTGTAAGTCAGGGGCGATCGCTTCGGAAGACGAATAGACTCAGGCAAAATGGCCGACGGCGAAGAGTGGGCCAGCCAACGACTTGCCCAACTCCCCCGAGAACAGCAGGCTAGAGCATAGCTTACTTCAGTTCAATGTCGTGTGTAGTGCTGCCTGGCTTGACGGTGGCCCGCAGCGTGGTCTTGGCCAAATCGCCGTAGTCTTCAGAGATAGGAAACCATTTTTTGACCACCTCGGGGTCAAGCGGAGGGGTCTCCGAGGGCGGAGGCTGACGGCCCTCTTTACCCCTTCCGCCGCGTCCACCGCCTTTGCCGGCTTCCGGTCGGCCCTGATTGCGGCCTGCAGGGTTTGGAGAAGAGACAAGCAGCTTGACGTCACCTAGAGGAAGCCCACTGAGTCGGTAGCGGCCATCGGCTCCAATCGGGGCACCATGGGGGATGTTATCGCTGCCGACAGCGGTGACACTGCCCGAGACGACGAGTTTGGAACCGCTTTTGACCATGCCGGTCAACTCTCCCGTGGCCGGGCCGCAACCGGTAAGGGTTACGAAGGTGAGCAAAACGATCCCTACCAACGGTCGGGGGGCAATCCAAGGAAGAAATCTCATTCTGGGATCACCTCGCTGCCGTTACGGCTGGCCATGCTCGGAACAATTACAGTGCCGGCGCTGTACGTCATAAACCGAACAGAACCATCGCACAGGACAAAATTTGCTCCGCCGGTGTGTTGGCTCCAGTAGTGGTTGGTGTTGCAACGGTTGGTTTGCCGGCCTGGAGAGAAATAGGCTGGAAAGACACACGGTGGGCCGCCTTCATAGACCCAAGCAGCCTCACCAATAGCCCACATCTGGATGTCCCAGTCGGGCAAGTTGTAGAAAGCCCAGCCGTACCAGGGGTTGGAACCATACATCGGCGGGCGTTCACCGAAGGCAATGGTGTTGCTGGTGCCGTCGGTGATCGTCTCGATCCGCACCGCTAAGTTTGTCGGCCAAGTTCCGACTACTCCGGTATCACCGCCACGCGAAAAGTCGCTGTACATTCGGCCGGCATTGCCCAGGTAGCAGGTCAGGGCCATGGTATTGCCGTTGTAAACGATCGAACTGGGGGTGGTGGCACTGGGGCAAATGTATGTCTTGATGACTTGGTTCGACACCAGTGCCCAATACCGGCTGTAGTTATTGTTGTGGGGCTGCCGCCGCAGATTGTCTTGCTCGATGTACGGCAGAATCAAATAGGGCCATGAGTTCCAATCATAACCCCAGCCAGGGAAGCGTCTCTCGGTGTCGTGGTAGTTCTGGAGGGCCAAGCCTAACTGTTTGAGATTGTTTGCGCACTGCATCCGAGCAGCGGCCTCACGGACTTTCTGGACAGCCGGTAGCAGCAGGCCGATGAGGATAGCAATAATAGCGATCACCACAAGTAATTCGATGAGGGTGAAAGCCGAGCGACTACGTACCACCATGTGGGTAAACTCCTTCAGATTAGGAACCCAAAAAGAAGATGGACCAGAGAAGAAACGCACAAAGCGTCTTGGGTCTCGGAGAGTGAGACAAGAGAGAGGTCAGAGCTGTTTTGGATTCAATCCCACAGATTATTTCAATTCTACACAAAAGTCAAACCTAATTTTCAAAATCCCTTTGGGCAAACGCTGCTCTTGGCCCGGTGTCTAGTCGAGGCGGGGGTGGGCGTTATCCAAGCTAACATGAGAATCGTGCAGAACGGAGACATGCTCGGCGACCATTTCCCGTGCCTAAAACGCGATTTGTTGCCCCCTTTGGACCGCGCCGTCGGTGCCTCGCTGGACGAGTTGCAGGTACGCGGCTGACTCGAAGAGACGCTGGTGATCTCACAGGCGCGTTTCGCGTTTGCTCGAGCCCTCAAAGGGGCAAACGCCGGCTGGGACCACTGGGCACTATGCAATAGTGCGTTGTTTGCCGGGGTGGGGGTGCTTGGTGGCCAAGTGACCGGAAAATCGGACCAGATCGGCGCGTTTCCAACGACGACAGCGTACAGCCTGACGACCTGGGGGCGACGGTATACGACGCATTGGGAATCGACCCGGAGAGCGAGTCGCGCGACAAGCAAGATCGTCCGGTACAACTCACTTGCGGCCGACTGATTACGAATCTTTACACCGGCGCGTAAAACCCCTTGGCCTCCTCCTGGAGGCCAAGCTACATGCAACAACGTATGAAGGGAGTTTGCTCGTTATTCCTTGGGCGCTTCGCCTTTTTGGCCACCCTCTTCGCCCACGGCTAAGGTGGTGACGCGAATGGGACCGCCCGCCTCGTTCAGGGCGTTGGTCATGGCACCTTCCTCATTCAGGGCCCTCGTGGTGGGACCGCCCGCCTCGCCTCGAGCGCGGGTGATGCCGCCCTCTTCGCCTACCGCCTGGGTACTGGCCGCGCCTTCTTCGGCCGCCGCTGCGGTACTGGGTTTGCCACCGGTTTCCTTCAACGCCAGTGTCGAAGGTTTGGGTTCGGGTTCCGGTTCCGGGTTGGGATCACGCCGCAGACCGAGTCGCGAAGCAGGAGGGGCAGCCGCTCGAGTGACGCTTGATAAGCCTATTCCGCCTGCTAAAACTCCTAGCCAACCCAGCCAGCTCCGCCGCGAGGTCGTGACCGGAACATTAATTCCATCAAAAGGATGCCGCATGACGACTTGACTCCATAAATGAGACGATTCGATTAACCACCCTCTAAGACGATCCTGGGGCCGCAAACGATTGCACTAGCCAGAGCCTTCATTGATTTTTTAGAAAGCCGTGGGTGGCCTGACTTCCCCTGTTCCTTCTGTCTGCTTCATTTGCTTGGGATGCTTCCGATGTTGACCCCCGAGGCCTGGTCTCCGAGGCCAATTCCCGCCGGACTGTCCTGTCGGTCCATAGCAATCGGTCTAAAGCAAGACGATCGGGCGAAGCAGCAACGGCTAGAGGCAACCAGATGAAGGGAACGGCAAGGAGGAGCGAAGCGACCAATCAGAGCAGAGAAGTAGGAGCAAAGAGGCCAAATTTTCTCTCGCTTGCCTGATCGACCCTGGCGGTTGGTCCGCGATGCTCTAGGATAGCGACATGAAAGGCTTGCAGGCAGTGACGGCCCGGAATGTGCGGGTGACGCAGCAGGAAGACGAAAACGTGACGAGCGCGGCGGTCCAACCCGAAACAGTCTATCAGGATCGTCAGCGACACAGGCAGCAGACCGCCCAGATTCTCGCTCAACGTGAACAACTCGTTGGCTGGTCGCGTCTGGTGACCGTCGGCCTAATTGTCTTGGTTCTCTATCTGTATTTGCGGGATAGTCAGTTGCCTCCCTGGTGGAGCCTAGGTCTGGTAGTGCTGTTTGTGGTGCAACTCTTCCTGCATGATCGCATCCTACGCGCCATCTACCGTGCTCGGCGGGCCGTAGCCTACTATCAAGCCGGATTGGATCGCTTGGCCGATCGCTGGAAAGGCAAAGGCCGGACAGGGACTCGTTTCCTCGACGAACAACACCCCTACGCCGCTGATCTCGACCTATTTGGCGTTGGTTCGCTCTTTGAACTGCTCTGCACTGCCCAGACTCGCACCGGCGAGGACACCCTGGCAGCCTGGCTCAAAGCACCAGCCCCGCCCGCAATCGTACGCCTCCGCCAAGAGGCTGTGCGCGAATTGCGGCCAATGCTCGACCTCCGCGAGGAGTTGGCCCTGATGGGGCCGGAAATACAGGAGGGCGTGGATTATGACGCCGTGGTGGCCTGGGGCGAGGGCGAAATCCTCCTACGCTCGCAATGGCCACGCTGGGTGGCTCTGGGGATGGGCACCCTCAGCGTCATTTGCTTTCTGGGCTGGATTCTTTACCTCATCGGCTCACTCGATCCAGATACCAGCTTTGGTGCCTTTTTCGCCCGCTATGGCATGTTACCCCTGCTGGGGATGATGGCTATTCAAGGGCTGTTTTTGCTACCGCTGATTGGTCGGGTCAATCGCGTCTTGGCTGCAGTCGAACAGCGCGGCCGTGATCTAGGCTTGCTCGCCCGTGTGCTGGCCCGTCTGGAATCAGCCACCTTTTGCTCACCCCGGTTGCAAGAATTACACGACGAACTGACGGCCGGGGATGGCTCGCGGACTCCGGCATCCCAATGCATCGCAAAACTGGGGTATCTCATCAACATGCTGAATTCGCGGCGCAATCAACTATTTGCGCCGTTTGCCTTTTTACTCATGTGGGGTACTCAATATGCCCATGCGATCGAGCAATGGAGGGCGGCAGTTGGCCCCCGGATCCGTCGCTGGTTAGCCATCGTTGGCGAGTTCGAGGCGCTTTCGGCCTTGGCAGCGTACGCCTACGAGAACCCCAGCGATCCCTTCCCCATCCTGTGCGAAAGTGGGCCACTCTACGAGGCCACCGGTCTAGCACACCCGCTGTTGCCGCGTAACCAGTGCGTCGCAAATGATCTGCATCTAGGCCAACCGCTACGGCTGCTGATTGTGTCGGGGTCAAACATGTCTGGGAAAAGCACCTATCTGCGCACGATCGGCATCAATGCCGTCCTCGCTCAAGCAGGTGCTCCGGTTCGTGCCATGCAGATGCGTCTTTCCCCCTTGGCTTTGGGGGCCACCTTACGCATCCAGGATTCGTTGATGGCCGGCCGCTCCCGGTTCTACGCCGAGGTCTTGCGTGTGCGGCAAGTGGTGGAACTATCACGCGGACCGATTCCACTGCTGTTCCTGCTAGATGAAATCTTCAGCGGTACCAATTCGCATGACCGTTGTCAGGGGGCCGAAGCTGTACTTCTCAGCTTGGTACGT
This sequence comes from Gemmataceae bacterium, assembly GCA_046719305.1. Classification (GTDB taxonomy): domain Bacteria; phylum Planctomycetota; class Planctomycetia; order Gemmatales; family Gemmataceae; genus RGDT01. The sequence goes on along the minus strand of JBDNDE010000098.1, from coordinate 660 downwards.
GCCGGTGCGATCGGCCTGATGACCACCCACGACCTGACCCTAACTCGCATTGCCGACCAATTGGGTCAACTGGCCCGCAATGTGCATTTTGCCGATCATCTGGAGGGTGATACCATGGTCTTCGACTATCGCTTGCAGGAAGGAGTGGTCCGGCACAGCAACGCCTTAGCTCTAATGCGGGCCGTGGGCCTGGAGATCTGAGCCGGGGCTTAACCTAGGTATGGATTGGTTGCCATCTCATAGCCGATGGTTGTGGCGGGACCATGCCCAGGGTATACCTCTGTCGTCCCAGGTAGCGTCAGCAGTTGCCGCCGGATGCCTTCCAACAACTGTTCCAGACTGCCACCCGGAAAATCGTAGCGCCCGATGCTGCCGCGAAACAGTACATCGCCGCCCAGCACCATTTCCTGACCAACGAAAACCACATGGCCCGGAGAATGGCCCGGAATCCTTCGCGTCTCCCAGCGTTGGCCGGCTATCTCGACAATCTCACCATCACGCAGGGTACGATCGGCCGGCGGACTGACCAGCGGTTCGCCGAACAAAGCGCTGAGGTTGAGCATCGGATCACGCAACATCGGTGCATCCCCTTCGCCGATGAGCAGTGGCGCTAGCGGATACGCTCGCTTGATCCTCTCGTTGCCCGCTATGGCAACCAAT
>JBDNDE010000097.1:0-14703 GCA_046719305.1 Gemmataceae bacterium | reverse complement strand
GTTCGGCACTCACCAACAGGGATACCAGGGTTTTCTCGGTTGGGGGGGGGGCCACCTGCACCAGGACGCAATCGCGTAGTTGGTGGGTGCGTCCGCCTTGCAGATGTATCCCACACAACGGTACGGTACCAGCGGCTAGGTCAGCCACGATGCGAACGCCTTGAATGTCTGATTCGGGAGCCTGGATGGTCAGCACAGCTAATTGGCTTGGCACGGCATTGGCGTTGTATTGTAAGCGAAGGGTGGGGCGTGAGGCAGCGGCGGCGGCGCGAACGATGACTTTGTCGCGAGCTTGCAGAACCAGTCCGCCTTCTTCATCACGCAACCGGATGTCGCCGGCCAGTTTGAGGATGATCACGGGCACGTCGGTGTGACGAGCCAGAGCGGCCCGGATATCACTGAGTTTGGTTTCCGAATCGAGGGTCAAGACGACCGGATCGCGCGGCTCACTGGGGGTTCCTTTTTTGGGAGAGCCTACCACGGTGGGGGGCGGCGGATCTTTCGGCTCGGACTGGTTGGGCTTGGTTGGATGAGCCGATCGTGGAGTCCGCGGGGTGGGGGCATTGGTTCCGCCGGGGTCTAGCAGAAGCACTGCCCCGATGACCAGGCTTAGCCCCAACGCCATCCACACGAACGGTCGGCCGCGCGGGGGCACGGGCGTTTCGACGCTGAGCATTCCCTCGGGCAGGCTGGCACCGGTGCCAATCTGTCGGGCCACGCCCAGCAGGGCTTGCACCAGCTGCTCCGGGGTCTGAAAGCGTTCACGTGGATCTTTAGCGATCATTCGATCTAGCACCCGGACTACCTCAATCGGTAGACCTGGCACCAAATCCCGCGGATCGGCCGGTTTGACGTGTTGGTGGTGGTGTAATTTTTTGGCTGCGGTGCCCTCCGGGACGGGCGGCTGTCCGGTCAGGGCGTGATAAAAGGTGCAGCCTAGCGAGTAGATGTCGCTGCGCGAGTCAGCCGAACGCGGCTCCAGAGCTTGCTCGGGAGAAATGTAATCAAAGGTGCCCAAGGTAACGCCGGATTGCGTTAGATCGTCCTTGCCGCGTGATTCCAGGCTGCGAGCTAACCCCATGTCCACAAGCTTGGCCCGACCGGTCGGCGTGATGATAATGTTGCTGGGTTTGATGTCGCGATGCACCACACCTCGTTGAGCCGCATGTGCCAAACCAGCGGCTACCTGGAGCATATAATGGACGGCCTCGCCCACGGGGAGTCGGCCCCGGCGTTCGATGATAGTTCGCAGATTCTCGCCCTCGACGAATTCAAAGGCGATGAAATGCAAGCGTTGATCTTCACCGCAGTAGAACACCCGCGCGATATTCTCGTGGTCGAGTTTGGCCGCGCTACGGGCCTCCTGGTGAAAACGCCGAATCGCCTCTGGATCGGTAGCTAATTCCGGCGGGAGAATTTTCAGCGCAACATACCGATCCAGCTGCAAATCCCGAGCACGCAAGACAGCGGCCATGCCCCCCACGCCGATAGGCTCGATGAGTTCAAAGTGGGCTAGACGCCGACCCCGAATGCCACGTCCTGTATCGAGTTCCGCAGGGCAGGGGGCTGGGGCACGCGAAATGATCGTTGGGGTGTCATCCGTTGGCGGCAAGGCTTGACTGAGGGCATCCTCAGCCGAGAGAGGCAACGACGAGGCCTCGAACGGTGAAGAGGAAGAGGAAGAGCAGTTACGGCGTTGGACGCTACTGCCAGGCGACGGTTCAACGCTCGACGGCATGATAGGTCCCTCACGCGAGAAAGCGAAATGGTGTCAACCCGTAAGATTGAGCGTCCCGTCGACAGATCGGAAAAGGATTCCCCTCCTGGGAAGGTGTGAGACGCCGTTCGGAGATAGTTTCTCGTTCTCTGATCCGCAGAGAACGAATCCGAACTCAAGTCAACTCAACTAAAGCAACTATAGTTGATTCGCCCGTCTCGTGTCAACCAATTGAGGGTGCGTTCTTGCTCCCAGTTGGTTCACTCCCCGCATACCTCCTCCAAGACTTCCTCCGCTACATAAATCGGCACCGAGGCAGTGACAGCCAAGGCAATCGCATCGCTTGGCCGAGCGTCGACCTCAATCAGTTCGCCATTCATACGAATGCGAAGTTTGGCAAAATACGTGTGATCGCGCAATTCATTGATGGTCACGTCATACAGTTCGCCGCCCATGCTTTCGATCACATTTGCCACCAGATCATGAGTGAGCGGCCGGGGGGTTGGAAGTTTCTTCACACGCCGGTCGATGCTCGTTGCTTCAAAGATACCGATCAGAATCGAGAAGCGACGTTCGCCCTCGACCTCACGTAATTCGATGACTTGTTGGTCATGAATTTCACTAATAACAATCCGCCGCAACTCCATATGGACGACAGACACGCTCCACCTCCTGGACAACATCGGCAGCCACCCTGTTGTGTTAGTCCGATCATAAGCCACCTCCTTGAGGGGGTCAAGCACAGCCCCAAGACCACCCCCCGGAGGCTCGCCTGTCGGCCTGTGAGCCTTGGGGACAACCTCTTGCTCGCCGGCGTGTCGTCGTGCTGAATCGGGGCCACACAACCCAACCAAATGTTATGGTACACGCTTGATTTCGGGTGGCATTTTCACGACCCTATTGGCCGTCTTTCGGGGAGTCGCCATAATAGATATATAGAAATAGTCGATCGGATGTTCTCCGTTGTCACCACTTTGGAGTCCTAAAGCGTCATGAGCGAACCGATGAAACTGATCCCCGGGTTGGCCGATGTCCCGGTCGCGGAATCCGCGATCAGTTTCATCGATGGTCGGCGTGCCCGTCTGGAGTACCGTGGCATAGCGGTAGATGTCTTAGCTCGCGAGAGCAGCTTCGAGGAAACCAGTTGGCTGTTGCTTAAGGGGTCGCTGCCGACTCAGCGAGAGTTGGCTAATTTTGACAAGGAGTTACGCAGCCATCGCCGGGTGAAGTACAAGATTCTTGATATGCTTAAATGCCTGCCAGAGAGCGGTCACCCGATGGACGCACTGCAGGCTAGCGTCGCTGCTCTCGGCATGTTCCATGCCAACCGCGATGTCTCCAACGATCAGGCCAACTGGCTGGCTTGCGTACAACTCATCGCCAAGATGCCCACGCTCACTGCTGCCTTCCATCGCATCCGTCACGGCGACGCCCCGCTAGAACCACGCAACGACCTTTCGCATGCCGGCAACCTCTACTGGATGCTCACCGAGACCGAGCCGTCACCTGCCGTTACCAAAGTGCTGGACGCCTGCTTGATTCTTCACGCTGAGCATTCCATGAATGCGAGTACCTTCAGCGCCCGTGTCACCGGCTCGACCCTGGCCGATCCGTTTACTGTCATCAGCAGTGCCATCGGTACGCTGACTGGGCCACTGCACGGAGGAGCCAACGAAGAAGTGTTGGACATGCTTGACGAGATCGGGACACTAGAGAATGTCCGCCCGTGGATCACTGAGGCAGTGAACACCAAGAAGAAAATCATGGGCCTGGGCCACCGCGTCTACAAGGTCAAAGATCCCCGCGCTACTGTCCTGCAGGAACTGGCCGAAAACGTCTTCGCCGAGAGCGGCAAGCCGTTGAAATATGCAATGGCAGTGGAGGCGGAGAAGGTGGCAGCGGAGTTGCTAGGGGCTAAGGGGATTTATCCCAACGTGGATTTTTACTCGGGCATCGTCTACCAGGCGTTGGGCATTCCGCGCGATCTTTTTACGCCGATCTTCGCCATTGCCCGCGTCTCGGGCTGGTTAGCCCACTGGCTGGAGCAGATCAAGAACAACCGGATCTTCCGCCCGGAGCAGGTTTACGTCGGCGTGAACGATGTCAGCTATGTCCCGTTAGAACAACGTCCCTGACAACAACGAGTCTCAAACAACCAGCCAGACGGGATGCTAGCCAAGTTGCTCTTGCTTGCCTCGGTACAATCGAGCAGACTCCCTTCCTAGCAGGTGCGAGAGTGTGCCTGTGCCTGACTTGACGCGAACCATCGCAAGCCCCACCCCCGAACCAACTAGTACATTAGTACATTGGCCCGCGGATCTGGCAGAAGTCCGGCACCCATTCTCAGCAAAAGAGGTCAACCCAGACAGCATCTTCTCTCTTTGCCTTTTCCTTTCGAGTGACGGTCATGACTCCCGAGCGGTTGCCCAAGGATTGGCGGGTGTTACTCCAGCCCGAGTTCGACCAGCCCTATTTCCATCAGCTACGCGATTTCGTAGCCGAGCAACGCGCAACGCACAACGTCTATCCACCCGAGGCCGAGGTGTTCCAGGCGTTCACTGCTACACCGTTTGAGCGGGTCAAGGTGGTGCTTTTGGGTCAAGATCCTTACCACGGACCCGGGCAAGCGCATGGCATGTGTTTCAGTGTGCGTCCCGGGATCACCCCGCCGCCCTCGCTGGGGAATATGTTCAAAGAGTTGCAAGCAGATCAAGGGTGCCCCCCGCCTGCGAGCGGTTATTTGCTGCCCTGGGCTGAGGCCGGCGTGCTGCTGCTCAATACCGTGTTGACTGTCCGCGCGGGCACGCCAAAATCGCACCAGAAACGCGGCTGGGAAACCTTCACCGATCGCGTCATTGACCTGCTGAACCAACGGGACAAACCGCTGGTGTTTGCCTTGTGGGGTGGCGAGGCGCAAAAAAAAGCCAAACGCATCGACGATACCCGTCACCGCATTTGCCCTGCCGCGCATCCCTCGCCGCTCTCCGCGGCGAAATTCATCGGCAGTAAGCCTTACAGCGCCATCGACGACGCTTTGACCGAGTTGGGCGAAGCACCGATCCCCTGGTGTCTGAGTTAGTCTCCGCAAGTTGACTGCATCGCAGCGTTCAGAAGACGACCGGCCGGATCGCTCTGTCGCCGAGTGCGGTCGTCCGCTAGAATCGGCTCTACGGACAATACCGTCAAGGATTCCCTCTCTCGGAGATTCTCCGTATGCAACGGATTTGCCTCATCGTACTGAGCGTCGCCATCATAGCCGTGGGGTGTAGTGAACGGCGTGCTGGTCGTCGTGTTGAAGTGGACAACACCCCTCGCGATCGGGTCGTCCAAGACGGTCCTGTCAAAGACGACCCCATCAAAGACAAAAACGGCAAGGGGAGCGACCCGCTGCAGCCGGTCAAGAATCCGCCCAAAGATGAGGTGCTGGCCAAACTGCCGGAACTGACAACCGAGGAAAAATATGAAGCAGCCCTGGCCCGAGCGACGGATCTGGTTGCGGAACAAAAGTATGAAAAAGCCTTGGAAGTCTTGACCGAAGCACAAAAGCTCAAGGACACTGGGGCCGTCCAACGCGAAATCTACCGCATCGAGGCCATCCTGGCTGGACGCGAGGCCGCCTCCAAAGCGCTGGCAGATGTCAAAGCAATCTTACAGGACGGCAAACCCGAGGAAGCAGCCCGTTTAGCCACGGAAGCGCTGGGACAATTCGGCGGCAGCGATGTGGCCGAAGCGCTGGCCCGCTTGCAACAGCAGGCCGAGGCCGAACTCAACGCCGCGATCACCACAGCCGCCACCAAGGCGCAGCGTGTCAATCAGCTGCGACGCAGCGCGGCCGAAGCGTTGCGTGAGGAGATACCCAACCTGCGAGCCGCGACCGTGGCCTTGGAGCAAGCCCAGGCGTTAGAGCCAACCGAAGAGATGGCCCGGCAACTAGACGATCTGCGAGAGAAGCTACGCATCTACGACGAAAACCGCCAGCGTGCCCAGGCGTTGCGACGTGATCCGCTGCGCCTGCCTGAGGCGATCGAAGCCCTCGAAACTAGCCGCAAGGTATGGCCCACGGTGCAGGTGCGTCAGGAACTGGATGAATTTCGCCTGTTGCAAGCACGTCGCCGCGATCGCTTGTCTGTCGCGCCGTTTGAGATTCGCGCCGACTTGGGCTTCCCTGCTGCGGGACAGACCATCGCCGATGAACTGTTGCCTCACTTCAAAGCGCGTTTCGATCTCGTCGAACGGGCACAACTCGCCCGCCTGGCCGACGAGATGAAACTAGAGTCCAACGCCTTCTTCGACAACACCGAAGACCGCCGGGAACTGGGTCGGCTGGCCAAAATTCGCTACCTGGTGGTCGGCAGTGTCTCGCCACTGGGCGGGATCACCGTTCAAGCCCGCCTGGTCGAGGTCGAAACCGGCCTAATCGTCCAGACCGGACGGATCACCGCTGCCAATCTGGACGAACTGTTGCCCCGGCTGAAACAACTAGCCGTGTTGCTGCAGATGAGTGATGAGCAAAAGGCGGCCTATGAAGCCGAGATCCAACGTACCATTCGCCCAGTGGAGACGGTGTCGGCTCAGGCAGTGAACTGGAACGAATTACCGCCGCCCCCGCCGCCGCCGCCAGAAGAGGCTATTGTCGCTGCGCCGCCGGTAGTCACGATTAGCCCAGCCCCGATCGCGCGAGGCGGCATTGTTCTAGAGGACTTTAATCGCCTGCCGCCGCTGGTCCTCACGCCCCTGGCCCCGCCATCCCCGCCGCCGGTCCTGGCCGTGGCCCTAGAAGCTTACCCTGAACGACGTAACCGCCTGTTGCGGCTGTCGCTGGAGTTGGGCGATCGCCTGTTTCGCCGAGGCCGCATCCGTGACGCCCAGCGACATTTTTCGCTAGCATTGAGTCTTGCCGGCCCGCGTCGCGAGATCGAGTTGCGTCTGGATGCCTGCCGAGGATTGGTCGCTCCGATTGCCCCCCCAGTCGTGGTGGTCCCGCCGCCTGTGGTGGTGTCTCCCCCGCCGGTGGTCATCGGCCCGCCGCCAGTCGTGGTAGCTCCTCCGCCTCCGGTGGTGATTGTGGCTCCGGTGCGGCCACGTATGGCTATTTTTGGATTTGTTCCCGGGCGTGCCGATCTGGTGCCGCCGGCCACCACTGACTTGCTGGCCGAGCAATTGGCGTGGTACATGGGGGGCAGCTACGAGATTATCGATCGCGGCGAGGTGTCGTGGTACATGGGGCGGCTAGGGCTGACCATGCGGGAGGTGCTGACCGATCCCGTGGCCCGTCGTTGCCTTGCTCAGGCGCTCAACGCACGCTTCTTTGTCTTTGGAACCCTCCGCGAGACAGCGAGCTTTGATGTCGATACGCATCTTTTCGATGCTGAAACCAATCAACGAACCGGCACGGCTAGCATCCACGTCAAAGATACCAATGAGTTGAAGCTCCGCTTGGGCGAATTAGCCCGGCAACTCGGGGCCAAGCCCGATGAAAAGAAAGTGCTGGCAGCCAACGGGGCCCAGAGCGAGAAATACCTCAACGAGGCTCGCGCCGCACTGACCAAGGCCGACTATGCCACGGCGCTGGCGACGGCCAATGAAGGGCTGAAACGGATGCCCGACAGCGTGGCCTTGAGGAGCTTGGCGGCTCAGGCTCGCACGCAACTAGACCGGGCCAACGCCGAGGCGGCCCGTGCTGCCGAAGCCCGCAAGCAAGCCGCCGCTTTGGAAGCGGCCCGCAAAAAGCAGCAGGAGCTAGCCCTGGCCGCCGCCGAAGCTCGTGCCAAAGCCGAAGCCGCTGCCAAAGCCCGTAGCGAAGCAGAAAAGAAAGCTCAGGAGGACCGCCGCGTCAAGGCCGCCCAGTCGCTCCGGGCCCAGGCTCAGGCTGCCAGCGCCAAGGGCAACCACAGCGAAGCAGTGCGGTTGCTGCAAAGTGCCACCGCCCTGCACCCCAGCGATGCTCTGTTCAAAGAACTGGCCCAGGCCCGCGCTGCCGAGGCAGAACAGAAGAAGGCCGCCTCCGAAGCTGCCCAAAAAGCCGCCGCCGAAAAGGCCGCCAAGGAGCGCGCCGAGGCTCAAGCACGGCTGGAAGAAGCACGCAAGAAACGCGAAGCTGCCGAGAAAGCGGCCCGCGAGGCCAAACACGCCCAGGACAAAATCACCAGCGACGCTCTGCTCAAGCAAGCCCAAGACGCCTTCGCCAACAAAGAGTTTGCCAAAGCCATCGAGTTGGCCAATTCGTCCCGCCGTGTTCTGGCCAATCCCCAGGCCGAGAAGCTGGCCCGTGACGCCCAGAACGAACTAGCTTTGGCCAAAGCCAGCGCCGCCGAACGCGCCAAGCTCGCCGAGGAGCAGAAGAAACGCGAAGCCGCCGAGGCCGAGATTCGCAAAAATCGCGAAGCCTACACCAAAGCGCTGACCCTGGCCCACAAACTCGTCCAAGACGGCAAGCTCGATCAGGCCGAGAAGGAATATCTGGCTGCTCAGAAGCTCTTCAAAACGCCCGAGGTCCAGGAGGGGTTGCGTGCCGTCAGCGTGCTACGCAAGCAACGCGCTGCCGCCGAGGAAGCCGCCAAGAAAGCCAAGGAGGCCGAGGCCCAACGCGAAACACGCCTCAAGAGCTTGCTAGCCACCTCGAGCGCGGCCGCCAAGAAAGGGGAGTTTGCCAACGCGGTGAAAGCCTACCGCGAGGCCAACACCCTTAAGCCCAATGATGTCGAGATCTTGAGCGGACTCAGCCGAGCCGAAGCCGACCTGCAACGCCAACAGGAAGCCCAGGCCCGCGCCGAGGAACTGAAAAAGGCCAAGGCGGCCGCGGCTGCCCTCATCACCCAGGGCAAACAACGCCTCGCCGCCAAGCAACCCAAGGAGGCCGCCGAACTGTTCCGCCGCGCCTTGATCCAAGACGCCAGCAACGCCGAGGCCCGCAGTCTGTTGGCCCAGGCCGAAAAGCAAATGCCGCCCCTGGTCGATCCCGCTGCCAAGAAACGCAAGGAAGATTTCGACCTGGCTATGAGCGCCGGCCAAGCCGCCCTGAAGAAGGGCAACTACACTGGGGCCATCAACGCCTTCCGCGAAGCGTTGCGCCTGCTGCCTGACGATGCCTCAGCCACCAAGGCGTTGGCCGATGCTCAGAGGGCCGAGAAGACCGCATGGTACAACAACGCCATGCAACGCGGCGCGGAGGCTCTGAAGGCCAAGCGATTCAAAGAAGCATTCGAGGCATATGACGAGGCGTTAAAATCTCGCCCGGGCGATGCCAAGGCCATCGAGGGCAAACGCGCCGCCCAAATGGGCCTGATGCCCCCCAAGCCGGAACCGCTGCCTAAACCCGATCCCAAAAAGCAAGCACATGACAAGGCGTTGGCTGCCGCCCTACAGGCGCTCAAGGCCGGTCAACGCGCTGAGGCACTCAAACAGGTCAACGCTGCCTTAGCGGCCTTACCCGATTCCACACAGGCCGCCACCCTCAAGGCAGAGATCGAGCGACAGATGAACGAAGCTCAATATGCCGCGTTCATGAAGCAAGCCGCTGAGGCAATGACCAAAAAGCAGTACCGCAACGCCATCGTGGCCTATGACGAAGCGTTGAAGCGAAAACCCAAAGACCCCGAGGCAAGCAAGGGCCGCGCCGCTGCTGAAGCGGCGTTGAAGATGCCGCCCCCCAAGCCGGACCCGATGCCCAAACCCAAGCCGGACCCACTGCCCAACCCCAAAGTGGATCCGAAGCCGAAGCCACCCGAGTTGCCCGCTGACTACATCAAGGATCTGACCCAGGCCGAGACGCTGGAAAAGGCCAAACAGTACGCCAAAGCCTTGCCACTGTATCAGTCGGCTCTTCAGCGGGTGGCCAACGATGGCGGTCAATCGGCCGCTCAGGCCCGCGCTTGGGCAGGGATCGGCCGTAGCCACCATTTCCTCAAGCAATACGCAGAGGCGGTGCGAGCCTACGAGGAAGTGCTAAAGCGTCGCCCGGACGATAACGCCATCAAAGATGCCTTGAATCGAGCCAAGATGAAGAAGTAAGCGTTTGAGTAGATCAGACGAAGCGGGCCGCTCCCCTCTCGAAGCAAGGAGCGGCCCCGTTGTGTTTATTGTCTAGGTGTGCAGACAATGCTAGGGGGTGGGGCGTGGTGCTTTATTTTTTCTGCCGTGCCTTGATCTGGGCGATAGCGTCGTGGAGTTGCTGCTGGCAGGAGGGGTGCAACTTGACCAGCACCGGGGCCGCCTTCGTCAGGGCGTTGAGGCTCTTGCTCGTGCCGATCGCCCCCAAAATCTCCAACGCTGTTCGATGAACGAAAATGGTACGGTGGCCAACCAGTTTCATTGCGGTTTCCTCAGCGGGCGGGCCAAAGCCGATGAAGGCGTCGCGAACCGAGGTGTGAGCAAAGGGGTTTTTGTCCAGATACAAAGCCAACGGCTCGAATGATTCCGGAGCCTTCAGAATAGCCAACACTTCCACATATCGCGTGGTGACAGACTTACTATCCTCCAATCGCTTGAGCAGTTCGGGCAGTTGATTCCTCGTAATCCAGCCATTTTTCATCGGATCAAACGCTTTGACACCCAAAAAAGGATCTGATGCCAACTTCAGCAACGTCTCAGCCGTCGAACTGATCTCTTCGGCGTGAGTGGGATCCGGCTTGATCTTCCGAGCCGTTGCATCGCATGCAGACGCGTCCCGCGGTCTTCGTGGCTCAAGTCTTTGATCGACTGCTTTCGTAAAGCTATCTCCGAGACGCCCAGGCTTTTCAGGGCGTCCTCGGCCTGATTAGCCATCGAACGATCTGTATGGTTGAGCACAGCCAACAGATGTGGCTCAGCCTTTTTGCCAGCCTTTTTGAGCAACGGCATGACGGAAATAACTGCGTGTCGATCCTGAGCCAGCTTGCCCACGAGTTCCAGCAGGTCGTTGTGATCGAGAAGTTTCTCGAAGATCGGGACCATTAGGGCAATGCGATAATGGTTGTTGGGCTTCTCGGCGGAAGCTTTGAGATGGGGGATGAGGTCGGAGTTAGCCCACTGGGGCAACACTTGGAGAGCCGTGCTAAACCATAACGGATCATCGATGAGAGGACCAACCGTGTCGCTTACCTCTTTGAAATGTTTGGGATCGGGTTTGGTCTTGGCCAGGTAATCGAAAGCCTTGCGCATCACGAAAGGATTCTTCGACCGTAGCAGGGTGAGTGCTTCAGGCATGCTCTGGACCACATCAAGGGAAGGTGTCGGATTAGGTAGTGGGGGATTAGGCAGTGGACCTGGATTCGGAATGCCCGGGTTCGGGATGCCTGGGTTCGGAATGCCTGGATTCAGAATCCCTGGATTCAGAATGCCTGGGTTCGGTATGCCTGGGTTTGGAATGCCTCGCTTCGGGATGCCTGGCTTCGGTATCCCCAGATTCGGGGTTGGGTTGGGGATGGGGGGATTAGGCTCAATCGGGTTGAGGCCGGCTTGTGGGCCGGGCTTGGCCACTGGGCCAGACAGCATCAACCCCAGCAGGCCCCCGACAATTGCCAACACGGCCAAGCCGCCGTAGCTCATCAACACAAGGTCCAAAGTGGGGGTGTTGGGTGCGGGTCGGCCTTCAGAGTGGAACCGGGAACGCGAGCGGGACCGTTGCTCCAAAAAACGCTGGGAGAAGTCCAAGGATTGGTTACAACTGTCTATCTATCTCGTCTATGGTCTAGACAGGCCGGCTGCAATCGGAAGTGGAATCGACGGAACAGAGGTGTCCGAAGAACCTGCCGAGTGATAAAATAGCAAAACTTGCTGAAAGGACCGCTTGCGGTGTGAAGAATTGCACGGTAGGATGAAAGAGGTAGGAGTTTGAATAACTTCGTACCGAATTTCCTCCTCTCCCGAGGATATTTGCAAATGGACGAAACACCCCTTACGCCGCCGGAGGATGCTACACTCCCCGAACGCGCCAGCGTCTACGCCGATGGCGAGCAGGAAGCGCTGCGTTACAAGTGGATCGAAAGCGAGAAAGCCGGTCATGACTTGGGCGAAGCTGCAATCCGCCGGTGGGTACAGAACCATTGGTGGGGCTACTTGCGTGCTCGCTGGCTGGAACACCTGCAGGGGAAGCGATTCTGGGTGGAACTCGACCGTGGGGACTTCGGCCTCCTGCAGCGCAAATTCCATGACAACACGCTCTTGCTGGACCGGATTCTGGATCGGCTCAAGAGCGGCCAGGAAAATCTCGACATCATTTGTTGGGCGCATACCTGGGGTATTCCGATGGACTCCGTTCTGGAGATTCTCGAAGCCCTGGATATCAACAGTCGTCGCCTGTCGCACCGGTTTGACTCCAACGGATCGAACGACTGACATCTTCGCCCGTGGCTTGACGCTGAGTTAGACGGGCAAGCCTCACGGGACTGGGTAGGTACCCGCTAACCGATCGTGTAAGCCTCGGTTGGGCCGCATCACGGCGAGGGCGGCATAGAGGGGCAACAGAGCCAAGGCGGTCCACCAGCACAGCTGCGAGAACCAAGCAGAGAAGATCGATGGGCGATGGAATTGTGCGCTATGGGCGTAACGCCAGACATCCAGCCACAGCGACAGCCCCAGCAAGAGACCGACTGGCCCCCAGACCAACAAGCTCCGCAAGGCACAACGCCACCAGGCGGCCCGGCGTCCTTCTCCATCGAGCAGGCGGATGCCCACCAGCCATAAGCTGAATCCGCCACGTGTCATGGCACTTCCCAAGGCCCACAGGAGGGGCCAAAACAACCCCAGGGCAACCAACAGCCAACCGCTTTGATATAGTTCGGCCATGAGCGGTGCGGGTCCGAAGGTGGCGTCGGGCGAATCGCAGAGCATCTCGGGTTCCACCCCGCGATAGATCCGGTTCCAGATATTGCTCAGACCAGGCCGAGCCGGCCAGAGGGCTGTTTCCAGAATAGTGTCTTTCTGACGAGACAGAACCACCAAGCGCTCGTGCTGTTCGCCCTCGGGGACCAGATGCGGAATCTGAGCCTGGCCAATTGCTGTCAGGTACAGACAGAAGGCAAGCAGGACTGGACCAGTGGCGAACATCAGAGCCAATCCAGGAAAGCAGAATAGACCGCACAACGCCACCTGCAAGGCCCTGCCCGGCCAGGTGATTTGCTCAGGGAAATCGTGGGTCGCACGCAAGGCATCGCGAAAGGCTGTCAAGTCTGCATATCCACCGGCCATCAGTTTGTTCAAGACTTCGGCAGCGTGAGCTGGCACCGGGGCGCGGACCGGGCCAGAATCCAGCGAACGTTGTTTACCTTCGAGCATGAGGATGGACAAGAGCTGCAGTAGCTCGAACGGGTCGCTGACTGGGGTTGTTTCGCGCGGCGACATATCCAACAGGGTGACCCGGCCGTTGGGCTGCACCCAAACCTGTTGCGGCGACAAGGTAGACGGCAGGGTGCCCTCCCACTGAGCGGTTCTCAATTCGTCGGCCAATTGCTCCAGGATGGTCGAGGCATCGCGCCAGGGGAGCCGACCGCGACGTGCAAGCAGATCGGACAAGAGGCACCCAGAAGTGGCGACAAAAGCGTCCCAGCGTTGCCCCTGGTGTTCGCCTCCCCCCAGCCAGCGTGCCCGTCCGGGGCGTGCGGCATCACGGCGGTTGCGACACGGTTCTTCGCCGTCACGCAGCCACAACCAGACCGGGCGTTCCAGGGCGGCATCGGTGCCATACAGAACGGCCTCGTGAGGCGATCTGCGTGCGAAGCCCAACACGCGAAAAGCTCCTAGACGCTCGGGTAATCCCGTAGGGGCTTGGTTGTGTGTGGGCCATTCCTGCCGAGTCGGCAAAACAAAGCGTGGCCGAGCCGAAGGCAACTGAATGGTGCGGGTGCCGCTGATCCATTCATGCAGGCCGCGATACCCCGAAGCGCGGCGCATGGTGCAGGTAAGCAGGGTCAGGCCGAGCAACCAGCCCAAAGCGGGCAACCCACCGATGCGAATCAGTCCAAAGAAAAGCGAAGCAGTGGAGGGAAATCGGGTGTCACCCCAATGGGCCAACAGTTCGCCCGTTTTGGTCATGCCTTCCAACAGCAGCCAAAACACTATCGTGCGCAGAAACGCTTGCAGCAACGTCGGCCGGTCGCCCCCCTCGGCCTGGCGGACACGCAGCCCTAGCAGCCATTTGCCCACGGAGCAGCCAAAGACCGCTTCGGGCAGACCGAAATACAGCAGCATCCCCAGCAGACTTAGGCTCAGTTCGCCCAGGGGTTCGAGCTTGAATCCCCAAGCAAACAGAGCCAGACTGATTGTGACCATCAACGGAGTCAAGATGAGAAAATCGAGGATAAAGGCGGCGGAGCGCGCCCCGAGTTGGGCTAGAGAGTGCTGACCTTCAACGAAAGGTAACAGAGCCAAACGGAGCTCTTCCAGCGATTGCCAGCGTTGTTTGCGGTTGCGGGCCAACCCCTTGAGTACTATCTCGTCCAGGGTCGCGGGCAAATCCGGCCGATAGGTCCGCATCGGCATGAGCGGATCGCTCACCGTGCGGGCCAACGCTGCTGCTGGATCACTGTCCTCGAAGGGGGCACGGCCGGTCAGAAGGTGATAGAGCGTGGCGCAAACACTATAGACATCGGTGAGGTGATCAACCTTGTCGTTGCGAATCTGTTCCGGCGAGGCGTACAAAAACGTGCCCAGGAACGCCCCGCTTCGCGTCAATTCCTCTCGGCCGCTGATCGCCTTGGCCAGGCCGAAATCACCGATTTTGACGCGGCCCTCGGCATCGAGGAAACAGTTGGATGGTTTGACATCGCGATGAATCATGCCATTGGCATGGGCTTCTTGTAAGCCTTCGATGATGTCGATGATATAACGCACCGCCTGCGAGACGGGCAGTGGTCCCTGAGCCGTCACCACATCGCTCAGGGTGCGACCGGGCATCAGTTCCATGACGATATAGGGTCGGCCGGCTTCCTCATCGGCCCCCAGGACAAAGACACAGCGGGGATGAATGACCAAGCTGGCCAGGCGTCCCTCCCGGCGGAAGCGTTCGCGGC
>JBDNDE010000096.1:0-14815 GCA_046719305.1 Gemmataceae bacterium | reverse complement strand
GCCCCGGTTCATGCGGATGTGGCAAGTCCTCGTGTTGTGGCAAAACCCGCACACCGTAGCCCTGCTGTCCGCTAGCTTTGCATTCCACTGCCACCTGATAGGTGTACGCCCCACTCGATCCGCCATGCAGGTTCATAACAGCGGTATGGGGATGCGGGATGTCTCCCTCGTTATCCACCGTACCATAAAACAACTCGACCAACACATCCTTGGGAGTTAGATTTCCCAGTTCGACTACCGCTTGCACACGCAACAGATCACCCACTTGGCGTGGCTCAGCCCCTTCGACACGCACTTCTCGCACCTTGACCGCTGCCCAGCCGTGCCGGATACCTAGCCGCCAGTTCGCTAGTTTCTCGGCCCGCTCTAGGTCATTGGCCATCAACCGCCCCCAGCGTTCGGCATTGGGCAGATAGATCCGAGTGGCATATTCCGCCACCATTCGACCAGTACTGAAGACCGGAGCCAAGGAGACGATGGCCCGTTTCATCATCCGCACCCAGCCACGTGGAACATCGTCATTGCCGCGGGTATAAAACAGTGGTACAATCTCTTGCTCGAGCATATCTAGAGCAGCCCGACCTTCCACCTGATCCTGATAAGCGGTATCGGTATACTCCTCTCCTGCCCCGATGGCGAAGCCGTTGTCCCCCGCGTAGCCTTCGCACCACCAACCATCGAGAATCGACAGATTCAAGCCGCCGTTGGCCGCTACTTTCATACCACTAGTACCGCTGGCTTCCAGGGGTCGACGCGGGTTATTGAGCCACACATCCACCCCCTGGACCAAATAGCGACAGACGTTGATGTCATAATCTTCCAAAAAAACCATCCGCCGGCGAAACTCAGGCTTGCGCGCAAACTGCATGATCTCGGCGATCAACTCTTTGCCGCCACTATCTTTGGGGTGGGCTTTGCCGGCGTAAATGAGTTGCACGGGCCGCTCGGTGTTAGACAGAATCGCCAGCAGCCGTTCGACATCGCGAAAGATAAGGTTGCCGCGCTTGTAAGTCGCAAAACGCCGAGCAAAGCCGACCGTCAACGCCTTGGGGTCTAACACTTCGTCGGCTTGGGCGACCTCTGCTGGCAAGGCGCCACGCGCCATCAACTGTTTGCGCAACCGACTCCGGGCAAACGCTACTAGCCGCTCTCGTCGAAGCTCGTGGATCCGCCACAACTCGCTGTCGGGAATCGTCTCTACCCGCTGCCAGGCCGCCGGCTCCTGGGGCCGTTTGTGCCAGCGATCGCCTAGATAGCGGTTGTAAAGCTCGGCCAGATCGGGTGATACCCAGCTTTGCGTATGGACGCCGTTGGTCACACTAGTGATCGGCACCTCATCGAGGGGGAAATCGGGCCAAATCGCCTGCCACATCTTGCGTGACACATGACCATGTAATTTACTTACTCCGTTGCTGATGGCACTTAGACGCAAGGCCAGTACCGTCATGCTGAATCCCTCGCTGGCATCGCCTGGACGTTGCCGCCCCAGATTCAGCAACTCATCGCGGCTGATCTTCAACTGAGCCGGAAAGCTTGCCAGATAATGCTCGACCAATTGTGGTGCGAACACGTCATTTCCTGCCGGGACCGGTGTATGGGTCGTGAACACGGTGCCGGCGGTCACTGCCTCGCGAGCTGTGGCAAAATGGCAACCGGTGGTTTCGATCAGGTCACGGATACGTTCCAGGCCGCAAAACGCCGAGTGCCCTTCGTTCATATGGCAGACGGTGGGTGGTTTACCCAGGGCGCGCAAAGCCCGCACTCCGCCGATCCCCAGGATAATTTCTTGACGAATCCGCATATCATGATCACCGCCGTATAAACGGGCCGTAATACCACGATCCTCGGGGCTATTGGCCGGCAGATTCGTATCGAGCAAATACAACGGTACGCGTCCAACTTGGATGCGCCAAATACGCGCGATTACCTCACGGTAAGTGGTTCACCAGCCTCGTTTTGCTCGGCGATTAGAGGCAAGTTAAAGAAATCGTTCTCGGGGTAGCGTTCCTGCTGCCAGCCATCTACCGTGAGGTATTGGCGGAAGTAGCCTTCGCGATACATCAGGCCGACGCCTACGAGGGGCAAGCCCAGGTCGCTAGCACTTTTGAGATGATCGCCCGAGAGCACCCCCAGGCCACCCGAGTAGACCGGCACGCTTTCATGCAGACCAAACTCCGCACTGAAATAGGCGATGGTAGGAGACGGCCCTGAATAGTTCTCAGTGAACCAGGTCGATCGAGTGTTCATGTAAGCATCAAATTGGGCTTCGACCCGATCCAGAAACGCCAAGAACCCCTCATCACGGGCCAACTGCTCGTAGCGAGCTTGAGGCACTCGCCCCAGCAACTTCACCGGGCTGTGATCGGTTTCCTTCCATAACTCGCGGTCAATCCGGCGAAACAATGCTGTCGCCTCGGGATTCCAGGTCATCCACAGGTTGTAGGCCAGCTTGTGCAAGGCGGCGAGGCGTTCGGGTAGGCGGGGTTGGACAACGAAGGTACGAAAACGACGAGTCATGATCTTCGGGGTCTCTCATCGGGTACAGAGTATTTCCGCGCCCGCGGGAGAGAAAGCGGACCGGCCTTCTCTCCTTACTTTATGCTTTCGCTGCCTCGATGATCAGAGCCAGTTTGGACTCCTCTTTCTTGGACTCCTCTTGGCCTCGCTCCAGGCTCCACCAATACTTTGCGGAAAAACAGTCGGTTTTGCCCGCTGGGGTAATCTACCAGTTCACCGAACAGAACGTAACCAAGTTGCCTGTAAAAATCAGGAGCTTGGAAGCTAAACGTGTCCACCCATGCTTGTTCACAACCCTTCTCGATCGCTCGACGCTCCGCCTCAGCCATTAACCGGCGACCCCAGCCCTTGCCGCGATATTCCGGAGCGACGGCCAAAATTTTGATGCGCAGCCATTGCCAATGAAAAACCCCTAGCAGGCCGCCGATGATCTTGCCCTGATCATCGCGTAGTGCCAAATGAATCGGCTGTATCGCCCAGGGAAAACCGAGTTGCTGGCTGTAGTCGTGCAGGTAGTGGACAATGGCGAGGCGGTCGTCAGTGTCCAGCGGTGCGAGGTCTTCAATCATTGGCATGCAACTTCTCCTACAGCTAAGATTCATCGAATGCAAAACCGATTCAACCGATTCTTCCCCTCTAGCCGATATAGTACGATACGGAGGCAACCGCGATGGCATTAATCGAAATTACCGATTTGGTCAAAACCTACGATCTGGGCGAGGTCAAGGTCCACGCTCTACGAGGAGTGAATCTTACCATCCACGAAGGTGAATTCGTCGCTCTCATTGGACCATCTGGTTCAGGTAAATCGACTCTTATGAACACACTCGGTTGCCTCGATCGACCAACTTCCGGTAGCTATAAACTAGCTGGCGAAGAGGTGGCCGGGTTGAATCGCGACCAACTGGCCCAGATGCGAACGCGGCGGATCGGCTTTGTTTTTCAGAGCTTTAATTTGCTCTCGCGGACGACGGCCTTGGAGAACGTGGAAGCCCCACTGCTGTATAATCCCGACTTTCCGCGCTCGCAGCGGAAGAAACGCGCTGCCGAACTGCTTGCCAAAGTCGGCCTGGGCGAACGGTTGGATCACAAGCCCAACCAACTCTCGGGTGGCCAACAGCAGCGTGTGGCGATTGCTCGGGCTTTGGTCAATTCTCCGCCGATTTTGTTGTGTGACGAGCCGACCGGCAATCTCGATACCCGCACCAGTCGCGAGATTATGGCTTTTTTTCGCGAACTGAACCAACGCGACGGCTTGACGGTGATCCTAGTGACCCACGATCTGGAGGTTGCTCGCAAGGCGGATCGCGCCGTGGTTCTTATCGACGGACAAATCGCTCTTGACACCAGGGACATCGAACAGGCCGCTCGTGTGCTCCAACAACGCGCTCGGCTCGATGAAGCGGCCCCTGTGTCCCCGGAGAACCCCGTACCCACGGCGGAGGCTTCCTTGTGAACCTACGGCTGCTGCTGTTGCTCGTGCCGGCGCTAGTCAGCGGCTGTTTTGGCCACTCGTCTGCCGTGGTACAACACCTTATCTTGCCCGAACAACGCGAAATCGAAAAACGCGAACCGGCAGAACTTTCCAGCGCGAGATTGCCAGCAATTCCGCCGCCGCGTACGGTGCGTGAGCCAGGCCAAACCGAGACCTGGGAACTCTCGCTCGACGAGGCCATCCGAATTGCCCTAGTCAATGCCAACGTCGTGCGGGTCCTCACGGGGTTGTCCGCCTCCTCCAGTGGCCGGACCATCTACGATGTCGCGATCACAAATACATTGATCGATGCAGAGCGTGGCCGATTCGATCCAGTGTTCAGTGCGCGTCAATTGTTTGAGCGTACCGATACACCGCTGGTACGATTCGATCCGTTTAGCCCCTTGCTTGTTTCGCTTGATGGCACACGGATTGACGGGTTGCGAACTGAGACCTCGCTCGAACAGACGAATCTCCTAGGCGGCACGGCAGCACTTCGTTGGCTAGAGAATCCCGTCCGCATTGCCAACCCCGTGCCTGGCTCACAGACGCTCAACCCGCTTAATCGCCCTCTTTTCGAGTTGAGTTATACCCAACCGTTTCTGCAAGGTGCGGGCGTGGCCGTTAATGCGGCTCCGATCGTGATTGCACGCATCGACACCGAACGATCGTTTTTCCAGTACAAAGATGCGGTTCAAGAGATGGTTCGGGGCGTGATCGATAGCTACTGGGCATTGGTACAGGCACGAACCGAACAATGGGCACGCCAAAATCAGTTCGACCTCGCCGAGAACGACTTCCTTCGTGAAGAGGCTCGCCGCAAAGTCGGCTTGGCCGACACCGGCAGCTACTCTCAAAAGAAGGTAGCGCTAGAGCAGTTTCGCGTTGCATTGGTGCAGGCTAAGGCGTTGGTACTGGCTCGTGAAGGTGCCTTGCGCAATGTGCTGGGCCTGCCGCCCGAGGACAAACGCACCCTTGTTCCAACAACCGCCCCCACGACTCAAGCCTTTCAGCGCGACTGGGATGCCCTCGTTCGCCTTGCCGAACGCCATCGCCCTGATGTCGTCGAGTTCAAACTGATTCTTCAGGCCGATGCCCAACGTCTGCTGCTGGCTGAGAACCGCACGCTGCCCCGACTGGACGGCTTTACGAGTTATCGGTGGAATGGTCTGACCGGTGAGACACCCAACGGCCAATACCTGAGCAGTGGCCATGGACAGTACACGGATTTCACCATCGGGGTAAATTTTAGCGTGCCGTTGGGGGTGCGAGAGGCCCGCGCTAGGGCACGTCAAGCGCAATTGATTCTGGAGCGCGATCAGGCCAACTTGGATCAAAGTTTGCACCAAGCAATCCATCAACTCGCTGAGATTAGTCGCGATCTGGATAATGCCTACGAGCAGTATCGCATCAACAGAGATCTGCGTGCCGCTGCATTGGATAACCTCAATTTCCAGATTGCCCGTGAGAAAAAGGGGATCGTTATCTATCTAAACGTCTTGCAGGCACTCAATGATTGGGGCAACGCTGTCAGTGCCGAGGCCCAGGCATTGACAAATTACAACACGGCCTTGGCCAACCTGGAGCGAGCCACCGGTACCATTCTGGAGACCCACGGGTTGATCTTCCTGGAGGAACAGTTCGGCGCGGCAGGTCCCGTGGGCTGCTGGGACGCTCTGTATCCGCGAGCCATCCGCACTCTGGGACTGCCCAAACGCTATCCCAGCAGTGGCCAGCCTTCCGAAGAAGCGTTTGATCTTTCCAAGCCGACGGCCAAGGGACGCGATGGCAAAAGCGAAGGGCCAAAACCCTCGCCGCTGCCTCCACCCAGGGAGTTGCCTACTGAACCTAAGCGACCGCTGAATTAGAATTTCGCACAAGTACACACGAGCAGTTAACCAGTTTTATTGCTCTTGCCTGTGCGAACAGGCAGAGTCGATCTCGATGCATTTTCTTTGATCACCCCCATCGTGTTATCGTGCCTTTTCACGACACTGCTTGCCCCTCAGCCTACAATGTTAGTTGATCGAAAATGTATCTCGAACTGTCGCCCTGAACTCTTTCTTGGCTTGCTCCATGCGCACCGAAATCCGCATCGTGGCCGGCACCCTGCGTGGCCGAAAAGTCGAATGCGATGTCAATCCGGCGATGCGACCGACTCCTCAGCGGACACGCGAGGCGTTATTTAGCATCCTGGGCAACGCCGTGCCCGAGCGGCCGTTCTACGATATTTTTGCCGGTTCGGGTGTAGTGGGATTGGAGGCGATTAGCCGTGGCGCATCGCGGACGCTGTTTGTCGAACGTGATTTCCGCTTACTCGATGCCATCGAGAAACATCTCAAACGCTTTAACGTAACGGAACGCGGCCGGGTCATCCGAGCCGATGCCTACCGCTGGGCCGAACGCTGGACCCCCTCGGTGACCGAGCCGGCTACGCTGTTTCTTAGCCCACCGTTCCCCGATTTAGAAGAGCGGTCCGAGGAGTTTTTACATCTGGTTTCGACGCTGATGAACCGGATGGCCCCAGGAGGAGTCCTGGTGTTACAATTAGAAGAGTGCGACCTAGTCCAGCGTTTACCCGATCGCGATGTATGGGATGTCCGCACTTATGGCCGAAATATGCTGCTGTTTTGGGTAAAACCGTTCGACCCGCCCCCGCCGCTAGCACCCGATCAGCAGGAGCCGATCCTTGTCTGAACGCGAGTTCGCCCTGGATGTGGTACGCCGCCTCCAAGAGGCTGGTCATGAAGCCTTGTTTGCCGGCGGTTGCGTCCGCGATGAACTGCTGGGGTTGGTCCCCAAAGACTATGATATTGCCACCGCGGCCTTGCCTGACCAGGTACGCGGACTGTTTCGACGTAGCTTGGCTGTCGGCGAGGCTTTCGGTGTCGTTGAAGTTCTGGGCCCTAAACCACTGCGCGTCCAGGTAGCTACCTTCCGACGCGACGGCCCCTACAGCGATGGCCGCCGGCCCGACGAGGTAGTCTTTAGCAGTGCCCAAGAAGATGCCAGGCGTCGGGATTTCACTATCAACGGCATGTTTTACGATCCCCTGCGCGACAAAGTGATTGATTTCGTTGGTGGACGGGACGATCTGCAACGCCGGCTGCTGCGTGCCATCGGTGATCCGCATCAACGCTTTGCCGAGGATCGTTTGCGTCTCTTAAGAGCGGTACGGATGGCAGCCCGCTTTGCATGCACCATCGAACCGGCTACCTGGGAGGCGATTCGCCAGCGAGCCGCCACACTGGGCCAAGGGGTAAGTGCCGAACGCATCCACGACGAATTGCGTAAAATGATCGCCGATCCCCATCGATCAATCGCCCTTCAGCTAATGGTCGAAGCCGGCCTAGCTGCCGTCATCTTGCCTGAGTGGGATGCATCCACCTTGCCTTTGCTTGATCGGCTGCCGGAGCCAAGTTTTGTCCTGGCGTTAGCGGTTTTGCTGCATCCACTGGGGACGAAGGTTGCACGCCAAGTGGCCCAGCGGCTGCGTTTGAGTAACGACGACCGCGAGCGACTGGAATGGCTGGTGGCGCATGCGGAGCATCTGCAGGACATCGCAACTCTGCGACCGGCGCGGCTCAAGCCGTTGTTGACTCATCCCGCAGCAGACGAGTTGCTGGAACTGACTCGTGCCCGAGGGTTCGTCGCGGAGGCAGAAGCGGCATCGGAGCGTCGAGCGATTTGGCTGGCCCAAGGCAGTCTGAATCCCGCCCCCTTAGTGACTGGTAACGATTTAGTCGCCCTGGGATTAAGACCCGGCCCAGCGTTTAAGCAGCTGCTCAGTGAGATTCGTGATGCCCAACTCGATGGCGAGCTTCACACACCCGAGCAAGCCTTAGCCCGGGTACGTCAACAACTTGGTTTATCGCAATCTCAGGAATGATCAACGCCTGCTCAGCGCTGAAATCGACTCACGCGTGTCGCACCATTTTCTAGTCGGAATTGATATCCATCGGTAAACGCTTCCGCAAAGTCTTCTTGATGACTCACCAGCAGAATACATTTCATCTGGCTTCGAAGGTTTTGTAACTCTTGAATCATCACTTGTCGGCCTTGATTATCCAGGCAGCCGAACCCCTCGTCGATGATGACGCTCTCGATCGGGCGTTGCTGTACGCTGGCATACTGGCCGATGGCTAACGCCAGGCTGACAGCAACTCGGAATTTCTGGCTCCCACTGAGAAAGGCGACATTGATCGGTTGTTCACCGGTGGCGCGGTTGAACGCCTCTAGGGCCAACGCTTTCGACAAAGTTCCCTCCCCGCTCGCCTCGCCGGATAGTCGCAAATACAGCTGACCGCCTGAGAGCCGATCCAACACCGCGTTAGCATACTCAACCACTTGTCGCTCGGCTTGTCGCACCAGGAACAGTTGCAGGCGATCCCGGCCGAGCAACTCCGCCAGAGTACGGGCGGTTTTGAGTTGGCCCTCCAACGTTTTTAACTCTTGGTGGATCTGCTGCCTCTGATGGTGTTGATGTTCCAACAGAGCCAACTCCTGCTTGGCACGATCCAGATCCGCCTCGATGCGGTCTTGTTCGCTCTGTGCCTGGTGCAACTGGGCCTGTAGCTCAGTTTCGGGTTGCCGCACTTCGTCGGGATAGTTGCGTTCTTGACGCTCCAGATCGATCACCTGTTGATAGATGGTGTCAGCGTTGGCTCGGAAGTAATCCAGTTCGCGACCACGTTCCTCGGTACCCTCGTTTTCCAACGCCCGCAACTCCCCTTGCCACTGTGAAAGCGAGGCCAAACCGCTGGACTCAGCCATCGCTTGCCAGCTCTCGGGCAACTGTTTGCTGAGCCGTTCGATTTCTCGGCGAGCGTTATCTCGGCGAAGCTCCTGGTTACGCAGGTCGCCTTCGGTACGATGGAGTTCCGCTTGAGCCGTCTCTCGTTCGCGTTGCACTTTGCTCAACTCGCGTTCGGCGGTGTCCAAGTCCCGACGTACAGCATCCAGCTGTGCATGTAAGGCATGTTCTTCTGTTTGGACATGAGCGTGTTCACTCCGCAAGGCAAGCCGGTCGGCGGGCAAAGCGGCGCGGTACGGTTCCAAGCGACTTAAGGTACGCTCGCGGTCGTGCTGGAGCCTCTCCCGGTCGCGTAGCTCCTGCTCGGCTCGTTCCAACTCCCGGCGAGCTTGTTCCAGGCCGCGTGCCTCGCTACGCAGCACATCCAGATCCTCTGTGGTCGGCCAGACGGTCTGCGACCAATCATCCACCGGGTTCGTGCTGATGCGGGTCGCTACACTCGCAGGCAGATCGTTATAAATGCTCGCACATTCGTCACGCAGGCGGTTGCGTTCCCGCTCGGCATGCTGCAAAGCATCACGCTGACCGCGGTAGTCGTCTCGGGCGAGCGTTTGTTCCCGCGTGAGCCGATCATACTCCGCTCGAGCCTGCTCCCAGGCTTGGTTAGCCTGTTCCAACTCCGCTTTACACTGCCGACCAATCGTCTCCGCTTCGCTGACTCGTTTGCCGCGACGAATTTTTTCTTCTTCCACATGTTCCGGGGTGAGAGATTGACCACACTGCCGACAAACACGGGCCCCGTCCACTTTGGAGAGTTCATCTAAGTCGCTTTTGGCTTGTCGATAATTCGTGCGGGCCTCGGTGGCCCGCTCGGTTGCACGTGCTTTATCGGCCTCGGCTTCTTCCAGGCGAGCTTTGGCTTGAGCGAGCTTGCTGGCTACTTGGTTACCATGCTGATATAAGCGTTGCATTTCATGGTTGCATGCGTCGATATGTTTCTGGTTGGTGAGCAAGGCTTCGCGGAGGCGGACGAATCGCTCCAGGTGAGGGATCACGCGGGCCTGCTCCTCCAGGTGACGCACTCTCGCACGGCTCGCCGAAATTCGTGTCTGGAGATCGACGGGTAGAGCGGCCAAATGGTGTTCGGTTTCTCTCAAGTCCCGTTCAAACCGCTCGACGATCTCTAAAGTTTGCATCTGACCGTCCAATTGCCTCAGGCGGGTCATGCATTGGGTCAGTTGCGATTGCAGTTGGTGCATGCGACCTTGTTGGACACGGCGGTTTTCTTCTGCTCGACGCAAAGCGGCCTCGCGTTCTGCGAGGCTAATACGACGTTGCTCTCGTTGTTGCGTGAGCTTGTTCATCTCCTGATTCGCCTGACCCAACTGAGTGCGATGAATGCTAATCTGCTCCATCACTGGACATACCTTGCGCAACTCACGCAGGCGTTCCACCGACCTCTCGATGGTTGCCGCTTCCGCTAGGATCTGCAAGGCCTGTTCATACCGTTTGCGGGTTTGATGGAGTCGGGCATGTAAATCTCGCCACAAGACAGCCTGATTTCGCAGGTTTTGTAGACGCTCCACCTCAGCGCGTGCGTTTGCGCGTTGTTCCTGGCTCTGGTCGATCAACATTCGTAACCGTCCTAGTTCCAGCGGGTCTACCTCGGCAATCGCCGCCAGACGGCCGTTGAGTGTTTTGACTTCGGCTTCCAGCGATTTACGGCGTTCGTCCGCCCGCGCATGCAAGCGTTCGTAGCGATCCAGGTGGACGATACTGGCCAATACCTCGCGACGGCCTTCGGGTCGGCTATCAAGCAGCTTCTCGGCCTTGCCCTGTAACAAAAGCACACTGGAAGTGAACGTCTCGTAATTCAGGCCGATATTATCGGCTATCCAGTTGTCGAAATCACGTTTGTTTGTGGTATCGGGAACAGGTTGAAAATCACCCTCGACGAAGTGAAAGATCTGTTGTGTGCCTTTCGCTCCACCTTTGTTGTCGCGTTTTTGAGTACGCTTGATTCGACACAAATGACCATTAAGCAAAAAATCAAACTCAATGCTCATTTGCTTCGATTCTTTGTTGATCAGTTCGACATTACCGCTCGCACCACCGCGATGATGACCAAACAACGCATAGGTCACAGCATCAAAAATAGCCGACTTGCCCGAACCATTTAAGCCGCTGAGCATCCAAAGAGTGGCACTCCCCTGGAAGTCGATGGTTTGTTCTTCTTTGTAGCAGAGAAAGCCACTGAGTTTGATACGTTGAGGGATCACGCCTGCATCTCCTGCAACAACGCTTCGAGTTCGGCGAAAACCGCAGCGCGTTCTGCATCGCTGTGGTTGGTGAGTTCTTGATCCACATAATCGCGAACGGTCTGCTCGAAACTCCGAGCTTTACTTGGCCCACCAGGGCAGAGCGTGCTGCCTAGCGGGTTGGCCTCGCTCAGTTGGCGGTCGTACCAACGCGGGAAGATAGCTTCGAGTTGCCGCAACACTTCTTCACGTGCTTCGACTCCTGCGGTATATGTTCCGCGGATGCGTACTAGATGATTTTTAGCCTCGGGGAAGCGTTGGCGCAACTCGGGTATCTCGTTGGTCGGGTCGTTGATGGTGATCTCATAAACTGGTGTGGCTTGTAGCGGGAGCGTGCGGATGTCGCCCTCGATCCCTTCGGGGCCGAGGTCCAACAGCACCACGCTTTTCTCGTCGTGCTGTTCACCCAGGTCCATCCGTTCGATGCTCCCGGAGTAGCGTACGGTTGGATTACCCCCAACGGCTTGCGGCCGATGGATGTGACCTAGAGCAGTGTAGGCGAAGCCCGTGGGGATTTCGGCCGGGTCGAAGATAAGATCCTCGTCCTGGCTGAGGCGAAAAAGCCGGGCTAGGTCGCTGCCGCGTACCCCGATATGCGCAGCCAGCACCGCGGGCAGTTCCTCGCTGAACGCCGCGCAGTTGCGTAGTTCGTGCAGGGTGCGAGTGAAGGCAGCCAACAGGGTGCGATTGCGTTCGTCATACCCCTGGTAACGCTGGTTGGCTTCGCCCACCAGATAGCGGGTCGGCGTCGGATATGGCATCAACACAAACTGGACTGGTAAACCGGTGCGACGATCCTCGACCCGCACTAAGTCCGGCTCTGTAGCTAGGTAAAACCGACCATGTGGCACGATGCCGCCGGGGGCTTGGGCCGAGGGAGCGGCAAGGCTCATAGCAGCGCGAAGCGTTTGGCAAAAGTTTTCACGATCATGATTGCCCGTGAGCGTCAGGATTGTACCGCCTTCGCGTAGGAACGGCTCAAACGTCTCTTGCAAATGCCCAATGGTGTCTCGCAGCGCTTCGGCCCCGGCCAATTCACTAAACAGATCGCCGGCCACAAGCAGGACATCAACTCGTTCGCAACGGCAATAGTCGGCCACCTGTTCGACGGCGAGGCGTAGGTCGTTGGTACGGTCGATACGACCAAGACGATCAGCCAGATGCCAATCAGCCGTGTGTAAAATTCGCATCCTCGCCTCCTTGTGGACAGCAATTCACCACGCATTTTTGCATATCGGGCAAAACGAGGCAAACTCAGTAGCCAAGCTGCGTCAGATTGGGGAACTGGGGATCACCTCTGGACAAAGTTCCCGGCAAAAGAGATAATGACGACATGCATATACGAGAGATTCTGCAGGCCCATCGGCCGTCATTCAGCTTTGAATTTTTCCCGCCTAAGACGGAGCAGGGATTTGAAGAGTTGTTTGTAACGATTGCGCGGTTGCAGCAGTTGGCCCCGTCATTTGTGTCGGTGACATATGGAGCGGGCGGCTCGACGCGCGAGAAGACACATGATCTGGTCGTGCGCATCCAGCGCGAAACCGCCCTAACGGCGGTGGCTCATCTGACTAGTGTCTGCCATAGCGTGGACGACTTGGCCAGCATCTTGGATCGCTATGCAGAACACGGGGTGACAAACATTTTGGCCCTCGGGGGTGATCCGCCTCGCAATCTCATTGGCTACGACCGAACTAAGGATGCCTTTCGCTATGCGGCCGATTTGGTGCGATTCATCCGCTCGCGGCCGAGTTGTAGCGGATTCGGTATCGGGGTAGCAGGGTTTCCCGAGGGGCATCCAGCAACCCCTAACCGATTGTTGGAGATGGATTATCTCAAGGCAAAGGTAGATGCCGGAGCTGATTACATCTGTACACAACTATTCTTTGATAATCGAGACTTCTTCGATTTTCGCGAGCGTTGTGAGTTGGCAGGGATCAAGATACCAATTGTAGCGGGTGTGATGCCGATTACCTCGCGAGCCGGCATGGTGCGAATGGCTGAGCTAGCTTTGGGGGCACGCATTCCTGCGCCGCTGCTACGAGCGGTTCAGCGTTGTAGCGATGATGAAGCCGTCGCCAAGGTTGGCATTCACTGGGCTACCGAGCAGTGCCGGCAACTCATCGACGGCCAGGTCGCGGGGATTCATTTTTACACGCTCAACCGCAGTGACGCGACGCGGCAGATTTATGAAAACTTAGGGGTAGCCAACTCGCTCGCCTTGCGGGCCTAGTTTGCTGCTCGCTCGCCTTGCGGGCCTAGTTTGCTGGCTGAACTGCTGCTCACTCGGAGGCCTTCTTGAGTTTAGCCAGCCATCCGGGAAACTCGGGATGCGTACGCACAGGAGCAAAGGCAGGGTCGCTGCGAAGACGTTTCTCATCGCGATAGCCCCGCTTGCCGGCCTCCTGTAGCATCGTCCAACTCGCATCGCGGAATCGCTGCAACACGGCAGTGCGCTCGTCCGCTTTCAACTGCGGATGTTCCTGCAGCAACAGGTGGCACAATCCCAACACCCAAGCCGCCTGGGCCGCATCGTTGGCCGCATTCCAGCCCAGATCACGAATCTGTTGGGCCACCTCCTCAGCTTGATCATACTGGCGTTCCCCCGCGGCCGTGAGACAACTCAGATAGAGGTAGCGGAAGAAGGTATTGCGGAAGAGTTGATTAGTAGGCTGTGCTTTCACCATGGCCCATGCATAAGGCGACCCCTGATTCAAGGTTTGACGAGCGCCGGCGTAATCGTCGCGCTGGTTCTGCAACTGAGCGAGGTTCGTCGTGACTTGAGTCACCTGTTGATGCAGATGCCAACGCAGCGGTTGGTGTCGGAGCAACTCTTTTAACTGAACATACAGATCACGGTATATTTTTTCGGCCAGGTCTACGTTTTCCTGTTGATTCACCAGGTAGGCTAGACTGTCCAGCGCTTGGACGAGTTGCTCACGGTAAGCCAGACGCGTGGGGAACACCGCTACCAATTTTCGCCGTCGCTCGATACTTGCTTGCCATTGCTGCTGAGCTAAGAGGAGGCGACCCGTCCGCTGATAAAGCCGCGCCAAATTGGCATGGGGTTTGGCACTTTCTTCGAGAAAGTCCGCACGGCTGGAGGGAGGCTCGGCCAGCTGGTCCAGTAATTCCGACGAAGCCTGGTATGCGGTTTCGGCTTCTTTGGGACGGCCCAGTTCAACGTACAAAAGACCACGATCGTTGTACAAGCGGCCCAGGTGCCAGCGAACCATCGGTTGCTCAGGCCCTTGCTCGATCAGTTGACGTAAAAGCGTTTGAGCATCGTTAAAATAAGTCTGAGCTAAGTCAAACTCCTTGCTGTAGTGAGACACCTGGGCAAGGCTCTGTAAGACTTGAGCCAGTTCCAGCTGATAATCGGGTCGATCGGGGACATTCTCGGCGAGTAAGCGGCGCATTTCTATCTCTTTTTGATAAAAGTGCGTTGCTTGTTTCCAACCTTGTTGTCGGTGGTGCAAAATCGCGACATTCCCGAAGGCTGCTGCTAAATCTCGATAGCTTTCAACCACCGAGGGGTTTTTCTGAACGAACTGTTGCTTTCGTTGGATCAACTCTTCAAAACGTTTCAAGGCCTCTTGATGCCGGCCACGCTCATACAGCAGAGCCGCAACACTGTTCAGTCCCCGAATCAAGTCACGTTCAAAACGAGAATCCTTGGGATAATCGGCCACCAATTTCTCGCGGAGTTCCAATGCTTCACGAAATAGGGAATCGGCCTGCTCGAAGCGTTGCAAA
>JBDNDE010000095.1:0-14868 GCA_046719305.1 Gemmataceae bacterium | reverse complement strand
GAATCGCAGCTGTGGAATATGGATGTCGGGGTCGATTGCTGGAATTTCTACCCTATCTCGCTTGAGCAGGTGGCTGTAGTGATGCAACACAAAAAGGCCGGCGGCTTGGCCCGTGATTGGACGCTGGAAGCGGGTCAACTCGTGCCGCGAGCAGAAACACGCCCCGTGACAGCGACCAGCCTGTCCGAGGCGTGACCGAACTCCGTGTCGCTTACGCTTACTTGTCCTTTTTCTCGCCGTCTTTCTTGTCACCGTCTTTGGGAGCTTCGGGCTGCCTTTTCATCACAATCAGCGTCAGCCCGCTGTCCGGCTTGGTGCTGAACTCCTTCGGTCGGTCCTTGCCTGGATCAGCATGAACATAAGTGATAGTGTCGCCCTCGATCTTGTAGATCCCTTTGGCAATTTTGTCACGTGCTGGGCCGTTGATGTAGTAGCTGTCGATCTCTTTGGGCGATTTCTCCGGGTAGAGGGTATCTCGGCCTAGAGTAATGTCCTCGCCGAGGTAAAATTTCCATTCAGCGCCCTGCTGAACGACCTTCATGGTCTTGAGAGCGTCTGCCGATTCCTTCTTGCCTTCACGCTCAAAGACCACGATGGTGAAGGTGCCGGTCAGCGCTTCGAGATCCTTCTTCTGTGCCTCAGTGAGCTTGGGGTCCTCCTTGGGCTTGCCGTCTTTCTTGTCAGCGTCTTTCTTGTCGGTTTTGTCCTTGTCTTGATAACGGGCATCGGCACTGGGCAATACACCAGCCAGCAGACCCAGAGCCAGGAACAACGCGAGCAATCGCTTCATCACGCTTTCTCCTCGGGAAGAACTCCTACTACGTCGTTGATCAGAATACGAGCCGGACTAGCCGGCGGACACGGACGGTCGCTCGTTTCTGCCGAGAATTTCGCTGCTGAGATACAAGTCGAGGTGGTTTCAATCGACGAAAGCTTTGTAATCGCTATCGACATCTGAGCTATCGACACCTCACATGGGGGGAAATGTCGGTCTGCTTGTCGGCTGCATGGACCCACCCCAAGCCGAACCGGGCGTACGATGCAGGGCAATACCCCAAAAGCCTGTGACTGATGAGTCAGGCAGGCTTTTTCGGTATCATCGGACGGGTTCCAGACGCAATCGCCCCAGGCCAGGCTAGTGATGTTAGGCGGATTACGGCTGAGGCGGCTTATCCTCGAACTTGGGGGCCGTCGTCACCATACGTTGAGGCGGCTTGGGAGCTTCTGCCGGAGCGGTCGGCGTGGTGGTCACGGCGGTGTTGTGCGACGACGGGTTGGTTAGGTCGTCTTCAATCCCTGCGATGCCTTTTTTGAATTCCACGATTCCTTTACCCAGGAAACGACCCACTTCCGGCAACTTTCGGCCAAAGAGCAACACCCCGAGAATCAGGATGGCCCCAATTTCCATCGGTCCTAAACCAAACATTTATACCTCTCATGATGAGTGATGGATCGCCTGTGTGGGTTACTTCCCTACTTCACGTAATTCCTGTGTCACTTTGTCAGCCTCTTTTTTGAGTTCGGCCATCGTGGAGCCGAGCCAGCGCATCATAGCCGGTAGGGAACTACCGAAGAGAAGCAGGGCGACCACGGCCAGAGCGACCAATTCCATAACACCCAATCCAAACATGGAAGGACTCCAAACTCTGAGCGGTACACGCTCAGCTAGCGAGGTGGGAAACAAGAGGGGTCGGGGAACGACCCTGCGGAGGCGCCGGCAACGGCGGACTATCTTATTCTAAAGCATCGGCCCCGGTCATGGCAATAAGGTTGAGGCGTGATTTTTTCCAGAAGTTCCCGCGACCTTCCTCCCAGACGGGCATCGGCTGCGTATACCAAGAGGAAAGCTGGGTATACCAAGAGCAAAGCGGTGAAAAGGGAAGGCCCCAAGGGAGGAGAGATGCGTCGCGTAGGACTTGTTTTTCTGATGGTGATGGTAGCTCTGATGGGCACGTCGGCTCCGGTCGGCGGCCAAGATGACAAGAAGTTCACCTTTCCGATGAACGTCGGCACCGTGTGGACCTACATAGTGGGCGAGAATCGCTTCGAGATTCGCCTTACCAAGATGGAGAAGATCGGCAAGGTGGAGTGCGCCCGCCTGGAAATGTT
The DNA here is from genome assembly GCA_046719305.1 of Gemmataceae bacterium. Classification (GTDB taxonomy): domain Bacteria; phylum Planctomycetota; class Planctomycetia; order Gemmatales; family Gemmataceae; genus RGDT01. The sequence goes on along the minus strand of JBDNDE010000095.1, from coordinate 12,759 downwards.
TGTCGATGGCAAGTCGCGCTCCTTTGAGCATCTGGGCATCGACGGCAACATCCTAGCCCGTCACTCCTTTGAGGGCAAGCCAACCAACCCGCCGATTGCCTTGCTCAAGTTGCCGCCCAAGCCCGGTGAAAAGTGGAACGTCGAGTCCAAGCTCGATGGTCAACTCTTCAAAGGCACTCTGGCAGTATCGGAGGAACTAGTTCAGGTGCCGGCCGGCAAATACACTGCTATCAAGGTTTCTGGGGTCGACATGGACCTCAACGGCCAGAAGTTCAACGTGAGCTACTGGTTTGCCAGTGGCGTGGGCATGGTGAAGCAGGTATCGGAGTTAGCGGGGCAAAAGGTGACGTTCGAGTTGGAAAAGTTCAGTCCGGGCAAGTGAGAAGCTGGCGCTGGCCCGAAGCGGCAGAACGGGACAACTGTATCTGCCGCCCCGGTGTGGGGACCGGGGGACCACCCACGACGAGGTTGTCAAACCGACGAGATTGTCAAACGAGTTTTACCGGCCGTCTCAACTTTTCCCCCTTGAAGTCAACAGCAGCAAAGGCCCGTTCGCTGTCCAGGCATCCCAATCGCGTGGCGGTTAATGGCCTGCTTCTTTCTCCAACGGTTCGCCTGTCTCGGCCATCCGCTTCAGGTGGCCTTGCAATCGCAATAACTCCCGCTCGGCGATCTCCAAGGGGGTGCCGGCCGCTAGCAGCGAGCCAGCCTCCAGGTAGGCGTGGGGCTTGCCGTTGCGTTCAAAGGCATAGTGACACACCGGCAGCGTTTCCGTCTCGGGCATCAGTTCACGGGCCAACTCCGGCTCGCACACGGCCACCACCTCGCCGGCTTCGAGCAACCGCTTGGCACGACGTACGGCGGCCTCACTGTCGTCGCCGCTGCTGAGAAAGTGAATCCGCCGGTCTAGGCCGCTGACCAACATGGCGCGAGCCGTCGCCTCCTGGGCGTTATGCACAATCAGTGTCGGCCCTGAACCAGGCAAGCGAAGCAGGCCGGCCGTTTCCAGGGCGACCCCTGAGGTAGCCCAGATGTAGCTACGCCGAAGGAGGTCAGGCAGAAGCCAGCACAGCACGCCAAGATTGATCAGCGTTGCCAGGCCTGCGCCCACGAACAACAGTTTCGGTAAATGGCTCTGATCGCGGAAGGGAATCTCCGGCTGGTCGGCTCGCTGGAAGCGGATGTAGGTGACCTCGCCTTTGGTATAGGTGCGGGCGATCACCTCCTCGCCGACCCGCGCACCGGGGTCGACCCTCAAGATGGTGTATTGCGGCCCCTGATGATTATCGACGAACTCCTGCTCGCCGACTTGGACCCGCTCGGGGTGTCCCTCGCGTATTTCCAACTTCACCATTTGGCCACGAATGGCCTCGGCTGCCGGCGCGAGACGCGGTGTAAAATTGGTCCAGGCGGCAACATAGTTCAACGAGGCAAAGATGACCGAGGCCATGATTGCGCCAGAGATGTTGATGAAATTACTGGTAGCGATCGAATCTCCCTTGCTGGTCTTGGGTGAGCGATGTTGCAGCATCGAAAACAGCGGCACTAGATAAAAACCGGTGAAGAAACCAATCAGCGCTACACAGGCAATAAAGAAGGCTACCTCGTCAAGGAAAAACGCAGCCGCTGTGGTGGCCAGCATCATCCCTAGAGCACCGATCGGTACCAGTCCCAACTCGATCTTGCCGCCCGAGAGGTAGCCCACCAGCGGGCTGCCGATGCCGATGCCCAACGCCACCACCCCGACGATGTAGCTGGTGGTGGCCTCACTCCAGGGGGGCATCTGCGTCTGGCCGTGCATGTACACCACCTGACGCATGTAGGCCACCAAGAAAGTGAAAAAGGCGATGCCCGTGACCGTGAAGAACAGCGGCCGTGACCCCAGTAGCATTTTGATGTTACGATATAAGGGTTTGTAGATGTACGCCGGAAATTCCCGCTTAGGATGGGCCGCGGGCATCTTCTCGATCAGAAAGGCGGCCGCCGCCCCAACCACCGCCAAGACCAACAAAATCAGTCCGATCATGTACTCCTGGCCGCGGTACACCGACGACAACACCCCGCCGGCCACGGTACCGAAGATAACAGCCAAGAACGACAACGACTCCAGCAACCCGTTGCCGCGCGATATCATCCGCGGGGTGAGGATCTCCGCCATGACCCCGTACTTGGCCGGTACAAAAAATGCAGAGTGGGTGCCCATGAGAAAGACACAGGCTAAGACGATCCACACGCCGGCCTCGGACGAGCCATGCCGCCCGAGGTAAAAACCCAGCAGTGCGAGTAAGGTGATGCCGACCTCGACCACTTTCCAGATGGTCAGAGCGTAAAACTTGCTGTATTTGTCCGCATAGTGCCCCGCCACGGTCGCGAACAACGCCCAGGGCAGGTAAAACAACAACGGCATCAGCGAGATGGCGTCGCGCTCATTGAGTACCTGCAAATTGATGGCGTAGAACATCGCTGCTGCGTGAATCGCTTGGTCGTTGAAGGCAGCAAAGAATTGCGCCACCAAAAGGCCGATAAAGGTTCGCGAATGCAGATGATCCGCGGGCTGAAACGGTTTCATGACCGAAGGGGTTTCCCGTGAGGATGGAGGTAATCGACTATTTCATATCGTGCTGGCATACTGTTGGATTGCCGCTGTGAGTCACTTGGCGATGACAGTGCCTACCTTGATGGGGGTTTTGCACAGCAGGCAGAGAACCACTTTGCCCCGGTCGCGATCCTCCACCAGCATAAATTTACGGCAACGGGGGTTGGGGCACTGCACCGCAAACACACCCGGAGGGGCCGATACCGTCGTGCTACTGCTGCTCATAAGCGGGGAAATTCCTCTCATTGGATGTGCAACTGGCGGACATACGCCGCTTCGCGTTCAATCTCTTCCTCAGTCAGGCCGCTGGTACGATGAATGACCGTATGAGCAATCTTACCGCTCGTCATGTCGAGGGCCAAAATGTCGATCAGGCCATTGCTGGCCACACCGCAGCGTACCTGGATAGGAGACGACTTGGGTAGGTTGGGTGGCAGACCATCAATCCAGCACTCGCCGATGGGGATGCAATCTTTGGCCTGGGGAGCCTCGCCCTGCAACACCTTGACCCGCACCCGCTGCTGGTTTTCCACCTTGGTGAAATAGACCCGGCTAGCCGCCACAGGTAGCATAGTATTTTTGGGGATGAGAATGTCGTTGATCAGCACATTGTCCGAATCGCGGGCCTCGATGCCCAGGCTATGGGCATTGACGTTGATCTCCACTACGTCTTCGAGCATCTCGCGGGCATCCTCGCCTAATGCCTCGGTCGATTCGGCGTCCTGCTTGGCCAACAGGATACCCGCGTGCAGAGCCGCCCCTCGCGCTACCACTTCACTGACGGCCAGCGAATTATCTGGCGGTTTGCCGGTCAATTCCTGAAGCATGCGACTGGTCATCGGCATGTGTGTGGAGCCGCCCACCAGCAGCACGCGATCGACCTGGTCCCAGGTCAGACCAGCGTCGCGTAGCACCTTGCCACAGAGATAACGGGTGCGAAACAGTAGGCTGGCCGACATGGCCTCAAACTCTTCGCGGGTCAGCGGCACACTGAGCGTCTTGCCGGCGTGCGAACAGGTGATGGTGGTGCGGGGCAGCTTGCTGAGTGTGCGTTTAGCGCGTTCGGCGGCAGCTCGCAGAGCGGTCAGCGATTGCTCATCCTGACGGGGGTCCAGGGCGTGCGCTTCGAGAAATTTCTGGGCCACATGCTGCACGATGCAATCGTCCCAATCTTTGCCGCCCAACTCGGCATCGCCCTCGATCGCCAAGGTTTGGAAATGATTCTTGGCCAATCGCACCAGCGTGACATCGAAGGTGCCGCCGCCTAGATCATAAACCAGCACAGTTTGCGGCTTGATCGTTTGCAGAGTGCCGCCCGCGCCGCGTGTGGGTTGTAACGAATACGCCAGCGCCGCGGCGGTCGGTTCGTCGAGAATGTCCAGCACCTCTAGCCCCGCAATACGCCCGGCGTCTTGGGTGGCCTTGCGACGCGTGTCATCGAAATAGGCCGGCACCGTAATTACTGCTTTCTTGATCGGTCCGAGTCGAACCTCCGCATCCTTGATCAGCTTGGCCAGTATGATCGCCGAAAGCGTCTCAGGGCGGAACTCGCGACCCGCCACTTTGCCATAGCTGGCCTTGCCGATTTTGCGTTTGATCAAGGTAGCGACGCGATCGGGCTGCTCCATGGCTACATCGAGCGCGGCTTGTCCGACCACGGCTGAGCCATCGTCGAGCAACAGCACCGCGCTAGGGGTGAGCATCTCGTTGTCGCTGTTGGGGATGGTCGTCGGCTTTCCTGTGTCATCCAGCGAGGCGATCGCCGAAAACGTCGTGCCCAGGTCGATGCCGACCACATTTGCCGCCATGCTTACTGCCTCGAACATCCCAGAGGAAACTCACCGCGCCCTCATTGTAGCATCTACGCACGGGCTTGGCTCTGGCTTATCCCACAACTGCCGGCGGCGGCAAGGGCCTGCAGGTCTTGGGCGGACTCTGGTAGGTCTCTGGTTTCGGCGGGGCCGGCATCGCCACACTAGCTACGCTGGATACAGCCAACACTACCGCGAGCAAGGCCGCCAGAGCGATCGCCACCCAACCGCCGCCGGGTTTGTCCTCGCTCAGGGTGCAGGTCACTAGCAAACCCGATAGGACAACAAAGGCTAGGACGCTTTCTTGCGGGGCGGTGAGCGTCTGAGTCAGGCCCAGCGGGCACTCCATTTTGCCGCGTGCCTCCAGGCTGGCGTGATAGCCGGCCAATAGCAGCCCCGTCAGGGCCAGGGGCAATACCAGGCCAGCCAGGCAAATATGTTGCTGCATCCCGGTGATCAGGCCAACCCCCAGAACGCCCAAGCTGGCAAAGGCAAACGAACGCTGATAGTAACACAGCGGGCAGGCGGCCAGCTGTAGCCCCAAGCTCAGGACAACACTCCCGACCGAGGTTCCCAGAGCCACGGCCAACGCCAGCCAATAGGTCAGTTGCGGGTTCATCACGGCTCCTATTTCAGGGGCAGTGATTATTCTATCACGGTGGCAAGCGCCAAGCGGGGCTTCGGGAAACGTGGCTAGGCAGCCAAGGACGGACGACTTGCCCGGATCAAATCGATAATTGCCTCGGCAGCCCGATCTGTCGCACCGGGCTTCATCACCTCGGCTTTCAGGGCCGCCAACTCGGCCCGCAATGCCTGGTAGGCCGCAGCATCCTCCAGCCAGTGCAGGATATGCTTGGCCATTGTCTCCCCCAGGCACTTGGCCGCGAAGTATTCCGGCAGCAGTAGGCGATCGGCCAGGAGATTCACCAGGGTAATATACTTCGCTCGTTTGAGCAGATGCCCCAGCAGAATCGTAAACCAGTGATGCTGATAGATCATGACGGCCGGTTTCGTTCGTGCGAGGATCTCCAGACTCACCGAGCCAGACACAGAAAGGATGCTATGGGCCAACTCTAGAATCTCGGGGGTCCGGCCTTGATGCACTTGGATGGGTAGCTTCGAGCCGTGCAAGGTCTGGCGAATTGTCTCTGCCTGGGCTGGCTTAAATGCGGCTACCAGGAAGCGTACATCGGGGCGTTTGGCGTGGATGCGTTCCGCGGCGCGTAGCAGCGAGGGCAGATTCAACCGCACTTCCCCATTGCGACTGCCGGGCAATAAAGCCACGATCGGTCCCGGCTGCTGGCGTTGTGTGGCGATCCAGGCAGCATCGAGGCGCTGGTGGTGCAGCTCGTCGAAGTAAGGATGGCCAACATACTGTGAGGCAATGCCACGCGAGCGGAACCACTCATCCTCAAACGGCATCGAGGCCAGCACCTGATTACACAGCCGGCGCATCTTGCTTGCGCGCCAGGTAGCCCAGCCCCAGATTTGCGGCGGGACAAAGTAGCTCACCGGAACGCCGTTCTTCTGAGCGCAGCCAGCCAACCACCAGTGAAAGCCGGGAAAATCGACCATCACCAGAACATCGGGCCGCTGCGTCTGAAACGCCTGCCGCGCAATGCCCAACACCTCATGAAACTTGTGCAAACTGGCCAGCACGGGAAAAATGCCCATCACTGCCAGATCAGTGAGCGGATAAAGTATCTCGCAGCCGGCTTGTTTCATGCGTTCGCCGCCCAGGCCGATGAAGCTGGCTTCTGGGTGCTTGGCGCGAAGGCGTCGGATCAGGTTAGCGGCGTGCAAGTCGCCCGAGGGTTCACCAGCGCTGAGGAAAATACGCATGACCGCCTCCGTGCGTAAGGTTCAGATCGCATCCTAACGAACAAGCCCGGCTTGGAACAACCCCAGGCTGGCAAGCAAGACAATCGCTCTGTCCATGCTCCGAACCGCAACTACTTGAAACGAATTGAACCAAACTAATTGAACCGTGGGCCGGCACCAAGCCATGCTCAAGCATTATCAGCCAACCGGCCTAAGGCTGCAATCGTCTGGTCGAGATGGGCAGAGTGCTAGTAATTGGCCCGTTGGGGCGATACACTAACACAACGGAGAATGATCGGAGCAACGAGGAACCGGCGTGATGAGTCTACCCCAGATGACGATTCAGGTGGTGCCCGACCAACAGATCCGCACCGGCCGCATCCCCCCCTACAACGTGATTCTGCTCAACGACGACCACCACTCCATGGAGTTCGTCGTCGAGGTGCTGTGCAAAGTCCTCGGGTGCTCCCTCGAACGCGCGGTCGTTCTCATGATGGAAGCCCACCATACCGGCCGGGCAATCATCTGGACCGGCTCCAAAGAGGTCGCCGAACTCAAAGTCGATCAGATTCGCAGTTGTCCCGAGATTCGCTCTGATGGCCGCAATCTTGGGCCGCTGGGTTGCGAGATCGAGCCGGCCTGATGGTTCTGAGCTTTCGACCGATGGTACGGATAAGATGATGAGACGGATAAGATGGTGAAAAGGGAGAGCTACCCATGAGTGCCTTTACCCTGGGCGTGTGTAGCTGGTCGCTTCAGGTGCACAGCATTCCCCAACTGCGGCAACTGCTCGATCGGCTCGGCACCAACGCCGTGCAGATTGCCTGCGGCGATCCGCATCATGCCGCCTGGGACGAAGGCGAGGCCATGCCTCAAGCCGCCTTGGCTGCGGGCTTCACCCTCACTGGCGCGATGCTGGGCTTCCCCGGTGAGGATTACACCACACCGGCCACTATTCAGAAAACGGGGGGCTTCGGCGATCCGGCAACCCGATCAGAGCGGCTGGAGCGGCTGAAATGGGCCTTGGACCGAACCCGTGCCTTGGGCCTGAACGATCTGATGCTCCACGCCGGTTTCATCCCCGAGGTCGGCGACCCCCAGCGGCCGGCCTTTCTGGACACGCTGGGCCAAGTCAGCGCTCTCGCTCACCAGAAGGGGGTCACCATCGCTTTCGAGACCGGCCAGGAGACCGCGGACCTGCTCAAGCTCACTCTCGACGAATTAAAATGTGATAATCTCAAAGTCAATTTTGACCCCGCCAACATGCTCCTGTACGACAAGGGCGACCCGCTCCGCGCCGTGGAACTATTGGCCGGCTATATCCGCAGCGTTCACGTCAAAGACGCCAAACGGCCGACGACCCCGGGACAGTGGGGCCAAGAGGTGCCGCTGGGCCAGGGTGAGGTGAATATCGAGCGGTTTCTGCAAGCGCTACAGCGAGTCGGCTACCGCGGTCCGCTGTGCATCGAACGCGAGGTCGGCGACCAGGAAGAGCGGCTGCGTGATGTGGCACACGGCTTGGCGTATGTACGCAAGTGTCTGGGCCAGTAAAGTGGCGACATCTTGCGGTTCGGGACGCTGAAACATCTCTGGGAAAGGCCTCTGAATCCCTGTACGCTTGTCAACATCTCGGACATCGGGTTCGGGACGCGCGACGAGAGGGACCCCAAGCCCTCCGTCGCGCCAGGTTGGCTTGCTCCTTGCAGGGCTTTCCCCCATGTTCCTCCAACTTTGCCGCGATTTCCTTGGCCACCGCGTCGGCGAACGGCTCGACGTACCCGATGCCGACGCCCAAGCGTTGATCCAGTCCGGTATCGCCATCCCCGTGAGTGACGACCCTCTCGCCCCACTCATCCAGGCGTCATTGGATCGAGCCTTGGCCGGCCTCTCCGGCCAGGTGCAATCCTCTGTCGATACGCTCTTAGGCGAGTACGCCTCGGCCGCCTCTCGCTCACGCAAACATGCCCTTCCGGCTATTTTTGGGCCTGGTAATCCTGGCGATCTCAAGCATAGTTTTGGCCGTTTTTTGCTGGCCGTGCGACACAACGACCGCAAAACGCTCGAAGAGATGGGCAGCCGCTTCATCGAGTGGGATACCGTGGAGCAAAAAGCAGCGATGTCGACTCAGGGCGGGGCGACAGGCGGTTATCTGGTACCCACCGAGTTTCACGATCGCCTGATGCAGTTGGTCGCCGAACGCTCGGTGGTTCGGCCGCGTGCTACAGTGATCCCGATGGCTGGCCGCGAAATGGAGATCCCCGCGATTGATGTGACCACACCGCCCAGCGCGGGCGATAGTGCCATGCTAGGCGGCGTGGTGGCTCGCTGGACCGAGGAAGGCACTGCCCTCACCCCGAGCGAACCAAACCTGAAGCAGATCAAGCTCACCAATTACGAATTGTCCGGCTATTCCAAGGTCAGCAATACGCTCTTGGCCGACGCCCAGGCGGTGGGCCTCGACACGCTGCTGATGCAACTGTTCAGCCGGGCCATCGCTTGGTACGAGGATTACGCCTTTTTGCGCGGCAACGGTGTGGGCAAACCATTGGGCATCCTCGAATGGCCGGGCCTCATCAGCGTGGCCCGATCGGCTCCTTCGGCGGTCGAACTGGACGACATTGCAGCGCTGTACGCCCGGCTGTTACCGCCGGCGACGGATCGCAGCCTGGTGTGGGCAGTGCATCCAACGGTACTGGTCAAACTGCTCACGATGAGCAAAGGCGATAACGTATTGATGCTTGGCAACGATGTGCGCAATCAGCCGCGTTGGCGCATCTTAGGACATGAAGTGGTGCTGAGCGAGAAGTTGCCCCCGCTCAACAACCAGGGCGACATTCTCCTGATGGACCTGTCGCACTATCTCATCGGTGATCGCCAACAACTCGAAATCGCTTACAGCGAACACGTCGCCTTTCTCAGCAACCAGAGTGTCTGGCGTTTTGTCTCGCGTGTCGCCGGTCAACCCTGGCTGCGCGACAAGGTTACGCTCACCAACACCACCAACACGTTGTCCCCGTTTGTCACCCTTTCCGAGGGCTGAGGATAGCCCATTGGATGGCTGCACTTGCTGCTTTTCCCACAAAAACCAAAGGAATCTTCACGCATGCTATGGCTTCATGAATATGCTGCCCCCGTGGCACAGCTTAGTCCGCAGACGGTCAACAGCACCGCCAAGTTCAGCGGAGTTGTCGATCTGGCCCGCTTTGCTGAGGTCATGTTTGTTTTTCTGCTGGGCGACATGGCCAACGAAACCATCGACCTGGGCTTGCAGCAGGCCATCGCCGAGAGTGGCCCCTTTAGCGCGATCAGCCACAAGCAAGCTACCCAACTCGCGGCCAGCGAAACGGCCAACGATAACAAGATGGTCGTCATCACGCTCAAGAGCGAGGAACTCCTCGGCAACAACCGCTACGTCCGCGCTTGGGCGGTGACGGGCAATACCACCGGCGGGCCGGTCGCCATCCTGGCCCTGGGTCGGAGCCGTTACGGCCCCTCTAGCGATGACGCCAGTTCGGCTGTTGTGCAAATCATCGTTTGATGCAGGAGCGTTTACATGTTAACGGTGGAACGCCTGAAACTTTCTCTGCCTGGCACGACCAGTGCCGACGAGGACTTGCTCACCGCGTTGGCTGCGATTGCTGTCGAGGCCATACGCGGCTGGTGTGGCCGAGATTTCACCCTGAGCAATTACGACAGCTTGATCGAGGGGACCGCGGGCGCTCGCTTGCTGTTGCAGCACTATCCGGTGCGGCGGGTCGATCGGGTGCGTGGCGAACCGTACCCGGTGCTGCTGTTGCGTCACATCGGTAGCGACGATGCTCAGGTCCGTGTCACTGTCGACGCATTGTCGCTAATCACTGTCACCACTGGTCTGCCCACCACTCAAAACGTCCCCTGGGCCGACAACCCTACCTTGCAGGAGGTGGCCGATGCCGTCACGGCGTTGTTTGGCTGGGAGGCGCGTGTGGTGCCTGGCTGGGCGAGGCACCCTAGCGCCGATTTCGCCGCTGCCCTGGTGGGCGTGAGCCGACCGGCCCTGGACCGCTGGGCCGGCTTGGAGTTGCACACTCGCGAGGTCGTCGAGTACCGCTGGCATCCGGCCGGCTGGCTGGAAGCCTCTAGCGACTGGGCCTGGCTGGGTGGCACAAATGCTTGGCGCGTCGCCTATCAGGCCGGCTATGATCCCCCGCCGCCTGCTGTCGTCGAGGCTGCCGCTTTGTGGGCCGCCGAACTGTTTTACCTGACTGCTCGTGATCCGGCCTTGCAGCAGCAGACGCTTAGCGGCTCGCTTTCGCAAACTTGGTCCTCGGGCACCCCCACGCCGCCGACTCGCGTGGCGGCTCTTTTGGATCCGTTTCGCCGGAGGGCGGCGTGATGCTGTTGATGGAACCGTTTGGCTGGAGGGCTAGCTGATGGCTCTGCCTGCCAGCAACACCACCTGCGACATTTATCGCGCGGCCAACAGCCCACCCGCGGCACCCGATGTCGCCGGTGTCCGTGCCTTTCTGATGCCGCGCGGCCGGAGTACCCTGACCTCGCCACACTACACCCACACGCTGCTGGTCGGACCGACTGTCGACATCCGCGACCACTATGCGCCCGGCTCACTCAGCTTTGGCGTCAACGCCGACAAGGTTTTCATTCCCGATGCCTCGGCAGTGGTGACGTTTCGCGTCGTGCTGGTGCGTCGCGTCGGCCGAGGCACGCCAGCAGATCACAAAGAGTGTCTCTTGATCCGTGAGTTTGTCACCTGGCCTACTGACGAGGTGTGACAATGCTTTGGCTGCGATGGCTGTTGATTGCTCTGCTGCTGTGTGGTCCCGAACGAGCCACACTGCCGCCTCCAAAGCTGCCTGCAGAGCCGCCCGTTTCGACGAGCGCCCGGGTGGCCGTGCCTGTGCTAGACGATGGTACTGAAGTCGATCTCGATCTGCCCGCCCGCTTGCATGTACGCAATCGCGGTGGCAGTGACGGCGCGGGGCTGTGCGTCTTCGCCAGCATGCGGCACAGCGGCCTATGGGCCGATGAGCCGGTGTTTACGGCAATGTTTGAGTGGATGTTCACGCGTCCCGGAGGGGGCTACCCGGAAAAAGTCGATCGCATGATCCACCGTTATTGCACAGTGGAGGGCAAACCGGTGCCGCCTTATGTGCAGATCGAAGGCAGCGACCTGGAACCGCTACGCCGCGCTGTGCAAGCCGGTCTGATGCCCGGCGTCACCTATTATCGCTCGCCTACCGGACGCTATGGCGGTCGCCGCATCCCCCACATGGTCAGCCTAGTGGCGGCCGGCCCCAAGTGGTGGGTCATCCTGGACAACAACTTTCCTGGCAGCCTCGAATGGATGAGCCAAGACGACTTTGTTCGCAGCTACACCGATGGCAGCGGCAAAGGCTGGGCCATCATCCCACTGACACCCGGTCCACCGCCCCTCCCGAGGAACCCTTGATGATTTCTTTATTTGGCTTACTTGCTCTGGCCTCCGATCCGAGCTTCGGCGTTGAGGAAAGCCGAATCCAAGGCCGCACCCGTTATCACCTGGCTGGCCGCGAGGTGCCACGCGCCGAAGCGCTCAAAGCCATTGCTGGGCCGCACTGGCCCGATGTCAACCGCTGGCGCGTCTCGGTGATTGGCGAGGGCCGCGCAGCCGTCTTGCAGGATTTTGCCAGCCACGCCGCCTTGGCTGCTTGGCGTGACCGCTGCCTGGTACGCGGCTACGAGCCGAGCCACTGGCACCTCGCCCCTGGTTTCGTCACCGCGGGCAAACCCACCATCTATGTACAAGCGGCCGATGGCGTGGTGCTACATCGCCAGGATGACTACAGCGGCGGAGCCGAAGCCCTAGCAGCAGCGCTGGCGGCCATTGACGAAGCAACGCAATTGCGCAAGCCGCGGCCCGATTACAAGCCCGAGGCCGACCCCGACCGCCGCCGTCGTCTGCTGCCGTGGTCGCTGGGGCGTCTGCCCTGGAGCCTGTACGTCGGGGCGGCAGCAGTAGTGGTAGTGCTGTTGCTTGTGTGGAGGAAAGTATGAACCTGTTTGATTCCGAGCTACTCAACCTGGTTTTTGGGGCGGTCGGCGCTGTGCTGGGCTATTGGCTACGCGGTAGTTCGCGTGCCCTCACGGGGACATCGGCGACGACCTCCGCGCCATTGGCCTCGTCCTCGGTCGCTCCAGAGCTGATCGAGGCGTTGCGGCTCGTGCTGGATCGTCACTGCCAAAAACAGACGCAATTACTTCTCAAGCAATTGCTCGGCGAACCGGATCAGGAGAAACGCCCGTGACGAAACCATCTGCCGCGATTCGGAATCGCATTGTCCGCCATGTGCGGATGCGGGCCGGCGATCTGATACCGCACCCCCTCAATCCACGCCGCCATCCCGAGGCCCAACGCCATGCCCTGCAGGCAATTTATGCCGAGGTTGGCTTCGCCCGCAGCCTCTTGGCCTACGAACGGCCCGATGGCCGGCTGCAACTGCTCGACGGGCATCTTCGCCAACGCCTCACACCAGAGATGGAAGTCGATGTCGA
>JBDNDE010000094.1:0-14970 GCA_046719305.1 Gemmataceae bacterium | reverse complement strand
GTATCAACTCGGCCCGTGGTATCAATATTTCCCCTACGAAGCGCACTTTCAGCAGCCGGCAATCCCCGAGTACCCCTATTGGGTGCCCCAAACGCTGCCACAAGGCTCGCCTGTGCTAAATCCAGGATATCCCGGACATGGAGCAGTACCGTCATACTGGGGCGGTTGAATCAGGCGTTGGCCAGAGGTAAGCTCCAGCGACGTTTCAAGGAGCGTGGCGAGCAGAATTGGCCTTGGTGGGTACCGCGTCGCTGAAATTCCTGGTCGATAGCGAGTAATAAGGGATCTTTTTCCAAAGCCCAAGCGGGAGCAACGAGGTACTCCGGAGGAGCCTCTCCCGTGACTCGATGAATGATGCGATCCTCTGGGGTGCGTTCCAGGAAGTCCACCACCAATCCAATATATTCCTCGCGGTCTAAGGTTCGCACTTGGCCCGCGAGGTATTGTCTTTCCAGTTCCGTTCCCTTCACCACATAGAGATTATGAATTTTCACTCCTTGTATCGGTAATCCCGCCAGTACATCGGCGGTGGCCATCATATCCTCCCGCGATTCACCCGGCAGACCAAGGATGACATGGACGCTCACATCTAGGCCGCGTCCCTGGCAGCGTTCCACCGCGTCGAGAAACTCGGCGACACCGTGGCCACGGTTCATCCAAGCTAAAGAGCGTTCGTGGATGGTTTGCAGGCCCAGTTCCAGGTAGACAGGGACGCGGCGGGCGTACTCTTCGAGCAGCTGCAAAACCGGCTCGGGCACACAATCCGGCCGGGTACCGATGGCCAGTCCGACGATCTGTGGATGGGCCAGAGCCTGATCGTAAAGACGGCGGAGTTTCTCGACAGATGCGTGTGTGTTGGTGCCGGCCTGGAAGTAGGCAATGAACGCTTCAGCGCCATAGCGGCCGCGTAACTTGGGTAAGCTGCGTTCGATTTGCTCGTAGAGGGTGGCTCGAGGCAAGCGACGGTTGGGCGAAAAGCTACGGTTATCGCAAAAGACACAACCACCAGTTGTAACAGTACCATCCACATTAGGGCAAGTAAAGCCAGCGTCCAGGGTTGCCATCCGGACAGTTCGGCCGAAACGCTCGCGGAGATGGCGAGAGAGATAAGTATAAGCACGCGGCATGAGAAATCCGATTGTTGCGAGACCAACTTGCCTCTTCACACGGCGTTTACACGAGGCTAAACTAGTGATAGTCGTCGAGTTTGCCCGGTGGCGACCCTTTCTTATGGCATCATGTCGATCCTACCCATCGGGACGCTCTAAACGACTACAGAGGACCAAATCGACCATGAGTTTCAAGGTGAATGGCGAACTGATTCCGACGGGGGGCGGTGACAACATTCCACTGATTCGCGAAAGGCTGACCATTGGCCGACGCGAAACCTGCGATGTGTGTCTGAAGTTTCCGAACATTTCGGGTATTCACGCCGAACTGAGCTTTCGGGCCGGCTACTGGTACATACGAGATTGTAACAGCACCAACGGGGTCAAGGTCAACGGCACCCGTGTTCAAGAAAAGCTTCTGCAACCGCGGGATCGTATCACTATCGGCAAACGCGATTATGTGATCCGCTACGAGGCCCCGGCCAACCAGATTGGGCGACTCGACGAGGAGCATCAAGAAGAGTACATCTTTGGCAGTTCGCTGCTGGAGAAGGCCGGCTTGGCCAAGCCCAAGGACCAGCGTGCTAGCCGCAATAACTACGACGACTAACCCCGTCATGGCTTGGAGATCCGAGCGTATTGCGCTCGGGTCTCCGCCGAATCGCGATAGATCCGCACCGGCGGACTAAGCGACGCTGAACGAAACCCCGGCGAGGTCGGAATCGCCATCACTTCATACTCTCCTACCGCTCCCGGTGCGGGCCGCATCGGCACTAAATAGTTCCCTGGTCCTTCCCAATCCCTAGGGGCCTCTTTTCCTCCCAACACCGGCCGGCACTCGTCTATCAGTCGCAGGAGGATCTCGTCTCCTGGCTTCACCGGTGCGTTTTCCTTTGGATACAGCACCTCGACCACCTTGGCCTTGCCAGTCTTCTGTGGGATCTCGGCGATAATGTCGATCGGCGAGGCCAAAAACTGTGGTCGCGACAGCACCAAAGCATACCCCGGGGCCTGGATTGGTCGCTTGACTACCATCCAGCATAGGTAGCTCAGCCAGCAACCATACAACACCAACGGGGTGAAAAACAGCAACCAGGGCCGGTTCATTCTTCCTCCAACGTGTCCCGGGGCCATTCGATTCGTTGCTCGGCCCTCAGGGCCGCTGCCAGGTCAAATGGTTCCTCAAAGTCGGTCTGCCGGTCCTCGGGGTCGGCTACCATTAGGCCGACAGCCATTAGGTTGGCGACGATTTGGCCGACATCATGCGGGGAATGGATATTCCAGGCTCGGAAGACCATTAAAGCCAGGTGGCCGAACTCGCGGCGAGCAAGATCCACTAGGCGTTCGAGCAGTTGTCGGGCGTGGAAGTGATCGGGATCGCCTCGTGCAGATTGTTCGCCCAGAACGATGGCATCGCGGACGAAGGCGTAAGCCTCGATCGGATAGCGTTCATCCTGGCGGACGGCTTGTTCGAGTTTGGGGTGGTAGGTGCCCATTTAGCGTCCCAGGCGGGTCAGCACTTCCGCCAACGTCACCGGTAGGCGTCGGCCATCTTCAAACTCGACGAGCAGGCGTCGGGCCAGGATCTCGTGGGCCAACACTTTGCCCTGTCCTTTGGAGGTAACTACCCGAGTGCCCACGGCAGGCAGTTCGGCGGCGTGTTCTTCGTATACGTCCTGCTCGAAACGCAGGCAACACTTCAACCGGCCGCACCGCCCCGAGATTTTCGAGGGGTCCAGTGTCGATTTTTGCATCTTGGCCATCCGCATCGACACCGGAGGCATCTGCACCATGTGGGTGTTGCAGCAGACCGGCTTGCCACAATCGCCGTAGTCGGCGAGGAGTTTCGCCTCATCGCGCACGCCGATTTGACGCATTTCAATGCGTGTCTGACACTCGCGGGCCAAATCTTTCACCAGTTCACGGAAATCGACCCGTTTCTCGGCTAGGAAATAAAACACGATCCGTTCACCGCCGAAGAGATGTTCGACATCGACCAGTTCCATCTGCAAACGCCGCTGGACGACAAAGCGTTCGCACATCTGCAGTTCTTGGCGCTCCATTTCCCGCAGCCGGGTACGATGTGCCTGGTCCGCTTCGGTCATCCGACGCAGGATACGTCCGTTGGTCGGTTCGGGCAGGCTGGCCAGGATTTCGGGTGTGCTGGGGCACAGCAAGGTGCCGACCTCGTGTCCGCGTTCGGATCGGACGATGACCTCTTGGCCGCGCGCGTAGTTCTCCTGCTCGGGAATAAATGATCCCAGCATCCGCATCGCCCCGTGTCGAACAATCCATTCGCTCATAGCGAATCATTTTACGAGGCCGACACACCGCTTGCCAAGACCGGAGGGGTGAATGTGAAAGATAGAGGAAAGCTCTTTCCGATCGGAGCTGACTCGCTACACTGACACTGGGGCATGATAGCCCTCACTTTCCCCTCTTCTCAGGAGACGCTTCAATGAAGACCTTTTGCTCCCTGGCTCTTGCTTTCGCCATCGTAGGCACCCTGGGTGCTGCGGAGTACAAGCTTGACGCAAGCAACACCACGATCAACTGGAAGGGCACCAAGAAGGACGGTGAACACACCGGTAGCTTCAAGACCATCAGCGGCACCATCAGCGGTGATGATGCCAAGTCGATCAAGATCGACGTGACCATCGACACCACCTCCTTGACCTCCGACAACGACAAGCTAACAGCCCATCTGAAAAGCCCGGATTTCTTCGAGTGCAAGGAGTATCCCAAGGCCACCTTCACCAGCACCAAGGTAACCAAGGGCGACAAAGACGGCGAATACACCATTACCGGCGATCTGACCATTCGTGGTAAGAAGAAGGAAATCAGCTTCCCGGCTACCATTTCGATGAAAGACGGCACGATGAGCCTGAAAGCCGAGTTTGCGATTGATCGGACGGATTTCGGCATGACCTACGGCGTGGGCAAGATCGACAACAAAGTCAGCCTGAAGGTGATGGTGGAAGCCAAGAAGTAAGCTGCCGGCCAAATTTGAACTCAAAGGAAGCGTCGTGGGAGTCCTTCTCACGACGTTTCGTTTTGTGTTTCGTTTTGTCTAGGAGCCGCAGGACTTTCCCCCAAACCTAGTCCACCGGGGGTGGGATCGGTCCGTTCCCCTGTTGGTGGGTCTGCAGAGCTAGGAACTCTGCGCTCTGCGTCCAATCGGTCACGATTTGCTCGCATCGCAACTTTTTTCTTGACAGATCCCATGCCGACGCTATGGAGGGAACGTCGCGACATCCTGTTTTTTGAACTCTGTACCCGGACCACCGTTTCCGGGAGGAGGCTTTCCATGCATCGTGTTTTCCTTGGCCTAGTTCTGGTTCTGGGGCTGGCCAGTTCGGCTCAGGCTCAGATTCTTGGGCCGCAGAGCAACGTTGGGCGGCCATCGCCCAACACCATGCAGCCCACCTGGGCGCAATGGCGGCTCAGTCTGGCTAGCACATTCGGTAGCGCCCTCACACTCGGCGGCTTGATCCCCACTTTTCGCGATCGAGGCGTCCCTGAAGGCACCATCTTGAACATTCCCGATCCCGATAGAAATCCTGCGGCCTATCTGAGCGGGTTTGGCTTCCGCCGTCTCCGTTAAGGGGCCTCCTAGCAACCCGGTGAGAACTCATTGGTGAATCAGTCCTTTCACCGGGTTGCTTTTCGGCCGTTCTGCTCCACGGAAGGGATTCCTATGCAAGCGACCAGTATCTCGGCTCCTGCGGCTTCGTTGACGCTTCCGATTCTCGTGCCCTGCCCCAATCCCATCTGTGCTAAGGTGCATCGCATCAAGCCGAAATATGCCGGCATGCGAGGGCGTTGCCCGGCTTGTTCGACGTGGATGTATGTTCCACGACATCAACGGCGCGGGCTTCCTCCCGAGCCAACGACTCAACCAGTCGCGACTGTCGCGAGTACGGCCGCGGCTTCAACTGTGGCTGGACCCGCGGCTGCATCTACGACCGCATCTACGACCGCTCGTACAACACGCGTGAAAATGCGTTTTGGCAAAGCGGCTGTGTTCTGGCTGATGCTGGGTATGCTGGCGCTGACAGTTCTCGCCGCCACCCCGTGGTTGCGCAGTAGCAGCCTGCAGGCTCGCGGGCCGATCGCCGCCCTGCTGGGCGATACCAACACAGTAGAATGGTATGCCCCGGCCCACTTTGCCCCTGTGGGGTTCGTGCTGTCAGGGCTGCTGCTGATCCCAACACTTGCCTTGATACTTGGGTGGGCTCTGCGGGCGACAAATGGGCTTAGCCGGCTGTTGACTTATGTTGCTGCCCTAGCTGCTAGCGGGCTGACTTTCGTGAACCTCCATTACGCCCACCTCCAATATCTGGCTTGGCAGAGCTTGCAACAGCAGGCCGCTCAATTGGGAGATAGCCAGGTTTTGCTTTCTTGGGGGCCACAATTGCCTGTCGCCTTGGCTGCCAGTGCTTTGGCCGCCAGCGCCTTTGTGCTGGCCGCTTTTGCTCTGCATCGCCGCTGGTGGAGCCGAGTGATCGTGCTGGTGCTGCTGGGACTGCCTCTGGTCAGTGGCTCGCTGTGGACCTTGCGTTCGCACTGGCTGCCTTGACAGGGGTCCGTCCTACTGACGCCTTGTCGTTCCGCTGACGGTATATTCCAGTTGATGGGATCATCGGGGTCGAATCGCTTCTTAAGGCAAGAGAGCCGGACTCGATCCCCAAGGTGGAACCGCCGCTGGCCGTGAAGCGTCTGGTTCACCTGCACCTCGGGCCGCTCCAGAGAACCATCTGGTCCAGTGCATGGGGAGAGGGGCTGCCCAGCACATGTTGCCGAAAGTCGGCCTAAGCATCCTGGTCGCTTTGGTAGGTCCAGGCGGTTGCCGACCGCGTGGTGCGCTGTGGTATCGTTTGGATCGCTCGATGCAACCGAGTCGTCTCCTTGGTGAGCGACTCCTGGACATCAGGACGGGGCATTCCTCGCGGCAAGCGCTCCGCGAGGAGAGGTTCGGCCAACAGCAATAACCACTTGATCCAGATGGTAGAGTTCGCCGCGAATGGAACTCGACCCAGGTGGGAAGTTGACCAGGGATATGCCTAATCGGTATCTTTCTAGGCAGAACCATTCTCTCTCCTAGAGGATCATCCCATGCGTATGTTTTCGTGGTTTGGCCTAGCCGGCCTACTGAGCCTAGGCGTGCTGCTCTTGCAGGTCCGTGCGGAAAAAGAGAAGCCCACCGCCCCCCCTAACCAGGATGAAGAGGGGTTTGTCTCCATCTTCGACGGCAAGACACTCAACGGCTGGAAGATCAGTGCTAAGACCGGCCATAGCCGGGCTAGCAAGAACATGAGCGGAGGCAAGTGGGAGGTGGTAGAGGGAGCAATCACTGGCACTCAGGACATCAAAGGCAACGGCGGGATCGTGATGACGGAGAAGGAATACGGCGATTTCGAGGTCGTGCTGGAGATGAACAACGACTACGGCCCGGATAGCGGCCTGTTCCTGCGGAGCAACGAACGGGGCCAAGCACATCAAGCCATGATCGACTATCATGCAGGCGGCAACTTGATGGGGGTTTATGGCGAAGGGCTGAGTCCGGGCTATCACATCCGTAACTTTAGCTTCGTGGACAAAGTCACCAACATCAAGGAGATGAAAGCCGACTTCCCCTTGCCGGTCTCGCCGGCGAAATGGCCGGAGTTTTGGAAGCATGGGCAGTGGAACGAGCTACGCGCTCGCATCGAGGGGAACCCAGCGAAGATCACCACATGGATCAAAGGGGTAAAGTTTATGGAATATCAAGACAAGATCAAACGAATGGACAAAGGCAGCATCGCACTACAGGTCCACGGTGGGGGCGACTTCACCAAGCAGTTCGTCCGCTATCGTAACATCCGCGTGAAAGAACTCAACAAGTAAACGCTGGCAAGGGGACAGCGCAGTCGCCCGGACACACCTCGCAGCTAGCGGCTTGGTCGCTCATTGGCCCTTGAGCAAGGCGGCTCGGGCGGAGTCGAGGATCGCCTTGGTAGCCGTTGCCCCCACACGGGTAACGCCCAGTGCGCGTACGGCCAAAAGGCGTTCATAGGTACGCACGCCGCCGGCGGCTTTGACTTGTACATGGACCGGCGAGTGCTTACGCATGAGAATCAGGTCTTCATCGGTCGCGCCGCCCTCACCATAACCTGTCGAGGTTTTGACCCAGTCGGCCTTCACTTCACCACAGATACGACACAGTTCGATCTTGTGTTCATCCTTGAGGAAGCAGTTCTCGAAAATCACTTTCACCTTGGCCGCACGCCGATGGGCCGTCTCAACGACGGCGGCAATGTCGTCAGCGACATAGCCGTACTGTTGCGACAGCACCTTGCCGATGTTGACCACCATATCCAGTTCGACCGCGCCGTCGTCTAGGGCGGCCTCGGCCTCAGCCACTTTGATCTTGGTGAGGTGGCTACCATGCGGGAAACCGACGACCGTGCCAACCAGAACTGAGGAACCGGCCAAGGCACGAACCGCCTGGGGCACGGCATACGGCTTGATGCAGACCGAGGCGACATCGTAGTCGCGAGCCAGGGCCAGCCCCGCTTCGAGGTCCGCATCCGTGAGAACCTGTTGTAACAGGCTATGATCAATCATCTTGGCCAGATCGGCATACGTCATTGGTCACCTCGTGAAAAGTATATACCCGGGGTTGCGTGTAGCGAACCTACCGGGATAGGACTACGAGAATGAATAGGCGGCTGCGCGGTTTCTGGTCAGAGAGAAGGAAAGGAAAAACCGACGCTCGTTCCCGAGGTCGGTTTGGGCACGGGGCCTCGTTCGGCTGTTCCGCTGGACGCTTTTTACATCACTCCCGCGCTAAAGTCGTCACTGGATTTCGGGGTTGTCATCGCGCGGCTGGTTCGGTAGGAACGCTGCCCGGCGTTGATCTCCGTGGCAATCTGCGTATACGAGGGCGTGTAATCGTCGCCGCCATCGTAATCATCGTAGGTGCAGACATAGCCGGGCAACTTAGCCTTCTCCTTTTCGAGATGAAACGCTTTCAAGACGGCGTTCTGGATAACCTCACGGCAGGCCGAGTTGATCGGATGGGCGATGTCGGCATGAAGCTTGACCCGACCATCGGCATCGCGGACGGCGCGATCTTCGTCGAGCCGACAGCCGCACTGGTTGCAGAAGCGAGAACGCAGGTGGTTCTTGCTACCACAATTGGGGCACCGGTCGGTGAGCTTGCGGCTGGGCATGGCCACAAAGCTCCCTTTGGTGCCCTCGATGATTTTCAAATCACGGATCACGAAGGCGTCGTCGAACGTAACGCTGCAGAAAGCCTGCAGGCGTTCGTTCTCGTTGCTATCGTCCATGAGCTTGATTCGCACTTCGGTGATGACCACGTCTGTTCTCCTCTTGACGGTGGCACACTCTAATCGCAACTCCGCACCACTAGGACACGCGCCGCGCCGCCGCTTTGCCGTGCGTTGGCAACTGCCCGTGTTATTTGCAACGCCTCGGCGGCATCCTGCGCCAAAGCGAAAACCGTACTACCCGAGCCGCTCATCCGTGCCCCTAGGCAGCCAAGGCCCAGCGACGCCGTCGCGGCTAACAGTTCGCGCCAGTTCCGCACTTCAGGACACAGCCTCTCGGCCGGTTCCTCTAGTCGGTTGAATAACGATCGGCCCACGGCAGCCAGATCGCCTTGTTGTAGCGCTACACGCAAAGGCTGCCCCGAAACTGGTGAGCTATCGGGCAATTGCAAGGCCTGAAAGACCCTTGCGGTCGAGAGCCCCACCTGCGGACAGACCAACACCAACTCCAACGGTCGGCCCAAAGGCGTCGGCTCAATGAGCTCGCCGCGCCCTGTACACCAAGCCGCCGGTCCGTGGAAGAAAAACGACACATCACTACCCAACTCGGCTCCCAAGGCCGCTAGCGTCGGAGCATCAAGCCCGAGACGCCAGAGGTGGTTCAGTCCCGCAAGAGTGGCCGCCGCGTCGGACGAGCCGCCCGCAAGACCGGCCTGCATCGGGATTCGCTTGAACAGACGAATCTCGACTCCTTGACAGATGCCTAAGCGGGTGCGGAGCAACTCGGCCGCCCGAACGATCAGATTGTCGGGCCCAGTCGAAAGCTCCGGAGTGTCGCAGTGCAGAATCACTTCGCCGGTGGGACGCTCGATGTACTCCAGCGTGTCGTACCAGCCAACCCCCATCATGAGAGTAGCCAGTTCGTGAAACCCATCGGGTCGGCGACTCATCACTTCCAAAAACAAATTCACCTTTGCCGGCGTCCAGAGATGAACGCCCAGACCTCGCCGACGAATCCACATCATAAGGGGGTAAGTCTTTCTGGGACTGGTCCCTTCCGTGGGGTTCGTGGTGCTGTCTGTCGGCCCGACGCGTGTTGCCCTCCTGGCTTCACCCGCCGGTCACCGTTCCGCCGCGAGGGGCACCCCCTGCACCGGACGGCCGGAATATACTCCTGGGGCCGTGGCAGGGTCAACGTCGACTTGCCGAGCGGTTTCGTTGCCCGGCAACGGGGATAGAACAACTTCTTTGCCCCACAGGAGCCTCGAGTATGAACCCGTTTGTTTGCCATCTGCAAAGTGCCATCGAACCTGAGCTAACCTTCCCACCAGGAGGGATTTACACCCTGCACGCCGATCGGCCCTTATGGGTACGCTATGACCTCAAGAGGTTGCGGTCTAGCCTCGATCGCGACGCCGTGGCCCGGCGAACCGGCGGGCTATGGAAATATCGCGAATTATTGCCATTGCCTCTGGATGCCGAGCCGGTCAGCCTCGGGGAAACCGCTACGCCCCTACTACCTTGCCCCCGTCTGGGTCAACAACTGGGCTTGTCACGACTATGGATCAAAGACGAATCTCGCTTGCCTACCGGCAGTTTTAAGGCCCGCGGTATGACCGTCGCGGTCAGCATGGCCCGGCATCTGGGCATCACCCGCTTGGCCTTGCCCACTGCGGGCAACGCGGGGGGAGCGGCTGCAGCTTATGCCGCTCGGGCAGGCTTGGAAGTCTTTGTCTTCATGCCCCATGATACCCCGCTCATTAATCAGATCGAATGCTGGCTCGCCGGAGCGACGGTTTTTCTGGTCGATGGTCTGATCAACGATTGTGGCCGGATTGTCCGCCAAGGGGCCCAGGCGTGCGGCTGGTTTGATCTCTCGACCCTCAAAGAGCCGTACCGCCTCGAAGGCAAAAAGACCATGGGGCTAGAGTTAGCTGAGCAACTCGGCTGGCGGCTGCCCGATGTGATTCTATATCCCACAGGAGGAGGTACTGGGCTGATCGGCATGGGCAAAGCCTTTGATGAGTTGCATCAACTGGGCTGGTTGGAGGACGAACACCGCCCACGCTTTATCAGTTGTCAAGCCGATGGCTGCGCACCGATCGCCCAGGCTTTCCAGTCGGGTCTACGTCATGCCCCAACCTTTCCCAATCCCCACACCGTCGCTAGCGGACTGCGGGTGCCCGTGGCTGTCGGCGATTTCATGATTCTCGATACTATCCGGGCCAGTGGTGGCCTAGCGACAACCGGTCGGGAAGAGAGCATCGTTGAGTGGATGCATCGCGCGGCCAGCGCTGAGGGCATTTCGCTGTGTCCCGAGTCGGCCATCTGCCTGGATGTGTTGGCCCGCTTACGCCAACAGGGAGCGATCGGCGCGGACGAGCAGGTGGTAGTGTTCAACACGGCCGCGGCCCAAAAATATCCCGAGGCGGTGTCGCTTACGCTGCCACGCTTGAGCAAGGATGGCCCGTTCGATTGGCAAGCGATCGGCCTCTCTGGCCCAAGGGAGCTTCCACTAGAATAAGGAGCTTCCACTAGAATAAAAGAGAACACGGTTCAGAAAGCAGGTGCCGATGATCTCGTCCGACCCTGTTGATGTGTTGCTGGCCGACATCGCCCACGATCCCGAGGACGATCTACCGCGCTTTGTGCTGGGCGATCTGTTAGCCGATCGCGGTGACCCCCGCGGGGAATTTTTGCAGGTGGAGATGCAACTGCACACTGGGCAACTAACTTCCGCTCAGCGTCAGTATCTGGAACACCGTCGCCGGTCGCTTTTGGGTCGGCATGTGCTGGATTGGTTGGGACCGTTTGCCGACGCCGCCCGCAGTTGGGAGTTTCAGCGTGGCTTTCTGCATCTGGAGCTTCCCGCCGAGCGGCTCTCGCTCGCGTTGCTGAAAAATCCCTGCGCAGCCTGGATCGAGCAGATTCGCGTGTTGGATTGTTATTTCCGGCTCAGCGATTCGCTTCTGGAAGGGCTGCTACGCCACGCTAGCTCCTTGCAGTTTCACGAGGATCTCAACCTCGCTAGTCTAGTTGGCCGGTTGTTCCGACAAACCCATTCCTCCCGGCTGCGTCGGCTCCATTTGGAGGGCGGCATGTTCCCTACGCCGGCGATACATCGGCTCATTGAGGGTGAAACGCAGACGCGCCTGCTGGAACTGACCCTGTCGCATCAGACCATCACCGCACATCAGGTCCAATTGTTGGTGGCCGGCTCCTGGAAGAATTTACGCCGTCTGATCTTACGGCGATGCAGCATCTCAGGCGAAGAGGTGTCCCAGCTGCGGGAACGGTTTGCCGAACGGCTCCAGTTGTTGCCCGAATGAGGAAAGCGACCATCTTCATCAAATCTTCTTCTTCAGGCGCTTGCCAAGTCACTACGTTCACTATGTTGACAGAAGCAATCAAGTTATACTTGCCGCTTGAGGACTGTCCATGAGCCAGACTCCTGATTCAGCTGCTGTTCCCCCTACCCCGCGTAAGAAAGGCGGCTCGGGGGCTTGGCTGTTGCTGCTGATTCTATTGTTCGGTATCGGCACTGGTGCTTATGCCTACTTCGCCATCTGGATACCCGCCAACAAGCCGGTCAACTTACCGCAGATTCTCCGTTTGGGACTACAGACTGCCGAGAAACTCGCTGAGGAGTTTAGCGACGAAAACGGCGATCTATTGGCCGACACCCCCAAAGAGGCCGACAAGCTGCTGGACCCAGAGGTGCTTCGGTTCGCGACCCTGGATCGCGACCTGGAAAAGGCTAACGAAAACTGGAAGGAATTCTTCGCCCACTTCCAAAAGGTCACTGGCAAGAAGATCGAACTGGTCGAAACTCCTAGCACTGCCTCCGGCATGGCCGAGGATCTGCGCGATGGCAAACTGCATCTGGCCTCCTTTAGCACGGGTGCCGTCACACTGGGCGTCAACCAAGGCGGGTTCATCCCTGTCTGCGTCATGGCCGACAAGGAAGGAAAGTTTGAGTATCAGATGGAGATGCTGGTTCACAAGAGTTCAGCGGTCAAGAATTTAGCGGACCTGAAAGGCAAGACGATCCAATTGACGAGCATTTCGTCGTTGTCGTCGTTCCGTGCCCCCTTAGTGACCCTGTGGCGCGAGCACAAATACTTGCCTGGACGTGACTACAACTACACCATCACTCGTGGTCAGGAAGACTCGATCCTTGGCGTGGCCGAAGGCAAGTACGAAGTGGTGGCCGTCGCCAACGACCTGTTGGCCCGAGTTGTCGCTCGCGATAAGCTCTCAACTGACCGTTTCCGCTCGATTTACAAATCTGCAAGCTACCCGCCTGCCTGTTTCGGCCACTCGCATCGCCTCAAACCCGAGTTGGCCACTAAGGTCCGTGAGGCATTCCTTAGCTTCAACTGGGAGGGAAGCGGCTTGGAGAAAGCCTTCGGACCAGCCAATCAATATAAGTTTGTGGCCGTCGATTACAAAAAAGACTGGGAAGCAGTTCGAGCCGCTGACCAGGCAATGAAGGAACTGCTCAACCAGAACCCCTGACCAACCGGTCGGCTTCCAGAATAGTTGGTTCCTCAAGCAGCTTCCGGGGGCGGTGTGCAGATGCGTTGCCCCCGTGCATCCACGCTCCAGACCGTTCCGTTGGCATCGGCCGCATAACGTTCCGTTGCGGCCGGTTGTCCACTCTGGGCCGAATTAATCTCGCGAGCCGACAAGCCAGCCTTGCGAGCTTGATCGAGTTGATGTTGGTAGTCGCGGCGAATGTACATGATTGAGCTCTCGCTGGAGAGACGCGAGGGGAAAAGGGCTTAAATAATTCATAGCATGGTCTCGAGCAGTTTGCGTAGCTGCTCAAGAAATGTCTCGATTTCTTCCTCCGTGCCCACGCTCACACGCAAACCTTCCCCATATCCGTCATAAAACATATATCGAATCAGAATACCACGCCGCTTGAGTTCCTCATAGATCGGTCGTACCGGCCGCTCATGCTCTGCCCAGACAAAATTAGCTTGGCTGGGTGTCACGCGGAAACCGCACTCGATCAACCCTCGTGCGAGTTGCTCTCGCGTCTCCCGGATGCGGTCGCGGCACCTAAGCATATACTCCTGATCCTCTAGCGCGGCCGTGGCCGCCGCTAAGCTCAGCACGTCGCAGTTGTACGAATCTTTGACTTTGTTTAACTCGCCAGCCACCTCCGGCGTCGTTACTGCAAAGCCGAAACGCATCCCTGCCAGGGCATACGACTTGGATAACGACCGCGTCACTATCGCTTGTCCGCTGCGTGCCCATTCCAAAGCGTTCCGCTCGGCAAAGTCGCCGTAAGCTTCATCGACCACCACCGGGCACGTCGATCGCCCCAGCAGCGTTGCTACGTCCAAGGTTGTACCCGAAGGCGAGTTCGGATTGGCCACATACATCAGATCAGCCGAGGGGAAAGCCGCCGGCACGCTCCAGCCGGGACCAAACGGCACCGTGACGAAACGGGCCCCCTGCAATTCGGCCAGAGTGCGATAGAGCAAATAACTGGGCGTCAGCGACAACACCCTTCCCCCAGCCGGCACAAAGGCTCGCGTCAAGATCGTCAGCACGTCATCTGAGCCGTTGCCGATCACAATGCCGTCGGGATCGACGTTGAGAATACGGCCCGCCGTCTCGCGAAAGCGAGTGCCGAGTGGATCGGGATATTTGCGGAGATGGTCCCCAGTGAGCGTTTCGCGAATCGCTTGGATCACTTGCGGTGAAGGCGGATACGGATTTTCATTTGTGTTGAGTTTGATCACTCGTCCGCCCCGCGGCTGTTCGCCCGGCGTGTAGCCCGCCATCGCGCGAAGGTCTCGACGCAGATATTCCAGCAAGCTCACGTCTCACCGCCTTTTCCAAATCGACAGGTGACACTGGCCGCGTGGGCCGTCAACCCTTCGAGCTTCGCCAGGCGTTCCACATCAGCTGCCAGCCGGGCCAACCCTTCCCGATCAAAGCGTATCACGCTGCTGCGTCGCAGAAACTCGTTGGCCGACAACCCGCTAGCAAAGCGAGCCGTCGCCCCTGTGGGCAATACAT
This sequence comes from Gemmataceae bacterium, assembly GCA_046719305.1. Taxonomy (GTDB): domain Bacteria; phylum Planctomycetota; class Planctomycetia; order Gemmatales; family Gemmataceae; genus RGDT01. Next base: position 554 of record JBDNDE010000094.1, on the reverse strand, counting down.
GCGATGGCCCGGCGGCATAATCGCCCACCGCCACTGGTGAATACGGCCCCAGAAAGATCGCACCGGCATGGTCGATCTGGGCCACAATCCCCTCGGGGTCCGCCGTGCATATTTCCAAGTGTTCTGGGGCTAGCTGATTGACGACGGCCACTGCCTCGGCTTGATTGCGGGTCAGCACGAACGCACCAAACTGTGCTAAGGCATCCCGCGTCCATTCGGCTCGCGACAACTGGGCCAACTGCCGGTCCAACTCGGCAGCGACAGCATCGAGCAACGGCGCGTGCCAGGTCACCATGATGCTGCAACCCGGTGAATGTTCTGCTTGCGCTAGCAAGTCGGCGGCCAGGAACTCCGGCCGAGCCGTGTCATCGGCCAACACTACGACTTCGCTTGGCCCAGCGATGCAGTCGATGGCCACCTGCCCATAGACGTGCCGCTTGGCCAGGGCGACAAAGAGGTTGCCTGGTCCGACGATCATATCCACGGCAGCTAAGCCGTCGATGCCGTAGGCTAAAGCGGCGACGGCTTGCGCTCCGCCGATACGATAGATCTCG
>JBDNDE010000093.1:0-15032 GCA_046719305.1 Gemmataceae bacterium | reverse complement strand
CGATCTCCGACTTGCCGCACAACGGCTTGAGGGTGTCGGCATGCCGGATGCACCAGCGGGCGAATGCCAACGGGTCCTGGTCGGCAGCTGGAGTTTGGTGGCCGAGAAAGGACCAGACCTTGCCTAGGCGAACGGGAGGGGGGCCGGTCCAATCGGAACGGAGAAACCGAGAGGAAAGTTCTCTGCCAGATTGCGTAGGAGTGAGCATTGGTTCATCCAAAGTCTCGGTTAACTTTTTGTTTTATAAAGTTTAATTATATATTAATGAGTGCCAGGATTATTAAAATATTACATATGTACGGCCGCGGTGGCCGACGTTTCCTCGGTAGGGCGACCGCGCAGTTCAAACCACAACTGTCGCACCTGCAGCACAACGCTTCGCCCCAGAAGCAGCATCCCTGCAGCATAGCTCACGGCCCCGACGACCACAGACAGAATCAGGCGAAAAAAGCCCGGCTCGGCCAGTTGCCGCACCAATAGGACGCTAACGACCATAAGTAGCGCACCGGCCAGAACGGGCAGTTGGGGTTGGACGAAGCCGCGCAGTCCAAAGCCGAGCAGGGAGCGAGTCAGGGAGAGCAGGCCAGCGACCAGCAACGGATAAACGATCAGCCAGGCGAGGCACACGCCACGTACGCCCTGGATCCAGACTCCTAGGGCAAAAGCACACGATAGAACTATTGCACACGTCAGATTATAAAAGAAATTGATCCGAGGCAAACCCAAAGCATTGTACAAAGGCGGAAGCGTAGAGGCATAGAGCCGCACGATGCCCACTACGGCCAACAGACGAAACGGTTCTACGGCAGCGAGCCACTGCGGGCGATAGAAAGAGGCGATAGCGTCATCGACCACCAAGGCCATGCCGGCCAGGACGGGCACCCCAACGAAGCCAAGCATGACGGTCATCCGCAGGTACCAGTCAGCTAGGCGTGGGGGATCCTTTTGCAGGCGACAGAAGACGGGATAGGCGACCTGATTGACGTTGGCGGAGAGCTTTTGGACCGGTAGGGTCATGAGTGTGAACGCTAGCGAGTAGGTACCCAGGGCATCTTTGCCGAGCAAGGCACCGATCAACAGAAAATCGACATTATCATAGCTAAACCAAACGAGACTTCCTGCCGCAGTCCAAGCCCCGAAACTCAAGAGCGGCAACGCCTCGCGCCCCGGCCAGGCCAAGCGTGGCCACCAGCCGGAAAAGTACCAGAGGCTCAACGCTTCGAGAGTAATACCGGTGATAGCACCGATGGCTAAAGCCCAGTAACCTAAGTTTTGAAAGGCAAGAAGAAGGACCAGAGCCGATTGAATCCCCGCAGTAAGGATATGCGCACCGGCGAGCCGGCCCAGCCGTTGGTCGCGTTCAAGAATGGCCAGGGCGACGGTGCGGAACGGCACAAGCCAGAGGACCAGACCCAGAACGCGGATGAAAGTAGCAAAGGCCGGTTCGCCGACCAGCAGAGCTAAGGCCTCCGCACAGGTGAACAAGACAAGATAACAACTAGCTGAAAAGGTGAGACTAAGGGTGAAGATATAGTCCCGGTCCAGAGGGGAAAGAATTTCCCGCTGCACCAGGGCACGGCCCAAACCGGCCTCGGCAAAGATTTCCAACAGGTACAGAAAGACAAAGCCCCAGGTCATCACTCCGTAGTCATGTGGTTGCACCAGCGCGGGGATAGCCAGGGTCACGGCCCAGGAAAAGGCCTGCATCCCCAGCCGGGCGGCCAGCAGAATTGCTCCCCCGCGTATCGCACGTTGAGCGAGGAGTTGGGGGGTCGGCTGGCTCATGCGCGGAACAACGCCCTGACCATGGCGAACATCAACACCAAGTAAATTAAGCTGTAAATAGCCATCTGTACGACCAGATTGAGGCTGAACACCATCGGCGTCAGACGAGGCACCGTTGGAGCGCGGTGCAGCACCACCGAAGCCATCGCCAGGAACGCATAAGTTGGCACGAGGTAATTCAAAGTAAGCGTAAACATGCTTACCATGAAGGTTACTAGGGCTGCAAACACATAAGGCCCCACTTGCTCGAAATCCTCATCGAGTATCTGGGGCGGCAACGGCTTACTGGTACCCTGCGGGATCGGGCGGTAGAGCCGGATCAGCCCCGCCAAGGCAAGATAGAAGGCGGCGAAGAATGGCACACCGCCAAAGGTGCCCATTTCCCCAAAAGCATGCAGATATGAATTATGGGCCACCTGTCCTGCATGCGTCTTGTACTCGTTGACACCAACACCGAAAACTGGGTTGGCCCGGAACATCACCAGCCCCTCGTTCCACAACTGAATACGTGTCTGGCCCGAATCATGGTGCGACGAAAGATCGGCCTGACGCATGGCTAGAAAAGCAACCACGAGAGGTGCCAATAGCAGACTCACAAGCAGGCCTCGCTGAAGGCCATAGCGAATCGTGAACAGCACGGCCAAGCCGGCCGCAATAGCCAGCATGCCGCCGCGCGACTGGGAGAGATAGAAACCGTAGCCCAACCCTGCTAGGGGAAACACCCAAAGATAGCGTATCGGGCCGCTTCGCTTGTCCAGCAAGCGACCCAACAGCAACATCGTGGCCGAGCAGATCAACGCGGCAATATCATTCGGGTCTTGAAAAATCCCAGGACCGTACATACGAGTGATATCTTCAACTGCCTCTATACCGAATTCATTTTTGAGGCGGGGCAGCTTGCCGTTGGGTAAAAAGCCGAGTTGTTGATGGAAGTCGAGGATGCCCAACAGTGCTACCAGGGCGGCGAAGAGAACCAACCAGCCCGTGAAGGCTCGCAATCGAGCCCCATTTGACACGAGCGAAACGAAAAGCAAGTAATAGATGATGATCTTAAACATTGCAAACGCTTCGCTAATCGCTTGATCCAACGACGCCTGAGCAATGTGAGACATGAACGCGGCTGGTAACAGCAACAATACGAATAGATCGATTGGTTTTTGTTCGAGGTGGGGTTCCTGAAGATATTGCAAAATCGCTGGAAAGGAAACGAGTAAACAAACGAGGATAACGTATTGGTAGAGCTCGAAGCCGACAAGCCCCGGCAGGAAGTCGGTAGGGCGGGTGAACAAAACCAAGTTGACCAGCAAAAATAGGGCGAAGCCTAGCCCGTAGGGTGCAGATGAACCTCTGGAACGCACCGAGCGAAGCGGTGAGAGGGCGGTTGATGTAGGCGCGGTGAGCAGGCGCATGGGATCACTCGTATCCAGGAGGGGGCATCGCCGCGCTTAACGCCTTGGCGCATTTCTGAGGTGTCAAGCGGAAAAACCACTTGTCGGCCATGTACGGCTTGAAGACATGAATAATCGTAGCCAGGAAGATCCGCAGGTCCATCCAAAAACTCATGGTTTTGATGTAATACAAATCCATCGCCAGCTTGCGTTCGACTCCGGGCAAGTCGCTGTCCGCGGGCAGGTGGATCTGGGCCAATCCAGTCACCCCCGGCAACACTTTGAGCCGTTCCTTATATCCGGGGATGGCGGCTTCTAGTTTCGGAACGAATTCAGGGCGTTCGGGCCGAGGGCCGATCAGTGACATCTCGCCGCGAAGGATATTCCAGAGTTGGGGCAGTTCGTCGATGTGGCTACGACGGAGGAAGTGCCCCAGGGGGGTGATGCGAGGGTCGCCTTTGGCACACCATTGGGCACCGTACTTTTCGCTATCGACGACCATGGAACGCAGTTTCCAAATAGTGAACGGGCGTCCCCCTTTGCCCACGCGGGTCTGGGAATAAAAAGCGGGGCCACGCGAGGTAAGCTTCACTAACAAGGCAAACAGCAGAATCACTGGCAAGCTGGGAATAAGCATCAGCAGGGCCAGGGCGATGTCCAGCGTTCGCTTGACCTGGTTGTACCAACTGAGGGCTGGCACCACGACCACCGGACGAGGCAAGAGTCCAACCCCCACAGGGAGGCGGTTGTCTACCAGCAGCGAAGGGGTCAATAGGGTCTGACCTTCAGAAGGCATGGATGTCGATCCTGTGTCAATGGTAAGGCTCATAGCACGAGTCTAACGTCTAACTCACAGACGAGTGCAACTTGGCACGGAAAACCGGCAAACATTTGAGAATCAGTTGAGCGGCCGGATCTTCAGCAGCAGGCAGAGGCGAGCCGGTAGTGTTTCGAATCACATAGAGTTTGTACAGGGCCGCACTGCGGGCGAAGGCGAACCGCGGATTGCTCGGTGCCGTCCAGGAACTGCCCGACTCCGGTGTCAGCCATGACCAGTAGATCCGAAGTTGATTTGGCCCGGCGGTCTCTTCGCGGGTGAACAGCCCAGTGAAAAATTCTGCCGCCTGTTCCCCAGCTTCGGGTAGAGGCGATTTCAGCAACAATTTAACTGCTGCTCCGGCCGGTTCGTAGCCTGCAGCCCGATAACAATGTTCCGGACGATGAACTACCATCTGCGCCGGCCGCCCACATAGAATCATCACAGCGATTTTCTCACCGCTCGTGGGATCGGTGAAGATACGGCTATAGTGGTTGATTGCTCCGGTGAGGGCCAGATCCTCGTCTTTCTGTTCAAACGGTTCGCTTTTCCAGTTGTCCACCTCGGTGGGCAGCGTGTCCAAACGAGCCGCGGCATCTTCGGCCACACGAGAGGGACACCAACGGTCGGTCCACAGTCCATGAACCAATCCGCCCCCCAGTAGGAGTAGTAAACCGGCCAAGAGAATCGTGTGACGCAGCAAGAGTAAGCACCTCCCCAGGATGTAATCGAGAAATCAACGAATCAGCGGACAGAGATCCTGGTCAGGCCCCTGCACCAGGCAAGGGACCGTAGGGCACCGCCCGACCGTAGGTTTCAGTTTTTTCACCACTTACCACGGTACCTAGGACACGGATACCCAACTCTTCCAGGTTTTGTTGAGCCTGATAGACGGCCGGCATGCGGCTAACATCGCGCATCACGCTAAGCAAGACGGCGTCGGCCTGTTGACCCAGGACCAGGGCATCGGGGACCGGGAGGACCGGCGACGTATCAATCACGATAAAATCGAATTGTTCTTTGAGCCGATCAAAGACGCTCGAAAGCCCCTCCTGGGTGAGGGCTTGCAGAGCGTAGAGGTCGATGCGGCCTGCAGGAAGCAGCCAAAGTCGGCTGAGGCTGGTGGGCTTGATAGCGTCTTCAAACTCTATCTCGCCGCGCAACGCTTCGCTGAGGCCCGGTTCCCCCGGAAGATCGAACTGCAAGTGGGCGTTGGGGTTACGCAGGTCGCCGTCGATCAGCAGCGTCTTGCGCCAGGCCCGCGCCAAGCTAGCAGCTAGGTGGCTGGAGAGAGTTGTTTTGCCCTCGCCGGTGGTAGCACTGGTGATCATGATGATACGCACGCCATCGACTTGAGGGGCATGCAACAGCCGCGTCCGCACCGCATCTACCGCTTCGGTCAGTCCAAATTGGCTATCCAGTCCGCCCATCGACAGCGCTGCGGCACTCTTCTTGCGAACGGCCGAGGGCAAGGCGGGGATCGTGCCGAGGATTTTCAGGCCCAGGCCGTCACGAATCTCGCTACTATCATTGATCTTGCGTGCGCGAGCTTCCAGCAAGCAGCCACCGATCAAGCAGACGCCGAACATCAACGTCCCCACAGCCAGCGAGTATTTCAACGGCCGGCTGTAGTCCTTTTCATTGGGAACAAAGGCGTCGGTATGACGGCTCAGCCGGGGCGTGATGGGGAAGAGACCCGAAAGCCCCGCTTTGGAGGTAGCGATGCTTTTCATCTCCTCTTCGAGGAAGCCGACCTGATCACGCAAGGCCAGAACCTCCAGCGGTACGCGTAAGGTGCCGTCTTTGAAGCCATTGACTACCTTCTGCCACTTGTCGACTTCCTTGTCGAGTTTTTCTTTCTGTTGCTTCAATCCCTCGATCTTGTCGGTGAGCTCCTCAATAGAACGGCGGTCGAGGTCCTGTTGCACTTTCTGGTTGCGTTCGGCCAGACGTTCCCGCATTTGTTCGCGGATCTGGTCGGCCTCTCGCTGAAGGTTGGCCAAACGCCGCAGATAGGGCTTGGACTCTTCCTCGTAGATATGGCGTTTGGCCGTGCGTCGCAGTTGGTCCAGATCTTGACGGAGCTTGGACATTTCAACCAACAATCCCTGGTACTCAGGGTTGTTGACCAGGGCGTCGTCAATCTCTTTCTCGGGTACTAGCGGCTTGAGATTACTCTTAAGCCGCCGCTCTTTGCTGGTGCGTTCGGCCGTCAGACTGGCCAAGTCTTGTTCCAATTTGGAGATGGCACTTTGGAGACTATCCAATCGGCGTTCGGCCCCAGCTTGGCTGCGTTCCATGCCGGGCAATTTGTCCAGTCCCACCTTGGTTTCCGCGCTGATCAGTTCCTTGCGTTTCTCGTTGAGCAGGCTAGCCTTCTCTTTGAGTTGGCGTTCCTTGGCCTCGATGGCCGATTGCAGCCGTTTGGTATCGGCATCGAGCATGCGTTTGGGCAGCACTTCGCCGATGGCATTGAGCAGAGCGGCGACGGCTTCGGGGTTTTCGCCGGAGAGTTGCACACTCATCATTTCGGGGCCGTCGTTGAAATGGACCACCAGTTTTTTGGCCAGGCTAGTGGGAGTTTCAGTTACGCCATAGGTTTCGGTGATCCGCGATTTGACGATGGCTTCATTCAAAACATCAAAACTTTTGAGGATGTTGGTTTGTGCCTTCTGCACGTTGGCAAAATTGTCGTCATTAGGGTCCATACCGATCGTCGAATATCGCAACAATCGCAGGGTCATGGTGCTGGTGTACTGGGCCGGGATAAACATCCAAGCGACGGCAGAGGCCAGGACGGCACACAGCAGAGCCGTGGGCATAACCAGTTTCCAGGAACGACGCAGGGAGTGCAGAAGGGCCCCCAGGCTAGGGGCGCTTTGCAGAATGGCTGGAACCTCAGCTGGCGATGCCATCACGGCAGCAGGTTCGGCGGGCAGGGCCGCAGTACGCAAAGGGGTTTTTTTCTTAGGATCACTAGGAACCATCGCGAATCTCCTGCATCGAAGGCTCACCGTCGCTCGCAGGGGCAATCCCTCGGGGGACGATCGGAACCCGTTCGATTAACGCTGGCGAACGGTTGCCAGAGGCCAATGCGGCCTGTGGGCGAGGCCGCACCACCGGCACGGGTCGGAACTCTTCCACGATCCATAACCGGTCCAACAGGGCAATTAGCCCTCCCAAGGTCAACAACGCCATCGGCATCATCACCCAACCGGCTACATCGTGAAAAACCATCCGAGCGGTCTGGGCATCGGCATACTGAAATAGAAAGACCGTGACGGTGATGCGTAGGACGTTCATCAATAAGGCAATAGGGATAGCACTTAGGAAGATGATGCATTTGTCGATGCGGGGGCGTTCGACGGCAAAAGCCACGGCGGTGGACAGAGCAAAAAAAGTCATAAGCATACCCAGGCCCGAGCAGGCCTCGATGACGCCGACTTCCATCGGGCCGACAATGATGACATTGCCGCGTGAGAGGGCCGGCACCCCAACGGTTTGCAAGGCATAGGTGCTACACACAGTAGCAACCCGCCGCAACGGATGCGTTAGCAACTGATCGACCTGCCAGGGCCAGGGCAGAATGAACATCATCAACACAAAACCCGGCCACGCCCACAGAACCGTTCGTCGGCCAAAAGCCAACCAGACGATGCCAATGGTGGCAGGCAACAGCGAGCCGATTTCCAGCCACTCGAAGGAAAAGACGGTACCGGCCAAGCGGGCCAGAGCGGCCAAACCGAGCCAGACGAGTCCCCACAAGCCTAGGGTGGAACGTGTGGGTCCGGGAAAGTGATCTCGACGTAGCCACAACACCAGGGCAGCGAACAACGGCACAACGTAGCCGTGTGTGTATTGCGGATCTTGTGACCAGCGACCGACCAACAGTACCAAGGAGGGCCAGTACACCCACACCAGGGCCACCATCAACATCAGCCACCACCCAGTGGCCGTGGCAGCCGAGAGCGGAGGGGGAACCGGAGGGGGCCGGTGTCTGGACACGCCATCACCTCGATGAGGATTCAATCTAAGGAGTAATCTCGACCTAAGGAGCAATCTCGACAATCAAAGCCAGGATCGGACCCAGCAAGCAAAGATCTCCGAACAAACGACTATGCGCTCGGAGAAATCGTTTGCGGTTAGTTTCAACGCAGCGACACGAGGGATTCTAAGGGAAGTATACAACGCACTTGGGATTAAGTCCAAGCCAGTTCTCACTCTCGGACCAGGTGAAAGGAGGAAAGCAAGGAGAAAAGCCCCTAAGTCATTGTAACGTCCGGCAGGAAAAAACCAAGAGAGAAGCACGCAACAGGTATGAAACAAAGGGAGCAGACCCCAGAATGCCTCCAAATTTCGAAGGCTGTCTGTGGATTGCCCTTGTCAAGGGGCAAAAGCCTGCTACGATGGCGAGGTGAGGAATAAGGGATAAATCGTGTGTAGGTCAGAGGTGGCACCCGGCGGAGGGGCCAGGGACCGCGATGAGCATTACGAAGGAACGCAAGCTGGAAATCATTGACTCCTTCCGGCGCGAACAACAGGACACTGGGTCCCCTGAGGTGCAAATTGCCCTCCTGACGGCCCGCATCAACGAATTACATGAGCACGTTCGCTTGCATAAGAAAGACCACTCTAGCCGACGCGGCCTGCTCAAGATGGTCAGTAAGCGATCCGGGTTGCTGAAGTATCTCCGCGAGTCGGATCTCGCTCGCTACCAGGCCGTCGTCGCCAAACTGGGACTAAGAAAGTAATTCCAACGGGGCCACCTTCTGCTTGGTGGCCCCGTTCGCCTTTGAGGTCCGTGTTACCCTCCGTCCCGTCCGGCCGAGCTTGGTTCTCCGACCTCGCCTGGGCGGCTATTCCACTTCCGGCCTCGATGGGCCATCCTCGCGCCCATCCCTGGAGGAGATCAATCTGTGCAGGTTACTCGAGTCGAACGACCTTTCGGTGCTCAATCTCTCATCATCGAAACCGGAAAATTTGCCAAACAAGCCCACGGTGCAGTCACCGTTCGCTACGGCGACACCATCGGCTTGGTCACCGCCGTCGAGGGCACTGCTCGCGAAGGCCAGGACTTCTTCCCGCTGACAGTCGATTACCGCGAAAAAGCCTACGCTGCAGGTAAATTCCCCGGCGGCTTCATTAAGCGTGAAGGCCGCCCCACCATCAAGGAAACCTTGACCTCACGGCTGATCGATCGTCCGATCCGTCCCCTGTTTCCCGCCGATTACTTCAACGAGGTCCAGATCATCGCCTCGACCTTGTCGGCTGACCGCCAGAATGACCCGGACATTTTGTGCATGATCGGCTCCAGTGCCGCGTTGCACATTTCGCACATTCCGTTTCTGCAAGTGACCGGCTCGGTACGCTTGGGGCGCATCAACAACGAATTGATCGTGATGCCGACCCAGGAGCAGATGGAAGAATCGGACCTGGATCTAATCATCAGCGGCACCCGCAAAGCGATCACCATGATCGAGGGGTTTGCCCGCGAGATGAGTGAAGATGCCATGCTGCAAGCGATTATGTTTGCTCATAAGTATGTCATCGAGGTGGTCGATCTCATCGAAGAGTTACGGGACAAGTTGGGCCTCGGGCCCAAACAGTTCCCCCCGCCCCCACCAGTCAACCCGCTGATCGAAGAGTTCCGTACCAAATACTACGCCGAATTCGCCGCTGTCAAACAAACCCCCGGCAAAATCGAACGGGCCAACGCTGTCAAGGAATTCAAGGAGAAGGTCAAAGCTGCCTATTTGCCGGCCGAAGGAGAATCGCCTTACACCCTCAGTCAAGTCAACGCCGCGCTGTATGCTCTGGAAGAACGCGTCATCCGCGATCTGATTCTCGAAGGCAAACGCATCGATGGCCGCACCACCAAGCAGATTCGGCCACTGTATTGCGAGACGAACCTGCTACCGCGGGTCCACGGCTCGGCGTTGTTCCAAAGGGGCGAAACGCAAGCGTTGGTGACGATCGCCCTAGGCACGAGTGCCGACGAACAGCGTATCGACGGCATCATTGATGAATACAGCAAGAAATTCTACCTCGATTATAACTTCCCGCCTTTCTCGGTGGGTGAGGCCAAACCATTGCGCGGCCCGGGTCGCCGGGAGATCGGCCACGGCATGCTAGCTGAGCGTTCGCTCAAAGCGGTGATCCCGCCGCCGGACAAATTTCCCTACACCATTCGCCTGGTCTCCGACATTATGGAGTCCAACGGCTCCTCCAGCATGGCCAGTGTCTGTGGAGGGACGCTGGCGTTGATGGATGCAGGGGTGCCCATCACCCGCCCGGTAGCGGGAATTTCGATTGGGATTGTCAAAGAAGGCGAGAAATGGACGTTATTGACCGACATCCAGGGGGATGAAGACCACTTCGGCGACATGGATTTTAAAGTGGCGGGCACCGGTCTAGGGATAACCGGCATCCAGCTGGACTTGAAGATTGACGGAATAGACGAGGCAATCATCAAGGCGACGCTGGAACAAGCCCGCGAAGCGCGACGCGAGATACTGCGAGCGATGCTGTCGAACCTACGGGCCCCGCGAGCGGAAATCTCCCCGCATGCCCCACGTCTGCTGACCTTGCAGATCAACCCAGAAAAAATTGGCCTGCTGATCGGGCCGGGTGGCAAAACCATCAAGGCGATCCAGGAATCGACCGGGGCCAAAATCGACATCGAGGACGACGGCACCGTCTATATTTCGCACAGTGATGCCGCCGGAGCTGAGGCCGCCAAAGGCAAAGTCGAGGCGTTATGCGAAGAGGTCAAGGTCGGCAAAGTCTACGAAGGGATTGTCCGTTCGCTGAAGGATTTCGGAGCTTTCGTCGAAATCGCTCCCGGCCGCGATGGCTTGTGCCACATCAGCGAACTGGCTGAGGGGTATGTGGGGCGACCGGACGAGGTGGTCAAAGTTGGCGAACGGATTCGAGTCAAGGTGATCGGGATCGACGATCAGGACCGCATCAAGCTCTCTCGCAAGGCGGTGATTCGGGACGAGAGCGGTTACGTCCCGCTGCCGGCTGGGGAAGCTCCCCCCGCCCGAGAGGAACGTCCCCGTCGAGAAGGCAGCAGCAACGGCGGAAGCCGTGGCGGACGAGGCCCCCGGGAGCCGCGCGAAGCCCGAGAGCCGCGTGAAGCCCGAGAGCCGCGCGAAGCCGAATGACGCTAGGGCGGCGTAGCTAAAGCCACAGGAGGACAGCAGGCTGTAACTGCTGCCCGTTTTGGAGTGGGTTCCCAAGCCCACAGCCCACTCTGCTGGGCATGGCAATTATTGCACTACCACTACCACCGCTCAGGCTTCGGCGGCTACATCGTTTAGGTGCGTTATCTCGATGCCCGAGAACCACCAGCAGCCTCGTTCTCGCTCGGGACGCAGCCGCACCACGCAGCCGTTGGGAATATACCAGCCGAGACGAAGCAGAGCGTAACGACGCATGAACAAAGCGAGATCGCGTTCGTGGGGGTACATCAAACGTAGCAGCACGGCCCGGATAAATTCGGCATGCGAGAACACGATGCCGAAGCTCGTCTGCCGCTCGGCCCATCTCAGAAAATCCTCGACTCGCTGACAGAAATCGGCAAACGATTCGGCCGGCCCCCCCTCGCGGTGGTAGGGATCCAAGCGCTCCCAGTAGGCGCGTGAGACCGGCTCGCGCTGCTCGGGTCGCAGCAAGCCCACCTGGTCCGAATTAAGATAGGTGAATTCTTGTACGGCCAACTCGTGGACCGGCACCGTGGGAAATCGCTGACGCATTGGCTCGGCTGTCTGCCGAGCACGCAGAAAGGGCGAGTGAGCCAACCAATCAGGCGGCAGCGGACACCAACGGGCCAAAGCGTTTGCCTGGGCGTGTCCCAGGGGCGTTAGCACAATATTGGGAAAGTCGTGGTTAACCAGACCGATGTTGGCCTCACTCTGCCCATGTCGGACCAACCAAATCATGTCGTCGGTGCCCTCTCAAGGTTGCCTCTTTTGTCCCGTATCCCCTTCGAGTGGGGATCGCAAGGCCTCGCAGCCCCAAACGGCTGAGGGGGTGGAGTTGGGAACCACCCTTCCATCGTCCTAGCTAGTCGCGGTATTGTTCTGTCAGACATCCCATCGCCAGACGCAAATTTGTTTGTCTGCTCCGCCGGTAGCGAAAATCGGTTCTCCCGAGCACCAAGCCACACAGCTAATCCAACGATTATGCTCTTGCAGGGTGAGTATTGGGGACGGTGCGCCGATCTCCCACACATGCGCTAGATTGTCCCGTCCGCCGCTGAGAAACAGGCTGTTGCTGCCAGCCCAACAGACTGCCCCGACTTTCCAGCTGTGAGCGTTCACCTGCTGAATGAGTTGGCGATCGTGTAGCGACCAAACACGCACGCTGCCATCGCTCAAACCAGCAACCACCCGCGACCCATCGGCAGAGATGGCCGTACTGATGGCTATGGCAGGCAACTCAGGCCAGGTGTGTTGCAAGGAACCGTCGGCGACATCCCAGAGACGCAAAAGCCGATCCTGACCGGCCGAGAGAGCCAAGGCCCCATCGGGGGTAGTGCAGACGCTCCACACCGGCCCTCGGTGGGCGAGCCACTCGTGGCGGGTCTCGCCGGTGCGTGTCTCCCAAACCCGCAAAGTACCATCATGGCTTGCACTGACCAGACGCACCCCGCGAGCAGCAAAAGCCACGGCGTTGATGTTATCTTGGTGGCCGGGCATCTGCCAACGCTCGCGGCGAGCGGCCAAGTCAATCAGACGCAGACGTCTGTCTTCACCGCCGACGGCTACCGATTGCCCCTCGGGACCAAACGCGACACACAGTAACCCCGCCGAGTAGGAACTTTCCCAGGCCAGTTGCCCGTTGAACAAGTTATACAACCGCAAGCGGCGATCCAAACCAACGGCGGCAAGCCAACAGCCATCAGGGCTGAAGGCAAGCCCTTTGACCCAATCGGCAGTGAGGAAGCGATGGAGCAATTCAACACGTGAACCGCGAGCGGTTGGCCCTGCTGTGGAGGCAGGAGGAGTTAAAGCCCTCATCAACGCATCTGCCGATGCAAAGCGGTCGGCGGGGTCTTTGGCCATCAGCCGAGCCAACACAGCGACCAGATGAGGCGGCAGATCGGGACGATGCACTAGCGGCGAGGGGATTTGACCAGCGTGATGTTGCATGAGCTTGGCCAGGGGCGTATCGCCGCTGAAGGGGGTTTTACCGGTCAGGGCAAAGAAGAAGGTGCAGCCCAGGGAGTACAGATCGCTGCGGGCGTCGGCTCGGCGGGCATCGTTGGCTTGCTCGGGGGCGATGTAGTCCGGCGTGCCCATAAAGGTGCCGGCCTGGGTCAGGGCGGTATCGCCCAACACGCCGGCCCGGCGAGCCAACCCCAGATCCAGCAGTTTCAGTCCGGCCGGCCCGATCATTAGGTTGCTTGGTTTAATGTCGCGATGCACCATCCCCGCCGCATGAGCATGCGACAAAGCATCGGCTGCCTGACGCAAGTATTCTTCGGCGACGGCAGGGTCCAGGGGCCCTTGGCGGTGAACCAGCCGATGCAAATCCTCACCGACCACTAGTTCCATGGCAAAGAAGAAAAAAGCCCCGACGCGGCCTGCATCAAAAATGCTCACGATGCGGGGATGCGACAGTCGGGCGGTAATCTGGGCTTCGCGACGCATGCGTTCCAGGGTGGTCGGGTCGTCGTCGGGCACTTGCAGTACCTTCAGGGCCACCTCGCGATCCAGGCTGAGTTGCCGGGCCCGATACACCACCCCCATTCCGCCCCGACCGATCTCGCCCAGCAGTTCGTAGCCGGGAATCTGCGGCACCAGGGTGGGCGGCGGCGGAGCCATCCGCGGGGCGGTCAAAGCCAAAGCCCGATGCACCTCCAGTTGCCGGTTCAACGAGTCGGCATGCTCGGGAAAGCGCGAACAGAAATCAGCACTTTGGGGATGTTGCCCCAGTTGCTCGCGGAGGAGAAACTCGCCATAAATGATGTCGCAGGCAGCTTGAGCTTGATCCGGGCCGGGCGGCAACAACTGGAGATACTCTTCGGCGAGCGGCCGTTCACCGCGTTGCCAGCGTTCGTATTGGTCGACACCAATGGCCGCGGCGATTTGGGCAGTGCTAGCCTCGGGATACTGAGCCAGGAAGTCGCGGAGGGCTGGGGGCTGACCCGATCGCCAAAGCTGCCAGAGACGTTGCTCTGGGCTTTGGTCGTTCATGTCGGTTCTCCTTGGTCGGTTTGGTCTTCCAGGCCCAACTCCTGCGAAACGCGGTTGATGGCCCGCTTGAGCTGTTTGCGTCTGGCTTCGGGGGTGCCGCCCACATCTCGGGCGATGTCTGCCCATTCACGCCCTGCCGCCCGTAAGTCGGCCAATTGACGTTCCTCGGGCGACAAGCGGCCGCGAAACAGGGCAAGCAGTTCGCGTTCTTCGACGATTTCGCTGGGCGAAGGGGCTTTGGTGGCCAGATCAACCGTTTCCAACGAGGTCGCCCGGCGATGGTCGCGACGTTGAGCGCGTTGCCGGCGGGTGGCATCGACTAGTTTGTTTCGCGTCATGCTGATCAGTAGCCGAACTAGGTCTTGCGGCTGATTCAAGTCATACTCGCCCAAAGCGGCCCGCAGGAAGAAACTGCCCATCACGGATTGGCAAATGTCCATCGAGTCAAACGAGCGGCGGAGAAACGGATCGCGTAGCAAGAACCGCACCTCGCGACGAATCTCCGGTTCGTAACGGCGTACCAGTGTCGCGGCTGCTTGTTCATCCCCAGCACGGACCCGGCACATCAGATCGGCGAAAGATTCGTCCGTCATCGAAGGGAACCCCAAGAGAACGAGAGGTTATCCACCATGTGTTTTAGTTTAGCATCCGAAGAGGGGTTGCGGGAGGGGATCTCGGACGGGAGGCTAGGGGCAACAGGGCCTTGGCCATCCGAGGGGTTGGCTCGTACCGATGGAATCCAGTGCCATCCGCGGAGCACGCAAGCGGTATCTTGGTCTCGGGCTAATGGAAAAAAAAAGGTTGTACCGCCCTTGTCACCAAAACGGGCAACTGTACAAA
>JBDNDE010000092.1:0-15291 GCA_046719305.1 Gemmataceae bacterium | reverse complement strand
GCAATGCCACGGTTGCCAGCGTCTCGCTGTTGGCCGCCAGGACCCGACGTTCCGCCTCCGCCTTGGTACGAGGGTAAGCCGCAAGGTAGTGATCCGGATAAGGCACCGATTCATCGACCCCCTCCAGGTCGCGACCGGTGAACACCACACTGGGCGAGGAGGTGTAGACCAACCGACGCACCCCCGTTGTGTGGCAGGCGTCGATCACTCGCTGGGTGGCCTCGACGTTCGCCCGCACATAATCACGCTCACGCCCAGCAACGCCGGCCTTGGCCGCCACATGGAACACCAGGTCGCAACCGGCCATCGCCCGCTCGGCGACGCCGGGTTCAGCCAAGTCGCCTTGCACTTGCTCGCAGGGTAGATCGGGATAATAGCCGCGTGAGACGCTACGCACCGTATCGCCGCGGGCCAACAGTTGCCGCACAATAGCCCCGCCGAGGAAGCCGCCTCCGCCCGTCACTAATGCTTTCATGGCAGGAAATCCCCCTAGCTGGTCGCAGGGCTTTGCTGGTCGCAGAGCTTTGCTGGTCGCAGGGCTTTCATGCTCGCCCCAGTTTCTGAGCGGCCCAAACAGCCAATTTTTCGCGGAAAATCTTGGAATTGTGGCGGACATCGACAGGGAAGCCCGGATGAAACAAAAACAGGCGAATGTCGCGGGTATGTTCGTACTGCGCGCCGATCTCGTGCAACTGGCGTACAACCAACTCACGGTCCACTTCGGCGGCTGCCTTGGGTTCCAGTTCGATGCACAGCACCGGTACTTTGGTCCCTTTGGGTTGCGGCACACCAACCAGAGCAGTGCGATACACAGCCGGATGTGTGTTGAACACCCCCTCGCAGGGAATCGTGTGCAATGTCCCGGCCGCTGTCTCCACGCGGTGCGACTTTCGGCCACAAAACCACAATCGACCTCTCTCGTCGAGATAGCCGACATCCCCCATGCGGTGCCAGAAGGTGTCGCCATCGCGGATTTTGTGCAAGGCGGTGGCTTGATCGCGGCGGAAATAGCGAGCGGTGACTATTGGGCCGCGCACGACGATTTCGCCAACGCTTCCCCCAGGCAGACATAAGGCATCATCCCAACTGGGCAGTGGCTCGTCTGTGATGCGGATGATGCGGATGTCGACGCCCGGCACCGGCAGGCCGACGCACACCCCTTTGCCCTCGGCGGTCAGGCCAGCCGTCTCGTCCAGCACTTCGCGATGGCTAATACAGGCCACGGGCAACGCCTCGGTCGCACCATAAGGGGTGTAGATCGGTACGCCCGCGGCAAGCAGCCGTTCGGTTTGGCGCAGCACAACGGCCGGGACAGGCGCGCCGGCACTCAGCACACGGCGTAGCGTCGGTAGCACACGCCCTTCGGCCTCGTGCGAAAACGCTATCCGTCTCAGCAGGGCCGGCGAGCCGAACAGATTAGTAACCCCATAGCGTTCGATAGCGTGAAAGATAGCCCGTGGATCGACCTGAGCGGGCCGGGTCGCGTCCATTTCGGGCAAGATGGTCGTCATGCCGAAGGCTGGACCGAACAGGCCAAACAGCGGAAAGGTCGGCAGGTCGATTTCGCCCGGTTGGATCTTCAATAACTCACGCAACGAGGCGATTTGCGCCTGAAACAGTCGATGGGTGTATTCGACGCCCTTGGCCACACCGGTGCTACCCGAGGTGAACAGGATGGCGGCGAGTTCGTCCGGTTGGGTGTCGGTCAGAACGGCGGCTCCCGAGTGACCAGCTGCCCGGACCTGCTCCAACGACCAGCCGCCCCAGAACCGCCAACCGACGCTGACCAAATGGCGGATGGTCGCACGCCCCCAGCCGAACAGCAAGCGGGCCAAATGGGCCTTGGGTACGCCAAGGAACGCCTCGGGGGCCGCCTCGCTGAGGCACTTTCCTAGGTTGCGGAGCCCCATCCCGGGATCAATCAGCACCACTACTGCCCCCAGCTTGAACAGGGCAAACGTCAAAGCGAAAAACTCCGGCGTGGGGGGCACCATCAGCACCACACGCATGCCGCGCGTGATACCAACCCGGGCCAGGCCACGTGCCAGCCGGTCGCTTTCCTCGTTGAGGTGGCGGTAACTCCAACGCCGTTCCCTAGGTGTGCCCCGGGCGATGCCCCACGTTTGGATCAACGCCGTGGTCTCCGGTTGCTCCGCTGCACGCTGCACCAGTGCCGCGGCGATGTTATCGCTCATGGCGTGCCTCCTGTGCCAGCATCTCAGTCGCTTCGAACCTCCCTTCCGGGCACTCGCTCAGATGGGCCACGATGTGTGGTAGGAGCTGCTCGCCGGCGTCCTCCAACACCAGATGAGCCGCGTCGGCAAGCTCCAGCACCGTCGCCCTGGGAAACCGTCGTCGCCATTCGGCCAGGAAGTCGGCATCGAAGACAAAGTCGCGCAACCCCCAGCCGATCAGCATCGGTTTGTCCGCCAGGCTTGGCAACGCCTCAGCAATGCGGGTCATCTCGGCGAAGCTGGGGTCGCCCGGTTGCAACGGAATATCCTGAACGAACCGCAACACCGCCAGCCGATCGCGCCACGTTCTGTAGGGGGCCAGGTAGCCCGCACGCACTGCAGGAGCCAACCGCCGCACGCTGCAGAAGGAAACCAAACCACGCACAAAGGCGTTGAAGCCGCGTACCAGGAGCGAACCGAGGAAGGTATGGCGCACGAGCCAGAGTTGCCAAGGCAGCTGTTTCCCCGCCGGCAAGGGGAAGGCGGCTGTGTTGAGAATGACGAGACGGTCGATGCGGTGCGGATGGCGTGTTGCCCAGCCCAGGCCGATCAGGCCGCCCCAGTCGTGGACCACCAGGGAGACCCGGCCAGTCGGGACCGTATGAGCCAGCAACGCTTCGAGGTCGTCGATCCGGCTTTTGAGGCGGTAATCGTAGCGCGATTCCTCGGGGCGGTCGGAACGTCCCATGCCCAAGTGATCCGGCACAATCACCCGATGATGGGGTCGCAAGGCTGGCACCAGATCGCGAAAGAAAAACGACCAGGTCGGGTTGCCATGCACGCAGACCACCGCAGGAGCATCGGCCGAGCCTTCATCCAGATAGTGCAAGCGTCCGGCAGGGCGGGAGAAATAGTAGCCTGCGTAGGGATAGCCTGTGAGGTTCACCATTCGACGCCGAGCATGAGACAGTTCAGGCCGCTACCGATGCCCAAAAAGCCGACTCGGTCGCCAGGCAATAGAAAACCGCGTTCTTCGGCCAAAGCAGCCGTCAGTGGTAACGAGACAGTGCCGATATTGCCCAGATACTCAAAAGTGGAGAACTCTTTTTCTGGCTGGATGCCCAGCGCCTTGAGGACATGGTTGCGATGAGCGCTACCCACCTGATGGCAGATGACCTTGTCGATGGTTTCGGCTGCCCAGCCCAGGCGTGACAGGAAAGCACGCCAGGTGTTCAGTCCCAGATCGACACCGTATTTCAATACGGCCACGGAGTCAGTGGACATGAACTGGCGGGCGGCGTGCAGGACTCCCTCGCCGAGGCGGTCACCCAGATCAGCAGCGGTTGTCAGGCCCCACTGGCAAAGGTTATGATATTGCGGAGCCGCCAAATTGGTCCCGCCCAGTAGTTGCCGACGTGGCTGACGGCAAAAACTGCCATCGGTGACGATGACGGCCACAGCACCCGAGCCACCGGTGAGGGTGGCCAGCGAGGTGCGGAAAAACTCCATGTTGCGTTTGGCAAGCATGTCTTCGATGATGGTGTCGTTAATCTCGCGAGCCGTTTCACACGAAACCACCATCCCTGCTCGGACCTGGCCCAACTCAATACGGTTGGCGATATCCACAATGCCATTGAGCACGCCCAGGCAGGCGTTGGAGATATCATACACCGCTGCTTCTTGGCTGATGCCCAGGGCGGCGGCTACCTTGCACGCGGTGGCTGGCTCAAACTGCTCGCGGCACACAGCAGCGTAGATCAGCACTTGCAGATCTTCTGGTCGGACACGCGATTGTTCTAAGGCTTTGCGTGCGGCTGCGATCGCCCCCTGAGACAAGGGAAAGCCTGGCTCCCACCAGCGGCGTTCGCTGATGCCGGTCAGCGCTTCGAGTTGGCCCTCCGGCAAGCGAAGTTGCTGATAGAGCGGACGCAGACGAGCCTCTAACTCTGTAGAGGTTACAACTACAGGAGGCAATTCGTACCCGATGGAATCGAGAAAAACACGCGAGTATTTCATAAAACGCGAGGTCTCGGAGCCGCGGCGGTCACAACCAAGCCAGGAATTATTACTTTAGCATGCTGGGTTGCTGCTGGGTAGGGGCGAACGGCCGACCAGACGACCAGTTTTTCGGTTTTTCTCTGTCGGTCGGTAGCCAGGAGCCGCACCGCGGAGGCCATTCCCTGGGCCGTCCGTCGAGTTTGTCTCTCTTTGCGATTTCGCCGGAGAATCTCCTTCTGTGTCTTTCACCTGTTTTGCTGCATCGGGGCAACTTGGCCGGTCGATACAGTCTCTAACGTCGCTGTTGTTTCCCCAAACTGTGGGAAGGCCAGCATCTTCTTGGGGAGATCGACCTAATGCACAGGTGGCGAATCGGCATGACGGTGGCTCTACTAGCCTCGCTGGGCACGATCTACGCTCAATCTTCCCCTGCGGCCGGTTCCACGACGCTCCATCCACAGACGGTTACCAACGAGAGTCTGGCCACGCCGCTGGTGCCGCCGGAACAACTGCCCGCCGAGGTGCGGGAGGCAGTGCGGCTGATCCTGGACGCGCCGACGCTGGTTTCCAAGGCACCGGCCGAATCGTTCCTGGCAGCGCCCGATGTGTATCAGTGGCTGCTTGCCAACCCCAAGATTGCCATTCAGTTGTGGCGGCTATTGGGGGCCAAGGTGAGCGACATCTCCGAACCCCAGCCGGGCCGCTA
Source organism: Gemmataceae bacterium (assembly GCA_046719305.1). Classification (GTDB taxonomy): domain Bacteria; phylum Planctomycetota; class Planctomycetia; order Gemmatales; family Gemmataceae; genus RGDT01. The sequence continues at coordinate 10,413 of JBDNDE010000092.1, read as the reverse complement.
CGTTTGGCGGGACGGCCAGGGAAGCGAGGTTTTTTGGCGGGTGATCCATACCGCGCCCGGAGTGCAGGTATGGTACATCGAGGGCAAGGCCAAGCCCAACGGTTTTCTCCTACCGGCCCACTTTCGTGCCTTGGCCACGCTGCATTATCGCGTCAGCCAGCGTGAAGACGGTCAATGTTCGATCCGGCATCAGGTCCAGTTTCACCTCCGCTGTGATGGCAAGGCAGTGGCCTTGGCAGCCAAGCTGATGGGGGCCTCAGCCCCACGGTTGGCCGAGCACTATCTGACTCAGTTGCAGGTGTTTCACGGCGGCATGGCCTGGTATCTGTGCCAGGACAAGGAGCGAGCTAGGCGGATGCTGTCGAAGATTGGCGTGATCAGTGCGGCGGAGTAAAGACGAAAGCGATCCAAGCACGGCGAAGAATCTGCAACGCGGCGGTGTACGTCCCAGAAGGGTTTCCGGAGATTATCCTAAGTAGATGAGATGGGGTATCGACCGAAATCCGAGGGTTCCGCCAATGCGTTTAGCCCTGTTCCTGCTGGCTGGCTTGGTGTTTCTGACACCCGCCCGCGGCCAAGACGACAAGAAATCGCGCCTGCCTAAGGCCCCTGAGGCCAAAGGCGTGCCGATCATTCCCCCTGCTTGGAAATCGGCCGCGAAAAAAGTGGCCAGCCCGGCTGAAATGGATGCCTTACTAGCGGCCGCACAGAGGGCCGATCAACTCCAACCCGCGCCGCTGGTCGGCGACGACCTTTTTCTACGTCGCGTTACGTTGGACCTGACGGGGAAGCTGCCCACGCCGCGTGAGTTGTCGGCATTTATGAGCGATAGCGACCCCAACAAGCGGGCCAAGCTGATCGAGAAGCTATTGGCCAGCGACGAGTTTGCCCGGTATCAGGCTCGGTGGTGGCGGGACATCATGCTATCGAAGTCCACCAACAACCAGGGCTTTGTCCGCTTTCCGCGGGAACAATCACTGGAAGTCTGGTTGACCGAGGCGTTTAAGACCAACAAATCTTGGGCCGCTATTGCCACAGAACTGATCACCAGCGAGGGGATGCTCAGCACCGCCGCCCCCCGCGAGCAGGGCCACGCCGCGTTGCTGCTAGCTCACGCCCAGCAGGATGGCCCGGTGGAACGCACCAACGATATTTCACGTCTGTTCCTGGGCATCAATATCAGTTGTGCCCAATGCCACGATCACCCGGATGATATTTGGAAACGTCAACAATTTCACGAAATGGCTGCGTTCCTGGGGCGGCTGGGCGAACGAGTGCGTCTGGATCGCGAAAGCACGCCGCCCAAGTTTGAAGTCTCACTGACCACTCGGCCATTTGGCGAATATCGGATGCCCGATCTGGAGAATCCGCGACGCGGCACACCGGTTTCCCCCCGTTTCCTGCTCGACGGCAGCACGGCTAGCCGCTTCAGCAATGATAAAGAACGTCGCAAGGCCTTGGCCGCCAAGATCACCGACAAGAACAACTATTACTTTGCCGCGTCGTTCGCCAACCGCATCTGGGGACAGTTGCTTGGCCAACCATTTGTGGACGTGGAAGGAATGGGGCCGCTCAATCCACCGCTGTATGGCGAGACGTTGATGCGGCTGGCCGATTCGTTTCGGGCTTCGGACTATGACATCCGCGGGCTGTATCGCCTGATCCTCAATACGCAGGCGTATCAACGGGCCACGCGTGCTGGCGAAGCGCCCACCGATCACGTCCGCTTCAGCGGTAGCTACCCGACACGCCTGAGTGCCGACGCCCTGTATGCCGCCGTCCAACAGGTGATCGGCTCCCCCAGCGGGCCGGGCATGGGGGGCCGCTTCGGGGGTGGTTTTGGGGGAGGCTTTGGCGGTCGATTTGGCGGGGGCCTGGCGGCCCAGATTCGCGACTTGTTCGCCTTCGACCCTTCGAGCAAGCCCGAGGACATCGAAGGGAGCGTGCCGCAAGCGCTGTTGCTGATGAACAACCCACAGATTAACGCTCAGATCCGGGCTACCGGTAACACGCCCTTAGCCAAAATCCTCCGCGAACACCGCGACGAGGCCAAGGCGGTCGAGGCGGTCTATCTGCATACCCTGGGCCGCAAACCAACCGCCAATGAAACCAAGGTTAGCCTGGAACATGTCGCTAGCACCCGCAACCGGGGCGCGGCCTATGAAGACCTGATGTGGGCGCTGATCAATTCCGCCGAGTTCCGTACCCGCCGCTGATACAGGAGACTTGATAGATGTTGATCCACGATCATCTAAATGTGACCAGCGACGGGGCCGTCAGCCGCCGTGGCTTCCTGGCTGCTAGCACCCTGGCCGGGCTAGGACTGACCGGCCTGCTGAAAACCCAAGCCGAAGAGTTGAAAAAACGCGGCCTGTCGGTCATCCTGCTGTTCATGAATGGGGCACCCAGCCAGTTCGAAACCTTTGATCCCAAGCCCGGTACCAGTACCGGCGGCGAAACCAAGGCGATTAAAACTGCCGTGCCCGGTATCGAGATCGCCGAGTTTTGGCCCAAGACGGCCGAGCAGATGAAGGAGATCGCCCTGATTCGCTCGTTGACCGGCCGCGAGGGCAACCATCAGCGAGCGCAATACTTGATGCACACCGCTTATGCTCCTTCGGGCAGCGTCAAATATCCTAGCTTCGGCTCGGTAGCTGCCAAAGAACTCAGCGATAGCACCTTCGACCTGCCGCATTATGTCAGCATTGGCGGACGACCGGCTGCCGGCGCGGGCTTTTTGGGCCAGCAATACGCCCCCTATGTCGTAGGCGATCCCAACCGCATGCCGCTTAACAGCGAGTTGCCGCGCGGCCTGTCGCCCGAAGTGCTGAAGCGACGCCTGGCCCTGATCGGCCAATTGGAAAAAGATTTCGCCCAGGCTGGCGGCGAAGCGCTGGTGGCTGATCATCGCGCTCTGAATGAAGCGGCCGCTCGCATGGCTACCAGTCCGCATCTGAAGGCGTTTGACCTCAGCCAGGAAAAGGCCAGCGTCCGCGATGCCTATGGCCGCACCCCGTTTGGACAAGGCTGCTTGCTGGCGAGGCGATTGGTCGAGGTTGGTGTGACGTTCGTGCAAGTCAGCCACGGCAACTGGGACACGCACACCAACAACTACGAGGGCCACAAGCGCCTCTCGGGGGTAGTGGACCCAGGCTTCGCTAGCTTGATCCGAGAACTGAAAGAACGCGGCCGGCTCGACAAAACTCTGATCATCTGGATGGGTGAATTCGGCCGCACGCCGCGGATCAATGGCCAAGCCGGCCGTGACCACTACCCGCGGGCGTTCAACGCGGCGTTGGCCGGCGGCGGCATCAAGGGGGGCCAGGTGATCGGGGCGACCAATGCGACGGGTAGCGATATCAGCAAGCGTCCGGTGACGGTGCCTGATCTGTTCTGCACCATCTATGAGGCTCTGGGGATCAATCCACGCCGCCAAAACCAAGGCAACGGCCGACCGATTCGCCTGGTCGAGGGGGGCAGCGCAGTGAAGGAACTGTTCGCCTAAGCCAAACGCGGGCGGGTTTTGGGCCCGCAAGACGCTTACTCGTCCAGCGGGTCCAGATCCCAAACCACCACAGTACCATCTTGGCCACCGGCCGCGGCGGTCATACCATCCGGGGCGATGCTCAGACAGAGCAACCGCCCAGACTGCCATTGATACGCATTACACTGGGTGGCGGTGCGGGTGTCCCAGAGCCGGGCTGTGCCATCCCAGCCGACCGAGATCAGCCCCCGGCCATCGGGACAAAACGCCACCTTGGTCACCGCCTCGCGATGACCCGTCAGCAGGCCCACTTGCTTCTTCTCGGTCAAACTCCACAAAAAAATCCGCCCGTCGTCAGCTCCCGAGGCCGCGATCTTTCCTCTGGGCGAAACCGCGATGCTACGCACCCAGTCCTTATGGCCGACCAAGATCCCCTGATCGCGGCCCCAGGCGGCCGTCCAGATGCGAACCGTGCTGTCGTGACTGGCCGTGAGCAGCTGCTGGCCATCGGGCGTAAAGGCCACAGCAGCCACGGGCCAGCGATGAGCTGGTACCGTCAGTGGGTTGCGATCTTCTAGGCCACGCAACAGCCGCACCTTGCCATCGCCCGCGCCGACGGCCAGCAGGTTGCCATCAGGCGAGAAAGCCAGTGACCAGGCACCGCCGTGAAAGCCGCCTAGCTGCACGGTCTTTTTTGAGCGAGCCAGACTCCACTGGACTACCGAATCATCCCAGCTGGCTGACAGCAGCATGGAGCCATTGCAATTGAACTCCAGGGCACGAATCCAATCGCCGTGCGTGGTGAAGCGTTTCAGGGGCGTCCCGTCGCGGCTCCAGAGACAAATTTCTCGATCGTCACCGCCGCTGGCGATCTGTTCGCCATCGGGACTGTGAGCCAGACAGCGCACGGCTCCCTGGTGTCCTTTGAGCATCCGCATGAGAAATTCTCGTAGCTCGTCTTTCCCCTAACCAAGAAACTCGCTAGGCTGGGCCAGCATCATTTTAGGGGAGGGACTCCATGACGCTGCAGGCCAAACTAGCTCGCAACTTATTTTATCCCCTGGCTCTGGTCAAGGCGGGCGAGGCCGCCACACTCCGCTACCAACGGGAATTCGACCGCAGCCAGTATGTCTCGGCCGACGAGTTGCGAGAGTTGCGCTGGCGGCGATTGCAAGCCTTGCTACGGCACGCCTACGCCTCGTGCCCATTTTACCGCCAGCGGATGAAAAGCGTCGGCCTGCACCCCGACGAGGTGCGCGACGAGAGCGACCTAGGCCGCTTACCGCCTTTGGAAAAAAGCGACATCCAACGCCACGGAGCCGACTTGATTGCCTGCGGCTGGCCCACACACGACTTGATCCGCAACCAAACTGGCGGCTCGACCGGCACCCCTATCACCTTCTTCCTCAGCCGCGACCGCAAATGCTCCCGTGCGGCTGCCACCGTCCGCCACAACCGCTGGGCCGGTTACGACGTAGGGGATTCGGCGGCTGTGCTTTGGGGCGCACCGCGCGACCGTCCGACCCAGGGCTGGCGTAGCCGCTTGCGCAACTGGGCCTTGGCCGAACCGCTGTGGCTGGATGCGGCCCATCTGAGCGAGGCAAGCCTACGGGGCTTTCGCGAGACGCTCTGTCGCCGCCGCCCCGAGATCCTCCAAGCCTACGCCCGGGTGTTGGTCCTGTTTGCCCGCTATCTCGAATACCACCGACTGGATGTACCCCGACCACGCGGTATTATCTCCTCGGCCGAAGTACTCGAAGAAGCCGATCGGGCCCTGGTCGAACGTGTCTTCGGTTGCCGGGTCTTCAACCGTTACGGTTGTAGGGAAGTCTCGGTCGTTGCCAGTGAATGCGAAGCCCACAACGGCCTGCACCTGATGGCTGAGGGATTGTACGTCGAGATCGAAACGCCGCACGGTCCAGCTCAGCCCGGCGAGATCGGCAGCGTGTTGATCACCGACCTGCTCAACTATGCTATGCCGTTGATCCGTTACCGAATCGGCGATATGGCCGCCTGGGCAAGCGGCAACTGCTCGTGTGGCCGAGCCTTGCCCCGCCTAGAGAAGATTGCCGGCCGGGTCACCGATTTTCTCGTCGGCGACGCGGGCCAACTGGTATCCGGCGTGTTTCTGGCAACTTATGTGGTGGCACAGCGACCGAGCCTGGGCCAGGTGCAAATCGTGCAGCATCGAGCCGGCATGGTGACGTATCGCATCAAGCCCAGCGAACAGTTTGATCCGATCGGCGATGCGGAATATCTTCGTCAAGCTACCCGGGAATATCTAGGTGCCCGTGCCGAGTGTGACCTTGAAGTGGTTGAACAACTCCCTCCTAGTGCCTCTGGCAAATTCCTGTTCAGTCGTTCAAGTGTCACTCCTGCTTTTGTGTCTGGCTCTCCAGATGGACTCCGAGTCTGAACCGCTTGACTCGCGGCAGACGATCTCTAACCTGGTCTAGCCGATTATTCCGGGCTGTTGTTGCTCTCGGGGGGATGCGCTACTTGCTCTGGCTGTTGTTCGTTGCCTCTTTGCTTCTGGCAGCCGAAGAACCGGGCTTCACGCCGTTGCTGGGGAAGGATCTGCGCGGCTGGAAGGCCAAGAAAAGCGGGGAGTCGTTGGAGGGCCAGACCGAAACGTTCAAGGGGCGTTTCACGGTTCGTGACGGAGTGCTGAGGATCAACCCCAAGGTCAAGGGCGATCTAACGAACGAAACCATCCACGAGATCAAGGGAGATGTTGTCATTCGTTTTGAATTCAAACCTGGTAAAGGATGCAACAATGACCTCTTCTTTCGCGGTCAAAAATTCGACATCCTCTCCGCCGACAACCAAGGCAAAGCTCTTGCAGGGGTGAAACTGGACATCTGGAACACCATGGCGATCCCCGTGGTCGGTGACACCATCGAGTTCCAGGTCAACGGCCAATCGCTCCGCAAAGGCAAGACTAAAAAAAGCAGTTCGACTTTTGGGATCTGCGCCGAGTTCGGCCCGATCGAGATTCGCAACCTACGCATCAAAGAGGGAAACGAACAACACTCGGACAGGCTCTAGGCTGCCTTCGTGGTGGGGTGGTCCGGTGAGTGGTCCGGTAGTCGGGCCAGAACCCATTCAGCCATCGTTCGGATGGGTTCTTCCGCTTCGAGTAACGGCGTGAGAACCTCGCGGGTGCGTTGGGCTAGTTGAGTGGCCCGCGAGAGCATCAAGGCAGCATGGGTCCGCTTGACCTCGTCTTTGCTGCGGAGTCGGTCGATCATTTTGATCCAAGTGGCGTCGTCCATGGTGATATCCTCCACCAGTCAGGATCGGCTAGAGGCAGGGCAGGCCTTGAGTCGATTGTCCGCAGAGGAAGGCGGCCCGACGCTCTGTGGCAGCTAGGCGCTCAGCGACGAACGGGACGCATTTCCACCCAACGGGTGCGGACTTTTGCTGAGGTTGGCACGGTCCACCGCATGGCTTTAGTACTGGTGACGGTGTGCGTGTGTTTTTGCTCTCCCTTGGGATCGCTCCAGGCGAAAGTTACCTCCAGGTCATCGCGACGCGGCACCCTGTAGGCCAGATGCACCTCGGCCCGGGCGATGGACTTGCCGCCGTTGTTGCGGAAGCGAACCCAAACCTCGCGCAGGGCCTTGTCGCGGGGCAAGCTGGTCTCTGCCCAGCAGAAGCTCTGCGACCAGAAATCCTTCGGCTCATCGCCCTGACGCTCGATCCGCCAATCCTTGACCACCGGCTGCCAATTTTTGCCATCGGCCGACCACTCAATCTGGTAAGTGATCTTGGGATCGGGCGGCGAACTGGAACGCAAGTGTGCCGCGCCATACACAGCCAGGGCCGGTTCGCCCCGCGGGGTAGCGAGGCGTAGGGTCACGCTAGGACTGTCGAACTTGCCGGCGACCACATGAGCTTGAGCCTGCGCTTTGGTCGGTCCAGCCGACACCACGGCGGTATCGCTGCATTCCATCTGCACCACACTGCCGTTGTCGCGTAGATGCGGCATCACGGAGGCGTTGGCCTGGCAGACGGTGCGGATCAGCAAACCACTACTGCGTAACTGCTCTTTGGACGCGTGCAGACGCAACCAGTATTGCCGGTATCCTTTGGCCTGATCGGTGAGATCCAGCGAGCCGTCCAAGGGGCCGGCCTCGTACCAGGTTTGGCCGCGATCCACCGAGAGCGAAACCTTGGGCAGGCCCTTGCCCTGCAACACCACTCCATTGCGGCAGCCATCGGTGTAGATGCCCCATGGTCCTGTGTCTGAGGGAGTCGCAGCAATAATGTAGGGGCTTTGAAATTCTAGGGTGACTTGGGTGTCGTCCTCGGCGAGAACTCCCTCTTTGTAGTCGTCGCTGGTGAAATCAGGCTTGTAGGTGAACACCGCGTTGGCAAAGCGAGCCTGACCCGGCTTGTAGCCCGAGCCGCTCTTGGAGCCAAACATCGCCTCGGGCTGATTGACCCATGTGTGCGAGCGCTCCGGTCCGGGGATCCCAGCGGTGTTGTAGTTGCGGCCCCAGAAGACGAAGGTTTTACCATCCTCCAAGCCGGGGGTCAGATAGCGTCGCAGGGTCTCGCCACGTCGCAGATGTACCCGAGGCGGCGGCCCGGCATAGCCGGCCAGATACTCCGCCACGCGATACTGAGCATAGCTGGTGTTGTCGCCGGGATGCAAACCGCAGATCAGCCAACCGCGTTGGCGTTCGGGGCGGAAGCGGCGATCGGTGAGACGCTTCCAGTCGGCGGCAATCTCACGCATACCTAACAAGCGTTTCCCCTCGGGATCGAAAACGACGGTGGACAAGTCGTGATCCAGCAGTACCCATTGCCCCTTGCCATACGGACCGCCAGTCAGAAAGACCTCGAAGGCCGAGTGCCCATTAGTGCCGACGGCCCGGCCGCGAGCGTGGCCAAGAAGCTCTTGCATCTCAGCGACCCATTGGCAATGGGTGGTGCCACACAGGCCAAAACCGTGGGCGTACAGACCGACCCAGTATTCGCGGGTGCGGCTATCCAGCCCTTTGCCAAACCCCTGGCCCCAGAGATTTTCGACCCCCTCTTCACCGTGCCAATAGTGCGTGTTCCGCCACAACCAAGCGGCTAAAGCCTTGTCCTCGTCGGTGCGAACCTCGCGCCCAGTCACCCGTTGATAAAGGGCGGCCTGGGTGGCAAAGAGCCGCTGCCAGCTGGAACAGCTAGCTTCGCCGGCATACCAGGGATGATCGGAGCGGAGTTGGGGATCGGCGACACCCGCTAGCGCGATCGCAGGGCAACCGAACGACAGCAGTAGGATGGATCGGAGCATGGGGAGAATCTCCAAAAGAACCCAAAGCAAGCGGTAGGCCGTTCTGAAAGTGGTGGGCGGTTCGCTCAGAGTTTACCCTAGCCACTCTGCTGCTGTTGGCCACTGATACCAGCAGAGAGCCTCAACGAAAAAGAAGTCTCGTTTCGTGGGCTGCAGAGAAACGAACCTAGACTTGACGCGGACTGGGGCAAGTTGGCTGTGTATAATCTCCCTAGTTTCCTCCCTGGTCCCTGAAGAGAATCAACTTGCTGCTTGATCTGCTGCTGCTCTCGCTGGTGCCCGCTCTGGTGGTCCTCAACGGTCTATTCGTGGCAGCGGAATTTGCTCTCGTTTCGGTTCGCAAAACTCGCATCGAAGAGATGGTGGCCAAAGGGGTTCGCGGTGCGACTTCTGTTCTGACAGCGATTCGCCAACTCGACGACGCCATTGCTGCTACCCAACTGGGTATCACCATAGCCAGTATCGGCTTAGGCGTGGTCGCTGAGCCGGCCCTGGCACACCTGATCGAGCCGATCTTGCATAGCTGGGTGCCCGACGGCTGGAAGCTGATGACGGCCCACAGCGTGGCGTGGATCATCGCCTTTGGAGCCATCACTTATCTGCATGTGGTATTTGGTGAGTTGATCCCCAAGTCGGTGGCGTTGCAGATGCCCGACCGCACAGCCCTTTGGTTGGCTGCTCCCTTGCTTGTCTTCTCTCGGCTAGCGCGCCCGATCATCTGGGCCATGAACGGCACCGGCAATTGGTTGCTCAAACGGGCCGGCTTCCGCGGCGCGACGGGCGAAGCGATGGTTCACACTGTTGAGGAGTTAATCCTGCTTATCGAAGACACCGAAGAGGCCGGTATCCTGGATGAGGAACAAGCCGACCTGGTGGAAAATATCTTCCTGCTACGCGACAAACGGGTCGGCGATTGCATGGTGCCGCGCGACAAGATGATGGCTTTGGAGTTGAACACGCCGCCAGACAAGGTGCTAGAGGCGGTACGCAGCGGTGCCCATACCCGCATGCCGGTCTACGAGGGCGACCCGGACAACATCGTCGGCGTGGTCAACACCAAAGACTTGTTTTTTCTTTTCAGCCTGCGAGGCATCGTTGTCCTCCAAGACGCCCTGTATGAGCCGCTTTATCTCAGACCCACCGAGAAAGTCTCTACGGCGTTACGGTTGTTTCGCAAGGCCCACCGGCCGATGGCTCTGGTGCGCGATGAAGAGGGTAAGATATTGGGCCTGATCACGCTGGAGGATGTGCTGGAGGAGATCGTCGGCGAGTTGCAAGACGAACACGACAGCCCGCCTGCACCCCGAGTGCGGCGGTTACGCCGTAGCAGCCATTGGGCCAGCCGCCCTTCTGCCGAGAGCAGCGGCGAGAGCAGCAATTAGTCGGTTTGTCCGGCCAGTTGCTCACTGGTAGGCAACTTTTGCTCCATTCACCCAAGACAGAGATGAAAGAGATGAAAGAATTGGCCCCGAGTGTGAAGCTCTTGACCAACTTGAGATAGGTGAAGAAGGGAGGGGGTCAGTCCTCGTCGTCGAAGTACCAGGTACTATCTAGCGGTTCCCCTTTGATGAAGGCGATCAAAGCCGAAACTCCCAGGATAAACAGGCCAATTAAGCCGGATACCCCGCGTGGGCCAGAT
>JBDNDE010000091.1:0-15297 GCA_046719305.1 Gemmataceae bacterium | reverse complement strand
ACGTCGAAAAGAAGGTCAAGCGTCCCGTTACCACCTACCGTCAGGTGATCAAGACTGTCTGTGAAACGGTGCCCGTGACCCGCTGCGTGCCGGTCTACAATGCTCCGGCTTGCGGTGGTGCCGCTGTTGTTCCGGGCTGCTGCCACTAAGCGCTTCAAAACCGTCTGCTTAGCCGTTGCTTGTCAACAAAACGAGCCGAGAAAGCATCGCCGCTGCCTCGGCTCGCTCTTTTATCCAGAACGGATCAGATCTTCAATACATCACTTCACCAGAAAACGCACGCACACCGGACGCAAAACGTCGATCTTGTGTTCCGTCGGCTCCAGCTTACCCGTTTCCAGATCCACCTTAAACACAATTACCGAATTGCCCTCCTGGTTGCACACCAAACACCACTTGCCTGTTGGGTCCAATGCAAAGTTTCGTGGAATGCTGATTCCCTTGCTTTGATGTCCGTTGGCCGTCAGCTTGCCCGTGGTTGGATCGACCAGGAATTGCGCGATGCTGTTGTGTCCCCGATTGGAGACATACAAGAACTTGCCGTTGGGATGAGCAACGATCTCGGCAGTTGAGTTGCCTTCGGTCGGCTCAGGTAAGGTCGAGAGCGTCTGTTGCGGGGTCAGCTTGCCGCTAAAGGCATCGTAAGCAAAGAGGGTTACGGTACTGTCCAACTCATTGTTGGCGTAGGCAAACTTGCCCGAGGGATGGAAGGTGAAGTGTCGTGGCCCCGCGCCGGGCTTCAATTCACCCGCGGGTGGATCGTTGGGAGTGATTTTGCCCGTCTCGCGATCAAATTTATAGATCAGCACCTTGTCTAGACCCAGATCAGCCACAAAGGCGTAAGTGTTGGCTGGATCCAGGTTGACCGAGTGCGCATGTGCGCTTCTTGCCGGGACTTGTTTACGCTGCTGCCCTTGTGTTGCGCGAAGCCGACCAACTTACCCACCTTACCCTCGGCTTCAATCGGTAGCACACACACACTGCCACCGCCATAGTTGGCCGCCAATACAAACTTGCCTGCCTTATCAACAATCACATGGCACGGCCCGCCGCCCCCGCTCGATTCGGCGTTAAGGAACTTCAAGCTTCCGTCGGCCTGGATGGCAAAAGCGTTAATGGCTCCACTGCGGGTCTTCTTGTCGAAGTCGGCAATCTCGCCCACGGCGTAAAGGTATTTGCCGGTGGGGTGGATCGCTAGGAACGAGGGGTTAACGACTTCGGCAGCTAGGCTGGGTTCGCCCAGCTTGCCCGTCGCCGGATCAAAGCTGGCCATGTAGATGCCTTTGCTCCCCTTGGCAGCGGTGTAAGTGCCGAAATAAGCGGTGATTTGGCCCATCGCAGGCTCCTTAGCTTGAGCCGATACGAACAGGGGCAAAGCTGTCGGCAGCAGCCCCAACAACAGTGCCAAACGCAGAAGCATAGTTACCCTCCAAAAGGTGATCACAAAACCCACGCCGAGGATTCTACGAGTTCGTCGGGGGCTGGCCTCCTCAACGAATCGTGGAGTGCTTGTCGAGCTAGCTCCGCTTCGGTATGATGACCTTTGAAATCGAATTCACGTCAGGAGAATGTCCACCATGGCCAGACGTCCCCGCAACCGACTGGAGTTGCGTGAACAGTACGAAGCCGCCGAGAAACGCGAACAGGCCGAAAAGCTCGAAGCCGAACTGGGCGAGGCGGTTGCCGACGACGGAAGCGATGACTCCGGTGAAATCAAAACCAAGAAAAAGAAGGCTGCCAAAAAGGCGATAGGGGAGGCCAAGCCACGCAAATCCAAAGCCAAGGCCGTGACTCGCAAACGGATCGTGTGGGTAGTGTACGACAACTCGCACAAAGAGGTGGCTCGCTTCCCCTACCTGCAACGCAAAGAAGCCGAGGAAAAGGCTGAGCAACTGAAAACCGACAAGAAGCAAACCTACTTCGTCCAGCCTTTCAAAGAAGAGATCAAGGAAACGACGTCGATGGCGTGAAACCGCCGGTTAGTGCCTCTTGAGAGATCAATCGCCCTAACTGCTCGACTCCCTGACGCACGGTCGCCTCGTCCTCGCCCCACAGGGTGACATGCCCGACCTTGCGTCCCGCTCGGGCCATCTTACCATACAGGTGCAGATGCGCCCCGCGGACACGCAATACCTCGGACCTGGCTGGAATCACCCCGATCAAGTTCACCATTGCCGAGGGACCAACTGCCTCCGCTGGTCCTAATGGCCAACCCAAGACCGCCCGCAGATGATTCTCAAACTGGCTAGTCCGCGCCCCCTCGATACTCCAGTGGCCGGAGTTATGAACCCGCGGTGCCATCTCATTGGCTACTAAATGTCCGTCGGTTTGGAAGAATTCGACGGTCAACACACCAACGTAATCGAGATGTTCCATCAGCCGCCGCAAGAAGCTCTGCGCGGAGTGCGTGAGCGTCTCGGACAGGCCCGGAGCGGGGGCATAGGTCACTCGTAAGATACCATCGACATGGTGATTTTCCACCAGAGGATAAAACACCATCGAGCCATCGCGACCACGCACTGCGATTTGCGACAACTCGCGTTCAAAGCGGACAAAACCTTCCAGAATCAGCGGCACCCCGCCAAGCGTCTGCCAGGCACGCTCCACATCATTCGCCTCACGCAGCAGATATTGTCCCTTGCCGTCGTAGCCCAAACGACGCGTTTTCAGCAGGGCCGGCAAGCCCAACTCGGTCACCGCTCGGCTCAGGTCGTCACGGCTATCGACGGTTAGAAACGGTGCAGTAGCCATCCCCAGCGAGTGAAAGAGTGTTTTTTCGTAGAGGCGATCTTGGCTTGCCTCTAGGGCAGCGATAGGCGGATAGACGGGCACGTGCCGCGCCAAGTGACGAGCCGGTTCAAGCGGCACATTCTCAAACTCGTAGGTAAGAACCTCCAGTCCCACTGGAAAACGATTCAGCACTTCTAAATCATCAAAGCGGCCAATGACTAGCTCAGCCAACTCTTGCACAGGGGATTCCGGCGCAGGATCCAGAAAGCGAAAGCGCAGTCCCAGCGGATAGCCTGCCAGCGCGAGCATACGGCCGAGTTGTCCGCCGCCCAGCACGCCGAGTTTCATGACGCCTCTCCACCAGGTTGGGCGCGTGGGTCAGGGTGGTCCAGAACGCTTTGTGTTTGCGTTTCACGAAACCGCACCAGCGCCGCGCGTATCGTCTCATCGGTCAACGCCAAAATCGACGCCGCCAACAACGCTGCATTGATGGCCCCAGCACGGCCGATAGCCAAGGTGCCGACCGGAATGCCGGCGGGCATCTGCACGATCGACAGCAACGAATCTAACCCTTGCAAAGCGTGCGATAGCACTGGCACTCCCAACACCGGAAGCAGTGTGCGGCTGGCGGCCATCCCGGGCAGGTGAGCCGCTCCGCCTGCGCCGGCAATAATCACGCGTAACCCGCGTTGGGCCGCCGTGGCGGCATAGTCCATGAGTAGTTGGGGGGTCCGATGAGCGGAGACAACGCGCACCTCATGTGCTATTCCCAAAGATGTAAGCATTTCTGAGGCGTGTGCCATCGTTTCCCAGTCGGATTTCGATCCCATGAGGATGCCAACGAGCGGCTGCATTGGGATGCTTCCTCTCTGTTCAGTTCACTAACCGTAAAAACCGGGCGTAGTGACTCGCCCAGCGCTCTTGCTGGTCGACTCGTGGCTCATAGCGTTTTACACCAAACGATTGCCGAATGACCTCGCGCCCTTGTTCTAGCGAGCCGAGCAACCCCACACCGACCGCCTGGATCAGGATGTTACCCGCCGCTGTCGCCTCGACGGGACCTGCAACCACGGGCCGACCACAACAATCAGCCGTCAGTTGATTCAGCAGTTCGTTTTGGCAGCCGCCTCCGACCACGTGGATGGTACGCAGAGTGCGTCCGGTCAGCTGTTCTAGGCGTTCCAGAACCCAGCGATAACGCAGGGCCAAACTCTCCAGAGCGCAACGCACCGTGGCCCCGATCCCCTCAGGGGCCGCTTGCCCCGTCTTCCGGCAGAAGTCGGCCAAGGCTTGGGGCATGCTAGCCGGTAGGAGAAACGAGGTATCGTCGGGATTGACAATCGATCCAAAGGGGGCAGCTTGATCTGCTTCCTGAACCAGTTGATCATACGTCCGCACCGTGCCCATTCGCTCGTAGGCACGTCGACACTCCTGCACCAGCCACAACCCCATCACATTTTTGAGGAACCGCACCGTCCCGCCGAAACCGATCTCGTTGGTGAAGTTGGCCGCCAGGGCATCGGGACCAGTACGCGGCGAATCGAGTTCGACCCCCATCAGCGACCAAGTCCCGCTACTAATGTAGGCCCAATCGTTACCCGTAGCGGGTACAGCCGCCACGGCAGCAGCGGTGTCGTGGGTCGCGGTGGCGATCACGGGAATCGGTGCGATGCCGGTATCTTGGGCCACTTCAGAACGCAACGGACCCAGCACGGTGCCAGGGGACACGATCGTGCCAAGTAGTTGCGTGTTAAGTCCAAAAGCCGCCACAAGATCCGTGGCCCAGGTGCGGGTGGAGGGATCCAGCATTTGAGACGTGCTGGCATCAGTCAGTTCGTTGACTTTTATACCCGTGAGAAAATAATGAAAAAGATCGGGAATCATGAGGAGATGCCGAGCCGCCTCTAAAATCGAGGAGCCAGCATCCCGCAGAGCTAGCAGTTGATACAGACTATTGAAGCGCATGAACTGAATGCCGGTTCGCGCAAAGATCTGTTCACGAGATACCGTGGCAAACGCTTGTTCTGGGTAGGCTTGCGTGTACGGGTCGCGGTAGTGTCGCGGATTCCCCAGCAGACTGCCGTCGCGGCCAAGCAGGGCGAAATCGACCCCCCAGGTATCGATGCCCACTCCACGCAAATCGCTGGCCTTGCTCGCCGCCGCCCGTAGTGTATCTCGCATCGAAGCATAGAGATGCAACACGTCCCAATGGAGGCTCTCCAACGTCCGCACCCCACCGTTGGGAAAGCGATTGGCCTCCTCCAAACTCAGGCGTCGGCCATCGAACTGGCCCAGAATACCCCGGCCGCTTTCGGCCCCAAGATCGATCGCAAGAAAGGTCGCCCCAGCCATAACCATGTGCTTCCGCCGAAGGTCAGTTGGAAGAAATCATCGCTTAGGGTACGAATCCCAGTCGGTGAAGGCATCCCTAGCAAGGCTCGCTCAGGGGAGATGGCGATATTTCTGGCTTGGTCGTCCGAGCGATGATTCTATCGCTACTTTTCCCTACAAATGCCAACAATTCATTGAGGGAAAGCAAGCGTATGGACACTCTTTCGACACGCGCATTGATTTCGCAGGTGGCCGATGATCTAGGCTATCTAGAGCAGCACGCTACCCAGACAGGCGATGGACCCGCCGCGGCACGGATACGCCTGGCCGCTGCCCTGGCTCGAAATGTCATCGGTCCGACACTCGACGGCCAGGAGCCTCTGCCGCTACATGTGGTGGTGGTCGGCGGAGCAGGCGCAGGCAAGTCTACCGTTGCCAACATCCTCTCCGGTTCGGTGGCCAGCGAGGCCAACCCCCAGGCCGGCTTCACCCGCCATCCCATCGCGTTTACGGCTATCCCGGGTCCGTTGGTGTGGGCCAACCACCTCGGGTTCCTTGGGCCGTTGGTGCGTTTGCCGCAGCCCGCGTCTTCTTCGTTAGATCAAGATGTGTATCAGGTGCGCCGAGTAGGTGTCGAGCCTGATACCTTTACGCTGCTCAAGGAGTGGATCGTCTGGGACTGCCCGGATATGACCACCTGGGCCGCCCAGGCTTACACCTCCCGTTTGATCGAAGCCGCTGCCCTGGCCGATGTGATTGTCTATGTGGCCTCTGACGAGCGTTACAACGATGAGATTCCCACCCAGTTTCTCTCGCTGCTTCTGCGCAGTGGCAAGCCGGTCATCTGCGTGCTGGTCAAAATGCGTGAGGAGATCGCCGAGCAACTGCTAGCACATTTCCGTACCGCGGTGCTGGAGGCGTTGCCCGACGGCTTGGGACGCGGGGTGGTGAGTGTACATGCGATCCCCTTTCTCACACCGGAGCAACGCGCGGACCCAGTACGGGCCGCAGCGAAGTATCGCATTCCCCTGCTGAATCAGGTTGCGGTCCTGGGTCAGCCGCCCCAGACGGCCCGCCGCCGCACGATTCTTGGGGCTTCGCTATATCTCAAAAACCAAAGCAAAGCCTTGCTCGATGTCGCGCGTGCCGATGTGCAAGCGTTAGAGACTTGGCACCATTTAGTTCGATGCGGTCATGAAGAATTCAATGCACGTTACATTCGTGAATATCTAGCCAGCGAAAAGTATCGCGGCTTTGATGAGGCGCTTGTTCGTTTGATGACTTTATTGGAGTTGCCGGGCATCGGCCAGGTGATCTCGGGAACCTTATACCTCGTTCGCACCCCGTTTCGCCTGCTGGGCAACTGGATCAGCCAGTCTATGAACCGGCCCGAAACGCCCCATCGTCCCGAGGAGCCGATTCTTCGCGATGCCTTGGCTGCTTGGTCAGCGGAGCTACGCAAAGAGGTGCTGCGTCGGGGGAAGGAACATCCACTATGGGGCCATCTGAGTCAGGGCTACAGCGATCAAGGACTCGAGGCTCAGCTGGAGCAACGGTTTGCGGCGGCTTATCGCGACTATCAAGCTAATCTCACCCTGGAGGTCGAACGCACCGCCCGCAACATCTACGAGAGGTTGCAACAAAACCCCGTTGCCCTCAATAGCCTGCGCGCGACGAAATTTGCCCTCGATGCGGCCGCCATCGGCGGTACTCTGATGGCTGGCGGCCTTAATGTCTGGGATCTTGTGCTGGTGCCGCTGGTTGCTACCCTCACCCACAAGCTCGTCGAGTTCCTCGGCCAACAAGTGGTCGATAGCGAACGCGAGGCTACCCGCCAGCGACAGGCCAGCATTCTCCGGCAACATCTATCCCAACCATTAGCCGAGTGGTTAGCAGCCTGGCCGACGACGGGCGGCTCGCCTTTCGAGCGATTGCAGCGGGCCTTGACGCGTATCCCGGGGACGATCGAGGAGTTGCATCGCCGCGTCCAGGCCGATCGCTCGCTGGAGCAGCCGCCCAAGCAGGGAGTCTGAAAGCTAGCTTTGCAGGCACTTTCGAGCGATGGATCGCCTGCGCGTCTGGGGTTGCTCTTGCCTTTGCCTTGTCAGGCGGGTATGTCCCGTGGCATGAAGCGATCAGCTGGATTAGCGTTGGTTATCGCGGTTGGCTTGCATCTGCCCCTGGGGCTGGTAGCTTTCCTCGCCGGCAGGGGCTTGGCCGTGGATTCTAGTTTTACGACGCAAGGACCCCTCCCCCGGACCGCTACTGTCCGTTTGGAAGCGGTACCGGTGGCTCCAGTCGCCCCAACGGACCCACGTCTGCCTCGCCGCGAGGACGAACTTTTACCCGTGGATTATCGGCCTCGGCTGAGGCAAGCTCCCCTGTGCCACCCTGCGGAATCACTCGCCCTGGCTCCCGCTCCCGGCCCGTCGAATGGGTTTCCCAAAATGGTCGGCGTGCAGGGCTTGGCCCGAGTGGCCCTCACGGCCAAGCGAGTCGTTTTTGTCCTTGATCGCAGCATCAGCATGGCTTTACACGGTTATCTTGATGTGGCACGCCGCGAACTAGCCGATGGCTTAAGACATCTACCGCCCGAGTCCCACTTTCAGGTCATTCTCTATCAACGCTTTGCCGTTCCCCTATTAGGGCCGTTGCCCGCTCGTCTGCATACGGCTAACCCAACCACAATTGATCGCGCTGTCACCGCCCTACAAGCTGTCACAGCCGAGGGACCAACGCATCACCTAGCCGGGTTGGAGATGGCCCTGGTATTCCAACCCGATGCCGTTGTGTGGCTGACCGACGAGGACGATTTACAGCCGGCCGACGAGCTAGCTATCCTCAAGCGCAACCGAGGTGCGACGTTGCACATCGTCGAATTACGACGTGGCCCGCGGAGCCAGGGCGCGTTTGCTCGGTTGGCCCGAGCCACCGGTGGTTCGCATCGCCGTTTCACAGCTGATACTCTCCCAGGCGGCCAATAATTCAGTACGAGCCGCAGGCTCAGGCCCCTGCAATACACTTTGTCGAAAATGGACCAACCGTCAGACGATCTGGCCGTCATGGTAGGAATTCACAAAGGAGCCGCCGCGTAACACCTTACGAGCAGCAATGGAAGAGCAACGTGAGATCCCAGGGGGCTGGCCAGAGACGCAGGACTGATTGCACTGCCTTTTTCAGAGCGCCCGCCAGGCCGACTAAGTCAACGTAGCCCGGGGGAGGGATGCAAGCCGTATCGGTGATCGAAGATCGATCCTCGTGATGTTTTACGCCGCATCCCGGCCCAGAGCAAAATCTCACCTGCAAGCTGCCAGCAATCCGTCCGGCAATGACCGTTCATTGCATTAAAGCACCTTCACCGGACCATGATCGTCGCAATGGTCGCCATGCCGGTGGTGCAGCCGCCCATCGACCAAATAGTCGTAGTGGTCACCGTGCGGTACCTGTTCGTGCCCACAGCCCGCGTGGTCGCAGCTGCAAGCCACCGGAGCGCACGCCACCGGATTCACCGCCGACACCGCAATCACATGTTCATCATAGTGGCCATCGTGGGCATGGTGCAGGTGGCCGTCGTGAAGGAAATCAACGTGGCCGTCATGCTCGATGCGGGTGTGGCCGCAGGCATTGGTATGAACGTGGGGGTGTTGGTTGTGTTGATTGCACTGAGTCATGAAAGCTTCTCCGCAAACGTAAGGGAAAGACCACTCGACACAAGTATGATACTCTCGGCATCGGGTGATGTAAGCTCTTTTCTTGATTGAAGTTGGTAAAATTTAGTTAACCGTTGTATTAGGAGATGATACCTGCCGGGTTCCGCTGGTTCGGAGCGATCTTTGAAAAGATTCCCCGAGCGATCCATCATTCGCCCTTGCGGCGGCGATGGACTTCTTCGCCAGCCACTAAACTACCACTTTGTTTATCTTGCCAATCAGACGCGTGACACTCCAGCCGTCGGCGTGCCTTGCAGGATGTTGACGTTCGCAGGAGTGTTCGTCATGCTGCCATTGACGATTGCGGGGTTGGCCCATTCGCTACCCGAGGAGGTGGTCGCCAACCCCACCTTGGAGGCCGAACTCGGCTTGCCCGCCGGTTGGATCGAGCAACGCACCGGCATTCGGGAACGACGACGCGCAACCCAGGCCAGCGTGCTGGATCTGGCCGAACCCGCGGCCAAACAAGCCTTGAATCGCGCTAGGTGTCGCGGCGAAGATCTCCGCCTTATCCTCGCCGCTAGCACGGGGCGTCACCAGTTCATCCCCTGTACAGCGGCGTTGTTGCAACGGCGTTTGCAGTTACCCGAGGGACGTGCGTTTGCCTTTGATGTTGATGCCACTTGCTTGAGTTTTCTCGTCGGCTTGCAGGTCGCAGCACAGTGGCTGACGACGATTCCCGACGGTGCCGCCCTACTGTTTTCCAGCGAAAAAAGCCGTTTCAGTCTCAATCCTCGTGAACCGGAAAGTTACGTCTTGATCGGTGATGGGGCCGCTGCCGCAGTGCTTCAACAACAGACTGGCAGCGGCTCGGGCATCCACGGGGCCTGGTTTGCCACCTATCCGAGCGGGGCCGACCTCACCTGTTTTCTAGGCGGCGGTACGAATCATCACCCCAATGATCCCCAAACCACTGCGGAAATGAATCTTTTTCACATGAACGGTCCGGCTGTATTCAAGATGGCTTTGAAACTGATTCCGCCGTTCCTCGATCGCGTCTTTACCGAACTGGGCTGGCAGCCTCACGAAGTTGATGCTGTCGTGCCCCATCAGGCATCGGCACCGGGGGTGGAGTTGCTCATCAGCCGTTGCGGTCTGCATCGAGAACAGATCGTGACCAATCTGACGACACGGGGCAACTGCATAGCGGCAAGCATTCCCATCGCGTTGAGCGAAGCGGTGGAAGTGGGACGTATCCGCCGAGGCGACCGCATTTTGTTGTGTGGCACCGGTGCGGGGCTGAGCCTGGGAGCGTTGGCACTGACATATTGACGCAGAAGTGGAGGCCGCTATGTGGGATTGGCTGCGTCTAGTGAGCTTTCGCTACATACATGAGCACCATTTGATCTATAACGCTTGCTGGGAAGACCCGGCCTGCGATCGCGCTTTGTTGGATTTGCAGCCCTCGCATCGCGTGCTGGTCATCACCTCAGCCGGCTGCAACGCGTTGGATTATTTGCTGGCCGGTGCGGGCGAGGTTCACGCGGTGGACCTGAACCCCCGGCAAAATTACCTCTTGGAACTCAAGGCCGCTGCGCTGCTCTGCTTGGACACCGAGGATTTCCTGGCCCTGTTTGGCCACGGCTGCAGTCCGCAGGCGGACCGGCTGCTGCGGGCGTGTGGCGCTCGGCTGTCGCCGGCGGCCTATCGTTACTGGTTGCGGCATCGGAGGTGGTTTTCTGGCCGGGGGCCACGGCCCTCGTTCTACTGGCACGGCACCAACGGCCTGTTTAACTGGCTGGTGCGTTGTTATGCCGAGGCGCGCGGCCTGGGACCGGCGATCGCTCGCCTGGTGGAAGCCTCCGATGTGACAGAGCAGAAGTCAATCTATGAGGCCGAAATTGCCGCCCGGTTATGGACACCGGCCCTAGAGTGGTCACTGAATCAGCACGCTCCCTATCTACTTTTGGGCGTGCCCTGGCCGCAGCGACAAGAGATTGTCACTCAGTTTCCCGGCGGAACGGCCGCTTTTAGCCGATGGTGCCTAGAGGGAGCGTTGACCCGTTTGCCCCTGCGCGACAACTATTTCTGGCGTGTCTCGCTCACGGGACAGTACACGCCTAGCTGTTGCCCGGAATATCTCAAGCCGGCCAATATCGAACGGTTACGATCAGGCCTGCTTGATCGGCTACATCTGTTCACAGGGTCCATCACTGAGTATCTTCTGCAACGGCAAGACTCGATGGTATTTGATCGTTACATTCTTTTAGATCACATGGATTGGATGGCCTGGAAGCATCGCGAGTCCTTGGCGGCGGAGTGGTCGGCGATACTAGCTACTGCTGCGCCAGGGGCGCGGGTGCTGTACCGTAGTGCAGGGCTGAAGGTGACCTATCTCGATGACCTGTGCGTGACCTACCACGGCCGTCGTGTGCCGCTGGGGACGCTGCTGCGGTACGATCCGCGTGCGACCGAGATGCATGCCCTGGATCGCACGCAAATCTACGGTAGTTGCTACCTGGCTCATTTGCCGTGGTACTAGTGATACTAGCAATACGCCCTTCGTGCAGTTGCCGTGATCCTGACGAAACGGCCGCGGGTTCGTAAGACGAATCGTGGAGGAGTAATACGAAAGCAACCTGAGGCAGATACGTGAGCTGTTTAGTTTTGTGGGCCGTTCATATTTCTGATGGCGTACTGAGTTGGCCTTTTTTGCTGCTGGGCTTCGTGATGGCGGTGGGGTTGGCAAGCCTGGCCTCGTTGCGTCTCCAGGCAGAGGAGATCCCCCGGATTGCTTTACTAGCGGCTGCCTTTTTTGTGGCCTCGTCCATCCATGTCAAAATTGGTCCAACGAGTGTTCACCTCTTGTTAACTGGTCTTGTCGGTGTCTTGCTCGGTTTCCGCGCTCCGTTGGCCGTCCTCTTGGGCATCACTCTCCAAGCACTGCTGCTGAACCACGGCGGCATCTTGGCCATTGGCGTCAATGCCTGCACCGAGGCGATCCCGGCTTTGGCTTGTGGGTTGCTCTTTGCGTTGCTACGGGATTGCCGCTCGTCGTTGGTCCGCCGGCTGCTTGTCGCTCTGGGCACTTTCCTTGTTAGCTTGGTTTTTGCTGTGGCCCTCTGCGCTTTGGCCACCACCCCCTGGGGCGAGTTGTGGCGCTGGAATGCAGCGGGTCGCCTGGAAGTGACGCCCCAGTCCCTAGAGCCGCTTCGGCAAGGGTGGGTCTGGGCCGTGCTGGGAATCCTCACGCTGGCGAGCTTGGCCGTCGATCTGCCGCCCCGCTTCTCTGCTGGTGCCTTGGCCGGTTTAGTCGGCGGGTTGGGAACCCTGAGCCTGACGGGGCTAGTACTCGTCTTGGATGGAGTGGAAAAATGGGGTGTCTTCGTCTCGGGCCTGCTGCTCGTGCATCTGCCCTTGGCCGTCCTGGAAGCGGTGATCGTCGGGGCACTGGTGCGGTTCCTGGCACGCGTCAAGCCGGAACTGATCGGCCTGGCAGCTGATTCAGCAGTGATCGCCTCACCTTCTCCGCCTATCCTGCCGTCTGGGACCGAACCATCGCACCTGCCCTAGCAGACGTCCGCCTTGCCGCTCGCTGACTCGGCGTAGTGCGTAATCGCCAGGGAGGCCGGCACTGGCTCGGGAAAGCCGAGGAATCGCCGCGTCAGCGGGCCGCCGGTCCGCGTCAGTTCGTCCAGTGCGTCGTCCAGGTCGCTTTCTCGCACGGGCAACGGCTCCCCCGTTGCCCCTCTTTCCAACGCCAGCAACGTCGCCCGCCGGAACCATTCCTTGATGAACGCCGGGCTGGCTCCTTCGGTGCGGTCCAGGTAACGGTCCCAGGAACTCGGCGAAGCTTCCAACCCCTGGCGGTAAAGCTCGAACAGTCGACGGCGACACTCCCGATCGGGCAGCGGAAAATAGATGGCCTGATCGACCCGCCCCGGTCGGGCTGCCAAGGCTGGCTCTAACACCTCGGGCCGATTGGTCGTTAACAGAAAGACGCAGCGGCTCTGCGGTGAGATGCCGTCCATTGCATCCATGAGTTCATGGAGCAAGGGGGCTTGACGATTCTTGGTTCGATCCGCTGCCACCAGATCCACATCTTCGAGAATCACTAGACTAGGTGCGAGTCGCTCGGCCAATTTACACGCCATTCGTAAGTGCGGATATAGCTTGCCCGTAATCAAGACAACACTCACTCCCGAGAGCGTCCCGATCAAGTAACGGGTGGCCAAGGTTTTGCCTGTGCCCGGCGGACCGTGCAGCATCACCCCATGCCGGGTGCCACGCCCGGCACGGGCCATGGCCTCCATTTGGCGAAACACGCTCAAAACGTTGCGTTTGACGATGTTTAGTACGCCGTCCGGCAAGACCAGCGCATGGCGTGACACGCCCCGCACCGTATGAAACGACAAGCTGTAGTCGCCCGTCTTGCGGTCGTGACTCTCCACAGACAGCACCTGGCCCCGATACGGGCTGCGTTCGGTGGCAATCCGTTCCAGATAGCGAAGAAAATTCCGGGCCTGCGTTTTGGTCTTGGCTAGCACCTCTAGTCGGCGGGTGACTAGCACCGCGACGGGCTCCTCATCTAAGTAGAGCAGATAGAGGGCATTGTTGACACAATCCAGCGTCTCGCCTAGGCTGATCGGCACCTGTTCATATTCAATAGCTGTGGTAATCATATCGGTAGTGAGCAGATGTTGTAGCTGATTGCGCGGCCAACGTGAGTATCGATCGGCCCGCTCGACTCCAAACGGCCCACGCGTCTGGGCGTCAGCCTGCAGATAATCCAGGGCCGCTTGCACATTCGGTCGCTCGCCGGCTAACAGATCGACACTGACCACGGCCCCGCGTGCCGGATCAAACCGAAGATGCTGCAACAGGTGCCGGCGGTAGCCAAACCACCAGGTCCACGAGGTATTGAAAACGATCGCTAGGCCGATTACCCCGGCAACCAAAACAATCGCCGCCCCCCAGTTGGCAGTAACGGCGGCAAAGATGAAACCGACCAGAGTGGCGATGCTAAGCAGAGTGTTGATAACGCCGCGCATGAACAAGCTCCCTTTAGCAGGTAGTGTAGGCAGCGGAATTCTTCTAGCCAGAGCGGCGAGCCGGCACCCGTGGCACGAGCGGAAAAAGCGTGTCAAGCCCACTTGTCCAAGGGACTACAATAAGAGCGAGACGGTTGAATCGCTGATCAAGCACCTCTGAAACTCTTCGGATCATCCGCTTCAAAGAGAAAATTGGGGAAACGTGCGCAGGATGTAGCGGCAAGGCGAACACGGGCAAGAGGCGAGAGAGGCGTAGGAAGGCCAATCGACAGAACCTCCCCAAGCTGAGGGGTAATTCCTCAACCGGGAAAGCGCGGATGTCGATTATCTCCTCTAGCCGAGGCGGTTGAACGAACCGAACCCCCCAGCCCTGGCGTGACCTGGCTTATGTTTGCCGGTGTTGCGTTGGGTCCATGACACCAAACCCTCAGGCCGGCCCGCCCCGCGCGATTGGGACGTGCCGCTGTCGATTGCCCCCGCGCTGCTCCGGTTCGCGAGGTGTTGCCCCCCTGCACACCTGCGTCGGTGCGGGCCGGCCCCCCCATGCTTGGAATGGAGTGCCAACGATGACCAAAAAAGTGTTCACTACCGGACAGGTGGCCAAGATCTGTCATGTCGCCCCCCGCACGGTCAGCAAATGGTTCGACACCGGAAAATTGCGTGGCTATCGCATCCCGGGCAGCCAGGATCGACGAATCCCGCGCGAGCAATTGATCCGCTTCATGAAGGAAAACCATATTCCACTGGGTTCTCTCGAAGAAGAATGCTGGCACAAGGTTCTCATCGTCGGAGCCGAACCGCTGTTCATCGAACGCCTGAAGGAACTGCTTCCCGAGGATGACGATTACAAATATGAAATCGCTCACAGCGGTTTCGAGGCCGGCACCAAAGCCAGCAGCTTCCACCCCGACAGCATCATCATCGACCACGCGATGGGCCGTAGCGAAGCCTTGGCCATCAGTCAAACCTTGCGACGCAACGAGGCTTACAAGGACACGCTGATCATCGCCCTGGCCAGCGAGGACGAGCCGAATCCAGAAAACCTCACGGAGTACGGCTACAGTGAAGCGTTTAAGAAGCCATTCGATGTCGCCTTGCTAGCTGAGCGGATTCGTACCTTGGCGGAAGAGAAGCGCGACGCGAACTGATTTAACTCTTTTCTGACCAGCAAGCCAGCGGACCACGGACGGTGCCGCTGGCTTGTTTGGTTTGAACAGCTTTGTATGACTCTTTCGTCCCAGGCACTGGATCCTGTTTGTCCAGGAGAGCTACACGAGCCATCATCCCAGCAGACATGCTACGCCGAACATCAGGAGCCGGATCTGCCCTACAGGCCTCTTAGCCGTTTGGGGGTTCGGGTTGTATCGCGGTATGCGTACTTACGAACATGTGCCGAATTAAGGTGACGATAGGATTGCTTGATTAGCCCCCTTTGCTTCGGCGGCGGGCGGTTTTGCGACCCGGGCGGTAGCCTCGCTTGGTCTGACTCGGTTTGGTCAGGCCACGCTCTCCGGGCTTTTGGCCCTTAGCGGGGT
>JBDNDE010000090.1:0-15308 GCA_046719305.1 Gemmataceae bacterium | reverse complement strand
CAACACGAGTTGTTCTTGACAGTCGGGGCATACCACTTGCGTACCGATTCGATCCCAGGGACAGCCCACCGCTCCGCAACGCGAACACGGGGCCAATGGTGAATCCCCAGAACCCGTCATCAGCCGCATGCTATCCATACCGCACTTCCCCCCAGCCGTGACCAGCCACGAACGCCTATTTGCACAGCAGTCAGATCGACACTCAACCGGGGGGAAAATCACGGAAAGAAAAAGGCTCAAGACGAGGGCGATTGACCGACTTGCAACTCATCAACAACTCGGTCAACGCCCAAGGTGGCTCGGGCAATCTCTACCGCCCGAACACGCATCCCTTCCTCAGGCAGCTGCCCCTTGAGCGTCACGGTGGCCGTGCCGCTCTGCATCACTTCGATAGCCTGATTGGCCAGAAAGCGATCCCAGCGTAGACGGGTTTCGACTCGGGCGGCTAAGCTGGTCTCGCCCAACGCGCCCCGCAGAGTGCCAGTGAGCGTGTTCGTCGAGGGGCCGCGCGTCAGACCGAGCTTTAGGGCCGCCTTGTGCCCCGCTTGTGCTAGCAGGTCGCCATCGCGCGAGTTGCACCCGACACTCGTCCAAGCCAATAGTGCGATCAGGAGCCAACGCATGAGTCCTTCTCCAGTGGGGTCGGATTCACTTAGCCTGCCACATTTCAAGGATGCCACACAACCCCAACTCCCCTACAATGATTCCCACTTATTCACGGAGGTATCCTTCATGCGTCTCATGGTCTTTCTCGCAATGCTCCTGCTCGTTGGCGTCTTATCGGCCGACGACAAAAAAGAACCTACCGCCGAACTCAAGGTTAAGATCGTCGTACCCAAAACAGCTCATTCCTTCAAAGGCCGCACTCTCGAAGTGCGTCTGTTCAAGTATGATCCGCTGATTGCCGACAAGGCGGCTGATCAAGTGGACATTTACGAGGAGAAGAATTTCGCACACAGCCAGGGCACCGACACCGTCAAGGAGTTTAGCCTGGGCGGCAAAGCCAAACTGGACGAACGCCGCAGCTATTACGTCACGCTGTATATCCTGGATGGCAAAGACCGCACGCATATCGGCGAGTGCGAGCATGCCAAGGGCTTCGCTAAAGTGCTGACTAATGGCCAGCCCAACGCCGTGAAAGCCATCTTTCGGGAGTTGAAGAAATGAGCGCTGCTAAGCCGAACCTAAAAGTCTACACGCCGGAGGAAGCCACCGCTCGGATTGCCGAACTGGGTCTGAACGGCTGGTACATCGAGGGCGGCTGGTTGAAACGCAAGTTTAACACCGAAGGTTGGCCGGTCACGCTCATGCTGGTCAACGCGGTCGGCTACTTGTGCGAGGCGGCCGATCACCACGCGGACTTGGCGGTGACCTACGCCAAGTTGTGGGTGAAGTTGCAAACCCACAGTGTAGGGGGCATCAGCGACAAAGACTTCGAGCTAGCCCAAAAGATCGAAGAAGTGGTGCTGTGGCTGCCCAAGGGCGGGGCGTTGGACGGTTGCGACCGCAAATGGGTCAAAGGCGGCAGTCCAGGGGGCGGCGGCTAATGCTAATGCGGTGGCGACGACGCGTCCGTGACGTTTGCTAACGCCTGCTCCATCTGCCGGGCAATCTGCAAAAGCTTGAGTTCGCCCAAAAGCGGCGCTTGTAGCTGTAGGCCGATCGGTAACCCCTCAGCGCTGCGACCACACGGCAACGAGAGCGCGGGCACTCCTGCCAGATTGGCCCCAATGGTGTAAATGTCGGCCAGGTACATCGCAAGCGGATCGTCGAGTCGCTCGCCGAGGCGGAAGGCAGTTGTCGGCGAGGTGGGACCAACCAAGACATCGCAGACTCGGAACGCTTCGAGATAATCTTGCTGGATGCATCGTCGGGCCTTAAGAGCCGTTTGATAATACGCATCGCGGTAACCGCTGGAAAGCGCATGGGTGCCCAGCATGATCCGCCGTTTGACCTCGGGACCAAAGCCGGCCCCGCGCGAGCGTTCGTACAATTCGGTCAAGTTCGCTGCCGCGGCACGCTGGCCATACTGCACGCCGTCGAAACGGGCCAAGTTGCTTGAGGCCTCGGCTGTGGCGATCAGGTAGTACACTGCCAGGGCATAGGGTGTGTGCGGCAAGGATACCTCCACAAGGGTGGCCCCTTGACGCTGATAGGCGGCTAAGGCTTCGCGAACGGCGGCAGCGACCTCGGCATCGAGTCCTTCAGCAAAGTATTCGCGTGGCACGCCCAGCTTGACGCCGGCCAACGGTCGCTCCAGGGCCGCTTCGTATGCCTCGGTGGGGACGGTCAGGCAAGTCCCATCGCGCGGATCGGGGCCAGCGATCACGCTCAGTACTCGGGCTATGTCAGCAACGCAACGAGCCAGGATGCCCACGGTGTCCAGCGAACTGCCGTATGCGATTAAACCGTAGCGTGAGACACGGCCATACGACGGCTTGAAGCCGACGATGCCACATAGGGCGGCGGGTTGACGCACGCTGCCACCGGTATCGCTGCCCAGGGCGAGCGGCACCATGCCAGCGGCGACGGCGGCGGCGCTGCCTCCGGAGGAACCGCCGGGCACGCGATCGGGCGCATGAGGATTGCGCGTTGGGCCAAAGGCACTATTCTCCGTCGAAGAGCCCATGCCGAATTCATCGAGGTTGGTTTTGCCAACGATCACGGCACCGGCCTGACGCAACCGTTCGACGGCGGTAGCATCGAAAGGCGAACGATAGCCCTCCAAGATGCGGCTGGCACATGTGGTAGGCATGTCGTGAGTGACGAGATTGTCCTTAATGGCAACAGGAACGCCTGCCAAGGGCCCCAGCGAGGGCGGCGGGGTCTCATCCACTTGGGCTGCAGCGGCGCGGGCAGCTTGTTCGGCCACATGTAAAAAGGCGTGCAAGTGAGAGTCATGGTGTTGAATAGCTGCCAGCGAGCTAGCCAGCCAATCGCTAGCTTTGGCTTGCCCCTGGATCAAGGCGGCATGCATCGCAGAAAGAGTGGGCAAAACCGGCACAGAAGGCAAAGCGGGCAATGCCACGGCAGTTACTCCAGTGCAGTCACTCCAGGGTCGGTGGCACCGCGAACAGGCCGTCGCGCTGCTGCGGGGCGTTGGCCAGTGCCTCAGGCAGCGGCAAGGAGGGAAGCAAGTGGTCGTCGCGGAGATGGTTGACTGCATCCAATGGGTGAGCCAACGGCTCCACCCTCGCTAGATCCAGTTCGCTTAGACGGCTTTCGTAGGCAACAATAGCGTCGAGTTGCGGCGCCAGCATGTTCAACTCGGCCGCGTTCAGATCGAGACGAGCCAGCCGTGCTAGCTTGGCTACGCCGGTACAGTCCAACTGGGCCACGGTGTCAGACCGCGGTAGGCATGGTAAACGCTTTGCGTTTGACGGGGCGCTGGATTCGCCCGCTGCGGATACACTGCACGCACACCGTTAGTGTCTGCACCGAACCGCCCACCTGACACTGAAGGCGTTGCAAATTGGGACGGAACCATCGCTTGCTGATACCGGTCGGCTTTTGGCCCACACCGCCTAGATATTTCGCCTTGCCGCGCGTCGTGATCTGGTTGCCTCGAACCGGCTTTTTGCCACACACATCGCACTTGCTACCCATAGGGCCCACTCCGTCTTCACTAAACACCTGCGAAAGATACCATGATAGCGAATCGGGGCCAACTGACAAGCCCGCCGGGTTGGGAACCGGCCTCTGGCTTCCCCTTACAAACCTTACAAATGACAAACAGGATCGCGGGGTTCGGTGCCATCGTGCGTTGTTCGGTGCCATCGTGTGTTGGCTTATTAGAAAAAACTTAGTAGGTGACGACAGCATCGACCCGCTACCGCTTTCCAGCTTCCCTCGGTCTGCCGGCTGAGTCAGCCGCTTAGTTGCAGTGCCATTCAATGACCGCGCCGTATTTGCTCGGCTCCTCGTAGGGCGGAAAGTGACTATATAATCCCTCGCCGACTAGCGTGAGTGTACGCCATCGGCCGCTCCTGACCTCGACCTGACCGACGCCCAGAAAGCCAACCGCCGCACGAATTTTCTTGCCCTTGTTAGGCTCGAATTGCCAAGTGTGGATGCCGGCAAGGTGACCGTCGATACGAACGGTGGCCAATCCATCGCGTAGGCGGGTGATACGGAAGGTGAAGGTGGCGTCGGTGACCTCGTCGGGGCGGGCCAGGGTGTTGGCGTCGCTATTAGGCGAGAGCGCTTTGTGCAGCTTGCGAGCGGTGGTCTGAGGTAGGCTCCAACGGGTGCCAACCCCAGCGTCGCGCGGTGGGGCCATTGCCTTCCAGTCCGCAGCGGTAAAGTGAATGCTGTCGATGGCGTGATCGCCCAGGCCGCGTCGATCTAGCCCCAACACCATGGGCCGGGTGTACACAGCCCAGATGCTTCCGCCATCCGGGTCAAACCCTTTGCCGCGTAAGCCGGGGGGGTCGCCACCCGCATCGGGGCGGGCAGGCAGCGGTCCGGTGATCTTCAGCGCCTGATCGAGGGTAGCGCGGACAGCAGTGGTCCACTTTTCCACGCTGTCCTCCATTTTGCCGTGAGCGGCCAGCAATTTACCCTCGGGGGTAACCAAGTAAAGCCCCTGGTACAACTCGGGAGCCTGCTTCTTCACCGCGCGGAAAAAGTCGCCAGCTGGCCCCTTAGCCTCGCGTATCTCATACAGGTTCAAAGCCACCGGTACGAAATTGCGGCGAATCTGGCGGATGATCCCAGAATCGGACAAAGGACCCGCACGGAGTCCAGCCCCGAAGCCTCAGCAGCGTTCCAGAGGCGGGTCGCCCGCTACCCACAACAGCAACGGGCGTTTCTCCTGCTTAGCAATAGAGACGGCAGCCATCAAGTCGGCCCGCCAACCGATTTGTCGCCAGGGCAACTCCTTGTCGTTGGGACAAATAGCCTCGTAGGCGCGGGCCTGAGCTTCGGGTAAGCCTTCAGGTGCAGCGGTCCAAGCCAGTACCAAAATAGCCGTCCACAGCATGCCAAAAGTCTCCTCGCAAGGAGGCGTCGGATCCGGTTGTAGTCTGTTGTTAATCTACAACCCACGCCAGCCAATTGCCAGCGGCCGACGCGACGCCTAGCCTGGAAAGCATGTCGTTTGGTCTTTCCTCGCAGGCATTTGAGAGGTTCCTCGTATGGCACAACGCAAGGTACGCGTCGCAATCGTTGGTCTGGGCTTCGGGGCCGAATTCATCCCCATCTATCAGGCCCACCCGCAAGCCGAGATGGCGGCCATTTGTCGGCGCAATCGGGCTGAACTGGACCGCTGTGGCGAGCAGTTTGGCATCGCCAAGCGCTACACCGATTACGCCGAGTTGCTCCAAGACCCAGACATCGACGCGGTTCACATCAACTCACCCATCGCCGACCACGCGCCTCAGGCGATCGCGGCGCTCAAGGCGGGCAAGCATGTGGCTTGCACTGTGCCGATGGGGGTCTCGATCGACGAGTGCCGCCAGATCGTCGCGTTGCAGCGGCAGACGGGCAAAGTGTACATGATGATGGAAACAGTAGTTTACAGCCGGGAGTACCTGTTTGTCAAAGATCTGTATGATCGCGGCGTGCTGGGACGCATCCAGTTTTTGCGTGGCAGCCATCAACAAGACATGGACGGTTGGCCGGGCTACTGGCCTGGGCTACCGCCGATGTGGTATGCGACCCACTGTGTCAGTCCGTGCCTGGCGATTCTGAGCGATCCGGCCAAGGGACAGTTGGCTCATGCCGAGAGTGTGGTCTGCCACGGTAGCGGACGCATTCGCGAAGAGTTGATCCCCAAGTATAATAGTCCGTTTGCCATCGAGACGGCCACTTTCAAGATTCGCGGTTGGGATGTGGTGGCTGAGGTGACCCGCAGTCTGTTTGACACGGCCCGGCAGTATCGCGAGAGCTTCGACGTGACCGGCTCGAATGTCAGCTTCGAGTGGCAACAGGTCGAGGGCGAAGATCCCGTGCTGCATATGCGCGGCCTGCCCGAGCATCAGATTCCCCGCCGGGTCAAGGTGCCGGACTTTGCCGGCCGACTGCCTGAGCCAATCCGCAAGTTTACTGGAGCCATTCACGACGCCACGCACTTGAGCTTTGTTCAAGGCGGCGGCCACGGTGGCTCGCATCCGCATTTGGCCCACAACTTCCTCATGGCCGTGCTAGGCGAGCGGCCGGCGTTTCCCGATGCGGCCACGAGTGCCAACTGGACTATGGTGGGCATATGCGCTCATGAGTCAGCGATGAAGGGCGGGGAACGGGTGACAATTCCGCAACTCTAAAGCGAGCGTTGGCAAGAAAAGAATCTGGCCGGGTTATGTGGCAAAACTGGCACACCGGCCGATTGCGAACTAGAGTTTGCATAGGGCGTTTTTCTGCCTGGGAGTAGTGCATATGCTGGGTCAAGTTTTGCTCGGCAAGTACAAGGTCACCCGCCAGATTGATGAGGGCGGGATGAGCAAGATTTATCTGGCCCGCCAGTCCAATCCGGATCGGGATGTGGTCGTCAAGGTGCTCAAGGAGCCGCTACGCAACCAGACCAAACCGGTGGAGCATTTCCGTCGTGAAATCCACATCATGACCCGGCTCCAGCATCCTAACGCAGTAGCGACCTATGATGCGATTCCCCGCGATCTGCGTGGGCCGATCTTGATCATGGAGTATCTGCGCGGCATAGATCTGGCGGGGCTAATGCCCGAGGGGCAACGCTTCAGCTTGGAGCGAGCCGGCCGTATCTTGGTGCAGCTGTGCGATGTGTTACATTACTGCCATCAGGCCGGCGTGGTGCATCGCGACCTCAAGCCAGGCAACATCATGATCCTACACCCCAACACGCCACAGGAAACCGTCAAACTGATGGATTTCGGCCTGGCCAAGATGTCCAACATGCTCTACATCTCGCCCGACGAGATCGTCGACATGAGCTTGCCGGCCGCCTCGGGCACCCCAGAATACATCTCGCCGGAAATGGTCCGTGGCAACGATCTGGACGGGCGTGGCGATCTCTATTCCGTGGGCGTCATCCTTTTCGAGATGCTCGCGGGGCGACGGCCATTCGTTCATTCGGGAGTGGAAAAGCTCATGCTGGCCCACGCACATGAACCGCCGCCCACCTTTGCCGAATTGGGCATCACCGACATCCCACCGGCCATTGAGGCCTTAGTGCGTTCCTGTCTAGAGAAGTATCCCGAGAAGCGGCCGGCTACCGCCTGGGAGTTGGCCGAAGCCTACGAGCGTGCCTTGGGTAAGCGGCTAAGTGTGGCTCGGCCGGCCTCTGTGTCCAGCAACTCATCTGGACTGAAACCAGCTCTGACAGCTGGCCGACCTGACCCCCGCACGGGAGATCGCTCCGCAGTGCGCCAAACTGTCGAAGCCACCATGCCCGAAGCGTTGGCTCTAGTGAAAGTCAAGGGCTTCATCTACGATCTGGGCGGCGAAGTGATCGAGAGCGTGCCGGGCATGATCAAGGTACGCCTTCAGGAGAAGAAGTCCAGCGGGCTGTCGGGCTGGCTGGGCAGCTTCGGCAACAGTTCCGCTGCCTCGCTGAAGACCAACAGCGGCACCGATATTGAATTACATCTGGAACGGCTCGATCCCGAGAACACCGCCAAGCTCACCATCACCCTAGTGATGCGGCCCCTGAGTGGTTTAGTCAGCCCCGAGTGGCGCAGCCGGGCCGAGTTAATTGGCCGCGATCTGCAAGCGTATCTGATGGGCCGTTGAGTCGGTCAATTGGTATAATGGCTGCTGTCCCCCCCCGGCGAAGTGATTCGAGATGTCAGGACCGCGGCCGTGAGCCAATCGAGTACCGTTGAAAAGCTACCGGAACGACGCATAAGAGAAGTCTATCGTGCGACCGATGGGGTCTGTCCTCCGCTGGCGAGGCTGGGCGCGGCCCTAGTGCAATCAGGGGTGTTGGCTCCGTTGGGCCTGCTGATCCTCGCCCCGCTGTGGCTACTGAAGTTTGCCCCGTTTTGGGGCTGCCAACGCTACACGATCACCAACCGCCGCCTGTTAATAAGGCGGGGCTGGCGACCGTATACGCTGTGCGAGATGCCCCTAAGCGAGCTCGCCGAGGTCCGCCTGGACGAAAACCGCATCGACCGCTTTTTTCTCTCCGCGACGCTCCAACTCGTCGATCGCCAAGGCCAAGTGCGGCTGACCTTGTCGGCGGTGCCAGAGCCAGCCGGTTTTCGCCAATCGCTGCTGGCGGCACAGCGTGCCTGGGGGGTGCCGGCAACCGAGGTCACTGGGCCGTTTTTGCCAGCCAGCGGGACGTGAAGAGGCTGCGCAACGTGCGTGAATCGGTTTATTTGCCTGGTATGTAGCCCGCTTGCAGAATCGGCTTATCGCTGGGAATCGCTGCAGGGGTATGATCCGGTCGGATGAAATCCCATTCACTGGGCATAGAACGTGGTTGGGGCAATTCCGGCAGCAGACCAGGATTGTCCGAGGGGGCCAGCGGAGCCACGAGCGGAATCTGGACCAGACTGGCACTGGCTACCAGTTCCCGCACGACGAGCAGCAGCGTACTAGGGTCGCGGGCCACTCCGTGGGTCGAGTCAATCAACTTGAGATTCTCCGCTCCGTAAATCTGTTTACCATCGGTACTCAGGCAGATCGTCTTGCCCGAAAACGCCGGCACGGTCTTCCCGGGATTCAACGCCACGAAGACATCCACCGCCGCGCCTGCCGCCTGAAACTTCGTAGCCAACTCAGCGGCTAGGCCGACGCCGCTTCCGTGCCCGACAAAGACAAAACGAGCGTCTGGCTCCTTATGTCGAATCTCGGCCAGGAGTTTCTCCAAGGTCGATTGGCTGCCGACGAGAGCAAGGGCGTGGGTTGTTTTGATGAAGCCGAGGTCGATCAATTCCTCGCGCATGCCCTGGAGAGCGATCGGGTCAAGCAGACCACTAATGAGGACCGCATGAACGCGATTCTTAGCGATCTGCGGTATCAGTTGGGCAGCCTGCATTTCAGTGGGAAGCGGAACCGGTTCACGGGGCGGCAAGGTGAAGCAGCCGCTCGCCAGGCCGATCATCCCCAAAGCTGCAAATCGCCCCCAAATACCCATCATCCGCTCCCGCTGAAAAGGATTTGTTCTCTCCAGAAGATGAGATCGACCGATCTTGCCGCTTTGCTCGATTCAAATTGCTTTGCCCGGCTTAGCAATTGGAACGATTATTCGGATTAAGTAAACCAGGTACTCTCGGTAAATTTAAGCAGGCGAGCCACCCCTTCGGATGACTCGCCTGGTTTCCTTTCTCTCGCTTTCTCTCGAAGTTGAATTACTTAGTATTGCAACCCGAGCAGAAAATTTCCGCCGTAGAAGTCGATGTTGTTGTTGGTACTGCTAAGGTTGCCGGCATCAAACCAGGTCTGGGCTTGGAACCCAGCCCGGGCGATAAAGACCGCCGAGCCAAGCTGACGGGTGTACTGGGCACCGATTTCTAATTCGCCCACCGGCACCATTCGCGTGCTGCCGCTGGTGCCAACGGTCAACTCGCTGCTGTCGAAGGTGCCACCGATGGCCGAGGCTACCGTCCGCGAATGCAGTTCGTTGCGGAAGCTGTGCCGACCGATGAGTAGCGAGCCGCGTGCGCCGCTGTAGATGCTCAGACCAGCGAAGCCCAGATCACGCCAAAGTTCGGCGGACAGGGTCGGGCCGACGCCCTCAAATTTGTGTCGCGCGTTGAGGTATTCGCTATCGGTGTCAAAGGTGATAATTCCATTGGTGCCGGCATTCATCCGCAAGAAACCGTAGTCTTGCTCCAGTCGCGCGTAACGCAGGCCGCTACCTGCAATCAGTGACCACGGGCCAGACTCTAGGTAGCGTGTTGCTTCGAGGTCGATCACCCAGGCGCGGAAGTGGTGCGTGGCTTGGATGGCATCGGTGCCGATACCCAAAGCCAGCGCTCCTCCTCCCGTGGGCGGCGGCACGGTTCCCCCCCGCGAGGCCGACGAAATCACCTGAAACGGCGCATTCAGGGCTGACACCACCGCCACGTTGCCGGCTCGATCGGTGTTGGCGGTGAGCCGTTCGTCCTCTTCCTGGAAGTACCAAAAGCGGCTACGCACTCCCAAGCCGTCCTTGTTCATCGCCCCGACGATGATGAGAGGCGTCACTTCAATGCCGGGGCTGAAGTTTTCACTCTGCAGCAAATTGGTCGTCTGCACGGTCCCGTTGACGATAGTCGACGAATGGACCAAGCCAAACGCTTGGCGTTCGCTGATGTTCGAGCGGAGAACGCTCACCCCCGCCAAGCCGTAGATCAGCCACGGCTTTTCCGCTGCCGAAGCGCAGTCGTCACAGGGCACGACTGTTGAGGAGAGCCGCGACCCGGTCGGACTGGACGAGCTGGCCGGCGGCAGCGCGCTGGGGTTGCTGTGCTCTGGGGCGGCCGGCGGCGGCGTGCTGGGGTTAATGCTCTCCTTGACGACCGGCTTGCTCTCGATCTTCGGCGTTTCAGGCAGAGACAACGGCACTGCCGGCAGCTTTTGAACCGTCGAATGGGTGATCACCTCCCCCGTAGTCGGGTTCGGCGTCGATGGGGTGTTCGCCGGCGCTGTTGTCTTGTTGCTTGCCAACTTGATCAGCGTTGGCAGAATCCCTTCAGGCGGACGCTCGGTCTTGGTCCGCGCAGTGTTTGTCTGATTGGGCAACGGATACATGGCCGGGTTGTACATGGCTGGGGGCATCATCTGCAGCGGCGGGTAAGCTAGCTGCGAGGGATATACCATTTGAGGCGGGTAAATGGGGTAGCCCGGATAGTAGCCTTGAGCCGAAGCCACAGTCGCCATGCCTTGCAGGGCCAGCAGAGTCAGCCCACTCGTAAGAAGACGTCGCATCTTGCTTCCTCCAGAAATCACTCCGAGTCTCCTACTCGGTGCTTCGCTGCTCTCTGGAATCGGTTCAGCAATCGCTATGCCCTGCGGAAACCACACAACAAGACGCAGAGCCTTCAACCCCGCACCCCTTACAGCCCGCACAGCCGTCACTTTGGTAAACCTCCCTCAGGCACTTGCTCGACCTGTACTAGTCCCACCTGATGAATACCTGGTGGAGGAACGGTGACTCTCTCAAGAGCAGTATTCCTTCAAACACATCAAGCAAGCCGTGGAGCATTCGCCAAATAGATGCGGCCAAATAGATGGGGTCAGATCGGCAAGGTAGCTCACATGTCCTACGCGAGGGTTGCTAGCAGGCTGCTCATTTCGCTGGCAGCATGGCTATTGCCGACTCGTTGGGCGACTTGGATTCCTTGTACCAGGAGGTCGCGAGCCTCCGACTCGCGTCCCATTCGCGCGAGCAGTTGTCCCGCTTGCAGATAAGCCGGCACATAGTCCGGATCGCGCTGGAGCAATTCGCGAAAGGTGGCCAGGGCTAGCTCGGTTTGGCCCGCCGAGACGTACTCCATGGCCAAGCCATAACGCAGAAAACTGTTGTCCGGCTCATCGGCCAGCATGGCTAGAATCTGGGCTTTGCGACTCATAGGCCCCTCCTGTTACAACCATTCTATTCCGTACGCCTGGAGCCGGCCGCACGAACGGAACGAACATGGATGTCAAACGGTCGGCAGACGATTTTCGTCATCGGGGTCGAGCAAGGGGCCAACCGATAGCAATTGTCGGTAAGGACCATCGTTCGCGGTGGAGACCTGCCCGCCTAAAACGGTGCAAATGGACCCGCAACGTCGCGTACGAGAGGCGTCATGAGAGTGCCACGCTACCCGCTTGCTATCCTGGCCCAAACTCTGATTTGGGCAACCGTCGCCCTGGCTCCGGCGGTCCTGTTCGCTCAGCCGGCTGCTGTACCCTTAGCTCCTCTAGAGCCGGCTTCAACACGCCCCGCGGCTGCGTCCGAGCACCTGGCAACCACGCCTGAGCGATCGGCTCGCGCTTGGAGCTTGCGTTCCACCCCGGTGGTGGATGTCGTCAAACGGGTCAAGGATGCCGTCGTCAACATCCACTCCGAACGTAGTGTCAAGGCGTTGTCTTCTGAGGAACTGGGGGGAGTCGCTTCGACCAGCCGGGTCAACGGCATGGGCAGCGGCATTGTGATCGACCCACGCGGCTACATTATCACCAATCAACACGTCGTTGAAGATGTCTCTGCCTTACGTGTTCGCTTAGCCGATGGTACCACGCTCAACGCACGCGTTCTGGCTCGGGATGTCGAAACCGATCTGGCCCTACTCAAGGTCACCCCCTCCAAACCACTCCCCACTGTCCGCCTGGGCACCGCCAAAGATCTGCAGGTCGGCGAAACCACCATCGCCATTGGCAACGCCTTCGGCTACGATCACACGGTCACAGTGGGAATCGTCAGTGCCGTCGGCCGCGATGTCACCCTCAATCGCGAGGTCAAGTACAAGTCGCTCATTCAAACCGATGCGGCCATCAATCCGGGGAACTCCGGTGGTCCGCTGTTCAACATGGACGGCGAACTGGTGGGGGTGAATGTGGCCATTCGCGCCGGTGCCCAAGGAATCGGCTTTGCCATCCCTGTCGATCAAATGATCACCATGGCTGGGGTGATGTTGAGCCGAACACGGGAGGGTCTTGCCCCGCTGCCGCTCGTGGTGCGTGACGAAGTGACCGACAAGGCTACCTCGCGCCAGGTGATCGTGGAACGCGTAGAGTCAGGGGGCGAAAAGCTTGGGGTGAAGCCGGGCGATGTGGTGACCCGAATCGGCGATCAGCCAGTGTCCAGTTCGCTTGATGTGCATCGTGCCTTGATCGATGCCCCAGCCGGCACCAAATTCGATTTGGTCGTGCGCCGCGATGGAGCCGACCGCCGGACTCAACTGGTCCTCGAAGCCGCCCCCAAGACCAGTTCGCCCACCATCTTGACGGGTGGTATTGCCGGCACCATTTGGCGTAGTTTAGGAGTGCGAGTCACCCCCTTGGCAGCCCATAGCGAAGTGATTCGGTCGCATCCGAAGCTCAACGGCGGCATGCTGATCAATGAAGTACGGCCGGATAGCCCAGCGGCCAAGGCGGGGCTGAAAATTGGGGATGTTTTGGTAGGGCTGCATCAGTGGGAGATGCTCACCCCGGACAATATCAACTATGTGCTGACGCACCCGGAACGCCATAGCTTTGCGACGATGCAGTTTTACATTCTGCGAGCTGGACAGGTGCATCGCGGCTGGATAACGCCTGTGGACTAAGCTAGCGAACGTCTCCGCTGCCCGCTCCCCGGTTTTTCCCCTTGAGGAAAACCGGGGATTTTCCCCATCTGTGCTGATCGTGCTGATCTCTCCAAGCTTGGTTGCGATTTTTCCGGCTTGGCACCTTGCGATTTGACTGCCTCGGCGTGAAAATGAGAGCACAGGAGGGGTTGATCATGCGATTCATTTCCTACGTGTCCGTTGCCTTTCTGGGGCTGCTACTGCTTACAAGCGGCTGTGCCCGTCGAGTCGCTGCTCCTTTGGAGGTAGAACTTCCCCCGGAGCGTTCGTCTCGCCCCCCCCTGCCGAGTGTGGCCGATCTCTTACCGATGTTGGACGATCCCGACCCAGAGATTCGCCTAGCCGCTGTCACTAGCCTGGCTATGCAGGTTCATGAGGCCAAACCAGCGATTTCCCGCCTTGTGAACCGTCTAAAAGATGAGCATCCGTTGGTGAGGCAAACTGCGGCTGATACCCTCGGGATGCTACAAGCTGCCGAGGCAGTCGAACCGCTGATCGCCTTGCTGCATGATGTCAACCTCGATGTTCGCCGCAGTGCGGCCATCGCGTTGGGCAAAATCGGTCCAGCCGCCAGTCGAGCCAGTGAGGCGTTAGCCAGGGCGCTCCAGGATAGCGACGAAGATGTACGCCTGGCCGCGACCGTGGCTCTGGGACAGCTTGGCCCTGCGGCTCATTCTGCAGTCGCTGCGTTGCGTCGCGCTGCCAACCTGGCCGATAGCGAGACCAAACAGCGCATCGCCGAATCGCTGAAGCGGATCGAAGTTCCGGCCCCGTGAAGGGTTGCTGCCGTCCGACCACTCCCTCCTTCGAGCCGATCTGGTCGTGGCTCTTACCCCTGCCGCGGTGCTTTATATAATGGCGGAACGATCCTGGTGAGGTGCGCCAACGTGGCTAGTAAGATCTCCGCTGCCGATGCCCTGCGTGTCTTGGTGATCGACGATGACCGCTTTCATGCGGAAACAGTTGCTGAGAGCCTCCAGAGGGTCGGCTACGATTGCACAGTAGCTACCAGCGGCACCGAAGGGGCACGCCGCATCGAGCAAGGCGGCTGGGATGTCATCCTCACCGATCTAAAAATGAACGACTTGGACGGCTTGGCCATCCTCGAAAAGGCCCGCACCGAACTACCTGACGCCGAGGTCGTGATGATTACCGGCTTCGGCGATGTGAAAACCGCCGTCGAAGCCATCAAACGCGGTGCCTCCAACTATCTCATGAAGCCGATTGACCGCGATGAATTGCGGGCGATTGTGCAGTTGGCGGCCGATCGCTTGCAACTAGCGCGGGACAACCGCGAACTGAAACGGCAACTCAA
Organism: Gemmataceae bacterium; assembly: GCA_046719305.1. GTDB lineage: Bacteria > Planctomycetota > Planctomycetia > Gemmatales > Gemmataceae > RGDT01. The sequence continues at coordinate 818 of JBDNDE010000090.1, read as the reverse complement.
TGAGAAGTTCGGCTTTGAGGGAGTCATTGGCAACAGCCCGGCCATTCAGGCAGTGATCACCAAGCTACGCCGTGCTGCGGAGACAGATGCCACCGTATTGCTGCTGGGTGAGACCGGCACCGGCAAGGATCTAGCTGCCCGAGCCATTCACAACAACTCGGCTCGCAAGGCCAAGCCTTTCGTGGCTCTGAACACCGCCGCTCCCAATGAAAACCTCATCGAGGACGACCTGTTCGGTCACGAACCGGGAGCCTACACCGGTGGCGAACGCCAGCGCAAGGGAATCTTCGAGTATGCCAACGGTGGCACGGTTTTTCTCGATGAGATTGGCGATATGCCGTTCAAGCTCCAGGCCAAGCTCCTGCGGGTTCTGGACAACCGCGAGGTGACACGCATCGGGAGCAACGAAGCCATTAAGATCAACGTGCGTCTGATTGCTGCTACTCATCAAGACCTGGAGGCCAAGATCGCGGCCAAAGAGTTCCGCATGGACCTGTACCAGCGGCTCAAAGTGCTGACAATTCGCCTGCCCTCTTTGCGAGAACGTCGAGAGGACATTCCATTGCTGGCAGCCCATTTCATGAAAGAGGCCAACAAGACACACGGGAAGAATGCCACGAGCATCGCCGAGCCTGTGCGGCGAGCGATGGCAGCGTACTCCTGGCCAGGCAACGTCCGCGAGTTGAAGAATTTCATCGAAAGCATGGTGGTGTATGACAACGATGGCATCCTCGGTCCGGATGATGCTGTCGATAGCGAGGTGCTGGGACGTGGAGTGGCTCTGCCGACGGCTGGTCCTGCTCCGCGCCGGCGGGCTT
>JBDNDE010000009.1:0-32319 GCA_046719305.1 Gemmataceae bacterium | reverse complement strand
AGAAAATACGCGGTGGCCCGGTCGAAGCTGTAGCGCCAGGGATTGCGCAGCCCCAGCGCCCAGATCTCTGGCCGGTAGTCCGGGTTATCTACGAAGGGGTTATCCGGCGGAACCGTTGCAAAATTACTTATCATGTTGCCCGCATCAAGATGGGTCTGGAAACCGAACTCCGCTTGGGTAATCTCCAAGCCAAACGCGACTGGGGTTTTGCCGGTGATTATGTCGTCGCCATGTGGCTCATGCTGCAGCAGGACAAGCCCCAAGATTATGTGGTCGGAACCGGCGAGACCCATACGGTGCAAGAGTTCGTCGAGATTGCTTTTGATCGTGTTGGCCTGGACTGGAAAAAGTATGTTGTGATTGATCCGAAATTCATGCGTCCGGCCGAAGTAGATCTGCTGTTATCTGATCCGACCAAAGCCAAGAAAGAACTGGGCTGGGAACTGAAAGTCAGCTTTGAGCAACTGGTTCACATGATGGTTGATAGCGACCTGGCTTTGGCCAAGCAGCAGAAGATGATTCGTAAGGCCGCCTGAAGCGTGGTCCGGGTCTAGTTCACTGGCGGGGATCGGCTAGCCGGGTGACTCCTCGCCGTTTGTCTTTTCCTATTGCCTGCACAGGGAACCCATGCGATGCGGGTGCTGATCAATGGCCTGGCTGCTGCTGGAAGGCGTACAGGCGTCGGCCACTACACTGCCGAACTGGCTCGCACGCTGCCGCTGGTGGCCCAACCGGGTGATGAGGCTGTCTGCTTTCAACCCCACTGGGCCAAGCAACTCAAAGGGAGCTGGTCCAGGTTGCGCGACTGGGTGGCACCAGCCCAAGCAACACACATAGCAGCCGGCCCCGCGCGGGCGACGTTACGTGCCCGGATCCTCGATGTCGCCAAACAAGTGGGCTTGTGGGTCTATCGGCAGCGATTTAGCGTGCTGGCTCGAGGCGGTTTCGATCTGTATCACGAGCCGAATTTTATTCCCCTGCCGTGCGAGTTGCCCACCATCACCACGGTGCTTGATCTTTCGGTCTTGTTGCATCCGCAGTGGCACCCGGCAGATCGCGTTCGCGATTTCGAGCGTCGCTTTCGCGAAGGACTACGCCGCTGTGTGCATGTGCTGACCATCGCCAATTTCGGACGTCGCGAGGTGATCGAGGCGTTAGGAGTGCCGGCCGAACGGGTCAGCCGGGCCTACATGGGGGTGCGTTCGGGATTTGCTCCGCTGCCCCCCCATCAGGTTCGTGCGCAAGTGGCTCAGCTGGGGTTGCCGCCCTGTTATCTGTTACATGTTGGCACCTTGGAGCCGCGTAAAAATCTCGGTACATTGTTGCGAGCTTATATCGATCTGCCGCGCCCAATACGCGAGCGGTGTCCCTTGGTGCTGGTGGGCGGCTGGGGCTGGAACTCGGCGGACATCTACGACTTTCTCCAAGCCACAGGCCGCGATCAGCATATCGTCCACGTGGGCTATCTGCCCGAAGCAGCGTTGCCCGCTGTGTACAATGCAGCCCGAGCGCTGGTTTTTCCCACATATTACGAAGGGTTTGGTATGCCAATCATCGAGATGTTCGCCTGTGGAGGGGCAGTGCTGGCCTCTACCGCAGGAGCGGTTGTGGAAGTGGCCAGCGGTCAAGCGCATTTGATCGCACCAGAGGATGTGACCGGCTGGCGAGAAGCGATGCAACGCATCATCACCGATGACGACTGGCACAAGCAGCTAGGGCAGGGGGGGCCAGCAATAGCCCGTCAGTTCACCTGGGAAGCCTGTGCCCGCGACACTTGGCAAGCGTACGAGCGTGCCTTGGGCAGAACAACCGCCCTGGCCGCCCCTCGAGCCGCCTGACCGCGTTGTCGCTCCACTTGTAGCAGCCAACGCTTGCGTTCCAGCCCCCAGCGATAGCCTCCCAGTTTGCCATGGCTGCGAATAACTCGATGACACGGAATCAGCACCGAGAGCGGATTGGTGGCGCAAGCCCGTGCAACCGCTCGTGCCCCCGTCGGCTGGCCCAACGACTGAGCCACCTCGCGGTAGCTACGCGTTTGGCCCACAGCAATGCAACCCAACGCCCGCCAGACCCTTAACTGAAACGCCGTGCCTTGGATATCGAGGGGGATCTGCCCGCCAAGATTCTCGACGGGAGCACCGGAATCTAACGAAGCAGCGATGGCTTCGGCCCAAGATTTCATGCGGGCCTCCGAGCAGCTAACCAGTGGTCCCAGGTCACGAGTCAGGGCCTCCACGATGGCTGCTTCTTCCTCGCCGATGAAGACAGCTTTCACGCCCTGGTCTGTACCGGCCAACCCGAGCAGACCCAGCGGAGAAGACTGCGTTACATAGCTCAGCATACTCGCTTCTCCCAGACAGACGGTGGCCGGGACCACCTACGAGACTATCCCCGTGCTTTCCCGAATGATCAGACGGCCTCGCAGGGTAACAGTGATGGGCGTGAGGGAAGGCAACTTCTGGCGAAGTTGTAACAGGTACAAGGCCATCCGTGCCATATCGGCTGAGGGATAAGCATACGTCGTAACGCCCAGGGTGAATAGATCGCCGATCGGTAAATCCTCAAAGCCGCACACGGCCACTTGACGGGGCACCACAATGCCACGCGACAGCAACTCAACGATCAACCCCACGGCTACTGGGTCGATGTAGCAGAACACCGCGTCGAGTTGGTGCGCTTCGACCTGATCGGCCAACCAGCGATCGGCCTGCTTGCCGTTGGCGCTGGGATCGAGGAACAACACAACAGGGTCAATAGGGGTTGGTGAAAGATTGCGAAGTGCGTGCAAGTAGCCGGCCTCCCGAGCCTCATGGCTGCTAGTGAGACCGCCGACAACCATGCCGATCCGGCGACGCCCGGTTTCCAGCAGATGACGGGTAAGACAGACCGCGCCGTGGAAATCGTCGACCGTGACCAGATCATGCTCCTGATCGCGATAGCGACCGCGAAGCCGTCGTTCCAACAGGACGACGGGCAGTTGGGCCTCTTTGCAAGCGGCCAAGAAGCGTTCATCCTCGGCAGCCCATTCAGGCGAGACCCTCGAGGGAAGCATGAACAGGCCGTGAATTTGGTCCCGCCATTCGCGGAGTTGCGGCACCGGATCGGCATCTAAGCGAAACGGCTGAACGAAATGGGCCTCGCCCTGTTCTTGCAGCAACTGGAAGCCGCGCAGAAGCACCTCGCCGGATTGGCGATGCCAGGGTCCCGGTGTTACTCGCATACATAAAGCATATGTACGTTTCTCGACTGGAGAGCCGAGATAACAACCCGAATGATCGGTACGTTGCACATAGCCACGCTCCCGCAATACCTGCACCGCCCGCGACATGGTGATGACTGAAACCTGATGCTGTTGGGCCAGAGCGCGAAGACTGGGAAGGCGTCCCTGAGGCCAAACACCAGCGAGGATTTGTGTCTCGAGTTGTTGAGCAATCCGCAGATAAATCGGCAGTGAGGAATCCGACATGAGTTACTCAGATTAGTCTTCAAAGGCGATTGGTGTCTTATACACCAAGAGCCTCACCGACTCAAGTCGCTCTTTTCCGGAATCTTCTAGGGACAACTAATCTTAGTTATTTGTCCGCTTATGCCCTCTGCTTTCGCCCCTCGGCTTTAGATTTTGCTTCTTTTCGCGTTTGGACGGGCACGGGTACGAGCGATCTTCCCACCAACCCAGAACGTTGTGCTTGCGGCCGAAGGGGAAACGTGCGAGGACGAAGTCTCCAGTGTGTATTTTTCGGCTACTGAACAAAGGGGCATCCTGTGGAACTGTGGACTCGCTATCTCACAAGCTCGATCATTGTCCTTATCCTGGTCGGGCTGATTGGGGCGTATCAATTTTGGTACTGGGTCATCGAACGAGTCGAGGTGCCGGCCGGGCATTTCCTCGTCGTGATTCAGTTGTGGGGCAAAAACCTTGAAGACGGGCAAATCATCGCCCCGGACAGCAGTTTCAAAGGTGTGCAACGGAATACCCTCGCCGAAGGTCGGCACTTCCTCAACCCGCTGTGGTATCGCTACGAGATGCACAAGGTTTTGGTGGTCCCCGAGGGCAAAGCGGCCGTGTTGACTCGCAAGACTGGCAAAGAAATCTCCGAAGAACGTAAACGGTCCGGTGAATACCTGGCGCGCGGCAAATTCAAACTCAATGAGGACGACCCTGACGAGGAAGAACCCGAACGCGGGATCTTGCCGGGGGTGTTGCTGCCGAAGACTTATCGCATCAACCCATATGAGTATGATTACGAACTTGTCGATGCCATCGTGATCGGTCCCAGTCAGGTCGGGGTTCGCACCTTGAAATACGGCAAAGATCCCAAGAGCCTGGGGGTCCAAGCCACTAGTTACATCGTCCCCGAGGGCTTCCGCGGTGTCCAAGCCAAGCCAGTCCCCCCGGCTACCTACTACATCAACCCTTACGTCGAATCGCTCACCATCGTTGACGTTCGCAGCCATCCGGTCGAATTTCGAGACATTTACTTCCCCAGTCGTGACGGCTTCACCATTCAACCGCGTGTTCTGGTGGCTTACAAAGTCATTCCCAGCATGGCAGCCGAATTGTTCGTGCTGTTGTGCGACGAAGGCCGCTTACCCCAAGAGGATGGCACGATCGAGAAACAGCAGAAGAACCCGATTTTAAGCAAGGTGGTGTTGCCGTTGATTCGCGGCTATGTGCGGATCGAGGGCAGCAAATACGATGCCCGGGACTATGTCAGCCAGCAGGGTAGCGATGCGGTCAATCCACGTGAAAAGCTGCAAGATGAACTGATGAAGAAAGTTACGCCCTTATGTAAGAAGGTAGGGGTAGATATCGAGTCTATCACCATCGCGGAGTTTGAGATGAATAACGACTTGCGTAAACTCGGTGAGCAGATTGCCGAACGGGAGCAAACCCGGGTGGCCCGCGAACGCAACAAAAAACTCGTCGAAAAATTCCGCACCGAGCAGGAACAAAAAGCCAAAGAACTGCTCGCCCAACAGGAAAAACGCACCGTGGATGCCACCGCCAAGCTGAAGGTCGAAAAAACCAAGGCGAAGCAATCCCTGGAGGTCGAAGAGGCCAAACTCAAGACCGAACTCCAAGCGGCTCAAGCGACCTTGGAAGCAGCTAAGTCCCTGGCTCAGGCCACTTTGACCCGGGGTAGGGCCGCTGCTGACGTGATCCTGGCCGACAATGCAGCCGAAGTCGCGGGGCTGAAGACTGGCATCGAAGGGTTCCCCTCGCCGCAAGCATATGCCCAGTATCACGTCATCACGCGGATGTCGCCGGCATTGAGTGAGATTTTCGCCAGCGACAGCAGCGACTTTGCCAAGCTGTTTAGCGGTTACATGAGCCTACCCCGCGCCGGTGGGGTGTTGGCCCCTCCGCGTCCGATGGATTCCACCAGCCAGAAATAGATTCAAGCATGCAAGCGAGGAGAACACTCATGACAAATGCACGTTCCCGAGAGTTAGGGTCTCCCTGGAAACGAATCGCGTGGCTTGTCGGCGCTTTGACGCTGGGGTTGCTGGTGCTGGTCTACATGACCTGGAACACCTTCTTCCGCTATGTCCCGCCGGGCAACATGCTTGTGGTCATCGAGAAAAGCGGCAGAGAATTGCCCGAGGGCCAACGCTTGGCCGACCCCGGACAGAAGGGGATTCAACGCCTCGTCCGTGGCGAAGGCTGGCATTTCGTCTGGCCGGTGCTTCAAGAATCCCAACTGCATGAGAATGTCAGGATCCCTTCAGACACGATCGGTATCGTCATCGCTCAGGATGGCCTCCCCCCGCGCGATGGCCGGGTGCTGGCCACTCAGCCCGACGAAGCCGGCATTCGTCGGGAGGTTCTCATGCCTGGCTCGTATCGCCTCAACCCGTACGGATTCAAGATCGAAAAAGTCAAGATGACTCGCATCGACCCCGGGTTTGTCGGCATCAAACGCCGATTGCTGGGCAAGGATGGCACTGATCCCAACTTTGCCAACGGTCCAGAAGAAAAAGGGATCTTGAAGGATGAGATTTTGCAGCCGGGTATTTATCCGGTCAACACACGAGAATTTGAAGTAATCCCCTGCGAGGTGGGCATCGACCAGAAAACCTATCAGTATGACCCGGTTGCCTCACGCAGCACCGCAATCACCTTCCCGGCTAAAGATGCCAATGTCATCAGCCTGGATTGTACGATCGAATATGAGTTGAAGGCGGAGTATTGGCCGGTCTGGCTAGCGAAGTTTGGCACACTGAACAACCTAGAACGGATCGTCATCGACCAGCATGCCCGCAAGATTTGTCGGGATCGCGGGTTCAACTACGGGGCGCAAGACTTTCTCGAAGGGGAAAAACGCGAGAAGTTCCAGCAAGACTTTCGAGCCGAGTTGGATAAAGTATGCAAAGAGGATAACGTGATCATTCGCTCGGCTTTTATTCGCAATATCATTATCCCCGATACGTTCCTCTCTCAGAAACGCGAGGAACGCATCGCCGTCGAGGCCAAACTCACCAGCGAGGCCTTGACTCTCACAGAAATCACCAAAGCCGAGGTCGCCAAAGCCCAGCAAGAAATCAAACAACGCGAACAAGAAGTGTTGGCCGAGACGGACCGCATGGTGGCAGTGATCGAACGGGAGGTAGAGAACGTCCGCGAACTGACTCGTGCGCAACTGGAAAAACTTCGGGCCGAATATGGCGCTCGCATCGCGCAACTGGATGGCCAACGCATCAAGATCACCGGCGAGGCCAAGGCCAAGGCTAAGGAACTAGAGGAGACCGCACGGGCCGGCCTGTACAAGATGAAGCTGGACGTTTTTGGCAAAGACCCCGAGGCCTACCTACGCTACACCATGGCCCGGGAGTTGAATCCCGAGTTGCGTTTGCGGCTATTCCAATCGGGACCAGGCACCTTTTGGACCAACATGGGCGACAAGAATATGAACTTCTTGATGCCTGTAGGGAGCAACGGCTCCTCTAAGCCGTCATCGACCGGCACGAAGCAGCCCTAGGCGTGGAGACATGCCCCCAAGCGTCCTTAGCCCCTCAGACGCGAGCAACCAGCCACGCATGAGGCCCATGCTCGCACTGGGGGTTCTGTACGGATCGCCCTCTTGTGGAGGTTCCTGCGGCGACATAGACCAACACAGACGGCGATTTTCAAGCCTGCTTGTTGGCCCCACAGGAGACTCGATGATGAGCAGCGACCTTACCCCTTCTGCCCTGCCCCCTCGGCGTCGGCTGGCCCCCACCATCACCGAAGACCTGCAGGAACTCAAGGCCGCGTGGTATTGGTTTGTGCTACTAGGACTGGGGCTAATCGCGTTGGGATTAGCTGCCATCGTCTACGCGCCGTGGGTGACCAAAGCGTTTATGTGGGTCTTTGGAATCTTGTTGATTTTTGCAGGCGTCTTAGCGGTCGGCGGGGCCTTTTTCATCGGCGGTTGGGGCGGGTTCTTCATCACTTTGTTGCTCGGAGTCTTGCAACTGGTCGCCGGTACCTTGTGCATCCGTCATCCGGGAGATGCGGCTATCGTCTACACACTGATGCTGACGGCGTTTTTGCTGGTGGGCGGGTTGTTTCGGGTAGCGGCCGCGCTGACGAGTCGCTTCCGTGCGTGGGGCTGGGTGTTGGGTCACGGGGTTGTGAGTGTCTTACTCGGGGTAGTGATATTGTTGCAGATGCCCGAAGCCGGGCTAGTGATTTTAGGTATGTTTATCGGCATCGAGATGATTTTCAGCGGGGCGATCTACCTGGTGCTTGGGCTGCAAGTGCGAACACTGCCCGTCTGAGTACTCGAGTCGTTCAGACCCAAAACGGAGTCCAGGCCAACCCGAAATGGGTGATACGGATATCGGCCTTACGCGGCTTGAGTTGCACGGCAACCACAGAGTCGCGAGAGCGACGGAATTTCTCGCGGATTTCGTCTCGCTTGGCTTGGAGATCACCTTCCAGCTTAGCGATTTTGTCCTCGCGGCCTTTACCAGCGAAACTCTTGGCCGCTTCAATGCGAGGACCGAATTTGACCTCTTCGAGTTGGATCGCCTGGGCACACAGGGCGTTGGCCTCCTGAAGGCAGCGAGCGCGGAAGGCCGCTTCGCTTTCCCCGGGGCGACTGATTAATCCCAGTTCGCGGTTCTCCCAGAGTGACAATTTTTGCGTCGAGGCCAACCACTCTACAAATGCCTTTTCCAAGGCTTTGAGTTTGCGTCCGGTGTCTAGCGTTTCAGGTACTTTGTCCCACCTCGCCTCCGGTTCGGGACGAGCGTTCGGCTCCACCGACAGCGGATAGGCTGCGAACCAACCCACTGGATGGCCCACCGTCGGGGCATGTGCTAACAACCGAATGGTTTCGCGATGCTCCGCTCCCGTTCGCCGATCGTAAGCATAGACTACTTCAGCACAGCCCAGCACGAAAGCCTGATATTCCAATCGTCGCCCGGGTTGCCTAGCTGCCACCGGAATGTAAAACTGGGTGACATCGGCTGGCAACACCGGCGGTTGCTGCCGATTATTCAGCGGATTAGTCGGGGCAGCGGGAGCAGAATCATTAGGTGTGGCAGGCTGGGCTAATTGGGCTACCGGCGCTACCGGGGCGAAGGCGGCGTCGCTTGGTTGCCAAGGATTTTTGCCACACGCGGGGCACTTGCGGCCCACACCGGCCGGTAGTTCCGCTCCACAATGGTTGCAGGCCACCCGAGCGGTCACGGCTCCCAAGCGGTCGCGTTCGCGCATCGGCGCGACGATGCGACCGATTTCTTCACGGGTCATCGGGCCGCGCAAAAACGTCAACGCCCAGCGTGTTTGAAACAGCATCGGCTTGTTAGTGTTGATGTTATGCAACAGGAAGACCCGGCTGCCCAGCGACGAGATCACCCGCTCTAGGTAGCCGCGGTCCGTTAGCGTGCCGTACTCGGCAGCAACACTTTCCAGGCCATCGAGCAAGCGAGCTTTATCGCGTTCGGTTTGCAGTTTGCCCACAAACCAGGTGCCAGCGTTGGAGAGGGCTTTGTAGTCCAGATCGACCGGGTTTTGCGTCGCTAGCAGCACCCCTACGCCGAAGGCTCGCGCTTGTTTGAGCAGGGTCATCAACGGGGTCTTGCTGGGCGGATTGCCTGGATGAGGCGGCAGATAGCCGAAGACCTCATCAAAGTAGAGCAGAGCGCGGAGATTGGTAGTGCCAGCCTGGCGACGGGTCCAGGCCAGCATTTCTTCTAACAATAGCGTGACGAAGAACATCCGCTGATGATCATCCAGGTGCGCCACGCTGAAGATGAGATGCTGCGGTCGTCCGTTGCGGTAGAGCATTGCGCTTAGATCGAGCGGCTCTCCACGCGACCAGATGGCAAACATCGGAGAGGCAATAACATTGTTCAGTTGCGAGGCGAAGCGCACTCGGTCCTTAGCCGGGAAGAAGGTCTCAAGGTTGTAGGCTCCGACCGTCGTGATGGTCGGCTTGGGGATCTCTTGCACTAGAGTTAGCAGGTCGAGGTCACGGCCTTTGATCCAGGCATCGAGAATGATTTGAGCCAGCAAGACATGCTCACGCGATTGGACAGGGTCGCCCTCGATACCGCCCAATCCCAGCAAGGCGGTCACTGTGGCGTTGACCTTGTGCGTGAGGTCTTCCAGTGGTAGCCCTTTGGGAGCGGCAAAATTGCGTAAAATCGACAGCGACAAGCCCGCCTCACTGCCTGGCGTGTAAACGCGAAAATCCACCGCCGCGGAGAGTTCGCGTATCCGCGACGGCTCCTGGCCACTTTCCAGCAAGCCGTGCCGCCAGCGGTCGGCTAACTGGGCAGCATATTGTTCGATGGACAGGTTTTTTTGCCGCGCTTCTTCGGGATGCAGCCAGGCGGCGAAGTCGGCGGGCCTCAGTTCGGGGAACTGCAATAGCAGATTGGTCAGGTCGCCCTTTGGGTCGATGATCACTGCCGGGATGCCGTCGATGGCGGCCTCTTCGAGCAACGTGATGCTCAGGCCGGTTTTGCCGCTGCCGGTCATGCCAACGACAACACCATGGGTGGTCAGGTAGCGGGCCTCATACATCACGGGCCGATCCGGCTTGACCCGTCGGCTGTCGAGGTCGTACTCCTGCCCCAAATAAAAACAGGCCGGCTTGTCTATCAGTTCGGCACTCAACGGTGATGGATTAGTCACACACCTTACCCCCAAACAGGCGTTGTCTTGAGCAACCGGGGGAGACTTAACCGGCAATCAAAGCTTTGACTGCTTCCTTCTCTTCCAGCAATTCGTTGTGCGTGATCTGGAATTTGGCCTGGCCAAAGGCGTCCAACGGCAGGTTCTCCACAATCGTGTAGTTGCCCTGGCCGTCGGTTTTGCAAGGGTAACTGAACACCAGCCCTGGCGTGACGCCGTATTCCCCCTTGGATACCACCGCTAGGCTGGTCCAGTCCTCGGCCGGGGTCGGTTGAATCAGGCTCTTGATGTGATCCACGGTACCGTTGGCCGCACTCCAAGCCGACGACGACCCACGAGCCGCGATCACTGCCGCCCCGCGTGTTTGAATCATTGGCACAAAGGTATTCTCCAGCCAGGCCCGATCCCCAATCACCTCGGTTGCCGGCTTGCCGTCGATCAAAGCATTGGTGAAATCGGGATACTGGGTCGAGGAATGGTTGCCCCAGATGGTCACTTTGGTGACCGCATTATTGGGCACGCCCGCTTTCTTAGCCAACTGCGTGCGAGCGCGGTTGTGGTCCAGCCGGGTCAAAGCCGTCCACCGTTCGGCTGGGATGTCCTTGCCGTTCTGATAGGCGGTGAAGCAGTTGGTGTTGCACGGGTTACCAACCACCACGACGCGCACGTCCGAGGCCGCCCGCGCCGCTAAAGCCCGGCCCTGGCCGACGAAAATTTTGCCGTTGATCTCCAGCAGATCTTTGCGTTCCATCCCGGCCTTACGCGGGAACGAGCCGACCAACAGCGCCCAGTTGACGCCGTCAAACGCCTTGAGCGGATCGTCGGTGATGACAATCTCCTGCAAGGTGGGATACGAACAATCATCCAATTCCATCGCCAGCCCTTCCAATGCTTCGATTGGCTGTCGCCGGGTTGGCTCTTTCTCCTTCAGTTCAGGATTCAGCGGGATCTCCAGCAGCTTCAAGATGATACGGACATCCGGGCCAAACACCTCTCCCGAAGCGATTCGTCCGATCAACCCATAGGCCACTTGTCCCGCCGCTCCAGTGACGGCTACACGAATTGTCTTGCTCATGGTTTTTTGTTTCCCTTCTTCGCCCTCGCCAAGCGGCTCATGGGCCATACTGTATGTCGTAGATGCTGGATTCGTGAACGGCCATTGTTCGGCTACTGTTGGCTGGCATCCATCGAGGAGGAGAGAACAAGAAATGGTGAAGGTCGGAATCAATGGCTTTGGGCGCATCGGTCGCCTGGTGTTCCGCGCTCTGGTCGAACAAGGGCTGCTGGGCAAGCAACTGGATGTCGTCGCCGTCAACGACCTGGTCCCTGCCGACAACCTAGCCTATCTGGTGAAATATGACTCGGTCCAGGGACGCTTTCAAGGCACTGTCAGTACCGAACGCTCCGCTGGGGCCACCGAAGACGATATCCTGATCGTTAATGGACACAAGATCCGTTGTTTGGCCGTCAAAGAAGGACCGCATGCTCTGCCCTGGAAAGACCTGGGCGTCGACTATGTCATCGAATCGACTGGCCTGTTCACCGAGGCCGACAAAGCCAAGGGCCACCTGGCAGCCGGGTGTAAGAAGGTCATCATCAGCGCACCGGCCAAGGGAGAAGACATCACGATTGTCATGGGTGTCAATCACGATAAGTATGATCCAGCATCGCATCACATCATCAGTAATGCTAGTTGCACTACCAACTGTCTGGCCCCGATTGTCCATGTACTGCTCAAGGAGGGTTTCGGCATCGAGGAAGGGTTGATGACCACCGTACATGCCTATACCGCCACACAAAAGACCGTGGACGGTCCGTCGCGTAAAGACTGGAAGGGCGGCCGGGCTGCGGCGCAGAACATCATTCCCAGTACGACCGGGGCGGCTAAGGCGGTGGCGTTGGTCTGCCCAGAGGTTAAGGGCAAGCTCACGGGCATGGCCTTCCGCGTGCCCACCCCCACTGTCAGTGTAGTGGACCTTACGGTTAAGACCACCAAGTCCACCAGCTACAAAGATATTTGCACTGCTATGAAAAATGCCAGCGAAACCTATCTTAAAGGGATTCTGGCCTACACCAGCGACGAAGTGGTGAGCAGCGATTTCATCCACGATCCGCACTCCAGCATCTTCGACGCGGGCAGCGGCATAGAACTCAATGACCGCTTTTTCAAACTCGTCAGCTGGTACGACAACGAGTGGGGTTACTCCAACCGCTGCGTGGATCTGCTCAAATACATGATTAGTAAACAGGGATAACTTCAAACCCTTTCACCATGAACTCCACGAAACGCACCAAAGAAACTACCAAATAATTGGGCTTTTGGTATGCTTCGTGGTGAAAAATGCATCTTCAACCTCCCGAGATGACCCCATGCCGAAGAAAACCATCGCCGACCTGCCGGACCTCACCGGAAAACGGGTCCTGGTCCGCGTCGATTTCAACGTGCCCATGGATGAGGCCGGGAACATTACCAACGACCGCCGTATCGTCGGTGCGGTCCCCACTCTTCGCGCCTTGCTCGATCGTGGGGCCGCTTTAGTCGTTATGAGTCACCTCGGCCAGCCCGATGGCGACCCACAATCGGCCGATTTCCGCAGCAAAAACGCTCGGCTTAGCATGGATCGTGTCGCTGTCCGCCTTAGTGAAAAACTCGGTCGGTCCGTCACTAAACTCGATGAGGTGGTCGGCCCAGCCGTCCATCAAGCTGCCGCCTCGCTCAACTCTGGCGAGGTGCTACTGCTTGAAAACCTCCGCTTCCACCCCGGCGAAAAGGCCAAGGATCCATCCTTCGCCCAGCAACTCGCCAATTTGGCCGATATCTACGTCAACGATGCCTTCGGTACTTGCCATCGCTCCGATGCCAGCATGGTCGCCGTGCCTGCTGCCTGCAAAGCGGCCGGTAAACCACGCGTCGTCGGCCTATTGGTGGCCAAGGAACTGGAGATCCTCGACGGCCTGCTCAGCACGCCACAGCGGCCGATGCTCGGACTACTGGGCGGGGCCAAAGTCAGCGACAAGGTCGGCTTTATCAAGAGTCTGCTCTCCCGAGTGGACAAAGTTCTCATCGGCGGGGCCATGACCTATTTGTTCCTCAAGGCCCAAGGGCATAGCATCGGCAACTCGTTTTGCGAGACGAAAGCCAAAGAGGGCCAGAAGACACCTGTGCAGATGGCTCAAGAGATTCTCGAATTGGGTAAAGACAAGATCATCTTACCTGTAGATCATTTAGCTGTAACCGACATCAAAGCCTTTGATTCTGCTACGGTTGTAGATGGTGCCATTCCCGATGGCTTGGCCGGTGTGGACATTGGTCCCAAAACCATCGCTCTGTATCGGGTCGAAATCGCCCAAGCGGCCACGGTCGTTTGGAATGGTCCGATGGGTAAATTCGAGGACGAGCCCTACAGCAACGGCACCCGCAGCATTGCCCACGCACTGGCTCAGGCCAAGGCCGTCACCGTGGTCGGCGGTGGTGAAACGGCCGAAGCGGTCGAGGAGTTTGGCCTGGCCGAGCAGATGACCCACGTCAGCACGGGCGGCGGAGCTTTTCTCGAATATGTTGAAGGCACCCCCTTCAAAGCTTTGGCCGAGATTGAAGAGAAGTAACTCAGGTGGATACCGTTCCGCCGAAATGCCTAGAGCGGTTTCCAGACTGGTCAGACCCAGACTGAGGTAACGCTCTGTGTGCGGGGAAAACTAGGCTTGCGGTCAACAAGACCCTACACAACTCCGAAACGGCTCTAGTCTAGGGAAGGATAGCTGCTTCGAGCAACATCGCCTTCTGGAATGAACTAGCAATTTCTTTTGCAACTACCCCGGCGGTTGTCGGTCAGCCACTCCGGCCGGTCTGTCCATCTCAGGTTTGCAGGTTGGGGGCGATTTGTGGGACTAGCTCCGCAATTCGCAGAGGGCCTTGCCGACCATGCGACCGCCTCAATAGTCCACGCTCAGAGTCCCATCGTGCGAAGGGTTGCTCGATAAACAACCCTTCGAATGTGTCATCATTCCGAATGTGTCATCATCTGCACCTCCCCAAATGCGCTGAATGACTGATAGAAGCTGGAAGCGAGCCGAACGATCGAGTCGGTAAGGATGGAAACATAATCCAAAAATCAGAAAAGGCGAGCCGGGTGGTGCTGTAGCATCAGGATACCTAGAGCAACGGAGTCCAATCGAAAACCAGAGCTTCTCTGCGTGGTCTGCGCTTCTAAGCTCTCCACGTTCTGTTCGGGCAATCGCTCGAACCGTCTGATGGGGGCACCGACTTCCAGCCAGAGTGTTGGGCGGTCGGCTGGTCACACTGTAGAATACCACCATCGTTCTGTCTCATCCATCGAGGAACTCGCGCATGACCGGTGGAATGCCGATTGGGTCGCCCTGGTGGCAATCGTTGTTAGCAGGGCCGCTGGGCCTAGGATTGGATCTGGGCCTGTTACTCCTTCGAGTCGGCTTTAGTGTTCTGATGATGATTCACGGCTGGAGTAAATGGCAAAACTATGACGCCATTTTGCAAAAAGGGTTTCTCGATCCGTTCGGCATGGGTCAAGCTAACGCCCTTGCCACAGCGATGGTTAACGAAACCATCTTTGCCGGACTCGTGGCGATCGGCTTTCTGACTCGGTTATCGGCGATTCCGTTGATTGTCACTATGGTTGTTGCTGCTTTTGTGGCGCATGCCAACGACCCAATCGTGTCAACAGGTGGCCCCTCGAAGGAATTGGCTTTGTTATATTTGTTGATGTTTGTAACCATTTTTCTAACTGGGCCAGGGCGGTTTTCCCTAGATGGACTGGTGGCCGGTACCAGTACCGCATCGGCTTCGATGGGCAAGGGATGAATTGGACAAGGTATGAATGTGCTTGCGTATTGCACAAATGTGCATGCTGGCCCAGATCTCTCCCAAACGCTGACCAACTTGGAGCGGTATGCCCTAGCGGTGCAAGCACGTTATGCTCCCAATCAGCCGATGGGGGTCGGGCTGTGGTTGGCAGCCGACGCGGCCCGCGAATGCCTGGCTCCGGGGCGGATCGCTGCTTTACGCGATTGGCTTGCCCAGCGCCAGTTGGTTCCCTTCACCTTTAACGGCTTTCCCTACGGTGATTTTCATCAGCCCGTAGTCAAACATGCGGTCTATCTGCCGACCTGGTGGCAATCGGCTCGTTTGGATTACACACGCGATCTGATCACGATTCTGCACGGCGTGTTGCCGCCTGGCCTCAGCGGCAGCATCTCGACCTTGCCGATTGCCTGGGGCTCGCCAACACCCCAGCAGCTTCGTCAGGCGGCCGCACACTTACGTCAACTGGCCGATGAATTATCCTTGCTGGAAGCACAGACCGGCCGGCTCATTCATCTAAATCTCGAACCTGAACCTGGCTGCTATCTTGATACCGCCGCTGATGTGGTGGCGTTTTTTCAGGAGTACCTCTTGGTAAATGGCAACGAAGAACACATCCGGCGTTACTTGCGTGTCTGTCATGATGTTTGCCACGCGGCCGTAATGTTTGAAGAACAAGCGGATGTCTTGGATACCTATCGACGGGCTGGCGTTCTGGTCGGAAAAGTCCAAGTATCCTCGGCGGTGGGGCTGAATTTAACTGAGATGGCCGAAATGGACCGGGCGGCAGCGATGGAGCAGTTGCGGAGCTTTGCGGAGCCGCGCTACTTGCATCAAACCCTGGTCAAGCGAGCCGGAGTAACCCAACCGATCTTTTACGAGGATTTGCCCCAGGCGTTAGCTGATCCACCTGGCGAGGAATATCGCACTCATTTTCATGTGCCAATCTACCTGGACCGATTTGGCCGGTTGCAAGCCCTTCAACGCCCTATCCTCGATTGGTTGCATACCCTCCAACCTCAGGAATGCGAGCATTTCGAGGTCGAAACCTATGCCTGGTCTGTTCTACCCCCTGAATTGCAGGTGACCGAGTTAGCCGAGGGCATCGCCCGGGAGATGGACTGGTTGCGAGAACGGCTCGCGGCAGTTAGGATGAAGAAAACGGAGGGCTGAGCTAATGCGTGCGTTACTCCTGGGACTGTTGATCATGTCGTTCGGGCAAGTTGGCGCTGTCGATCGCAAGGCGGTCAACGCAGCGATAGAACGGGGCGTAGCTGCTCTGAAACGCGCCCAAAACGATGACGGCTCTTGGCATAACACCACCCTAGGGGCGACGGCATTGGCCGGGCTAACGCTGTTGGAATGCGACGTGCCTCGTACCGATCCCAGCGTGAAGAAAGCCGCCGAGTACGTGCGTAAACACGGATTAACCAGCACGCATGTTTATTCCCTCTCTCTGAGTATCCTTTTCCTCGATCGGCTTGGCTACTCCAACGATACACCGCTGATTGAGTCAATGATCGTCCGGCTGTTGGCGGGTCAGAAACGAGGGGGAGCTTGGAGCTACGACACGCCTAATTTAAGCGATCTCGAGATCAAGCGCATCCAAGGCGAGATGGATGGCTCTCGTGTGCTTCGGGCGGGCGGCGACCTGAAAAAGTTGCCTGAACGCGGTAAACGTACCGTTAAAGATTTGCCTGATAGCGTCCGCGACCAACTGAGCGCTATCGAACGCAATTTCCAGGCCCCCGGCCCCGCTGGAATCATGGCCTTCGGCGGAGGCGACAACTCCAACACCCAGTTCGCCGTGTTGGCCTTGTGGACCGGACGGCGTTATGGAGTGCCGACCCAGCAGGCCCTTGTGCGGGCTTATGAGTACTTCCGACGTAGCCAGAACCCGGCCGATGGTGGATGGGGCTATGTGGCGGCTCCGCCGGGCTTCCCCGCAGTGGGCGGCTCCACAGCGACAATGACCTGCGCGGGAGTACTAGCTCTGGCCGTCGGCCAAGGCTCTCATGCGGAGTTGAAGAAGCGTGACAGTGCCGACGTTAGCAAAGATGCTGGCTTGAAAGCCGGTCTTCAATTGCTCGGCGTGAATATCGGCAATCCATTAGGATGGGATGGTTTAGGACCTAAACCGGCTGCGGTGCCTAGTGCTGGGGGTAAATCCTATTACTTCTTGTGGTCGCTGGAACGCATCTGTGTGGCTCTAAATCTTGCGACCATTGGCAAAAAGGATTGGTACAACTGGGGTGCGGAAATCCTGCTTGCCAATCAAGCAGCCGATGGTACCTGGTCAGGTGAATATGCCATGTATCATGCCGATACTTGTTTTGCCTTGTTGTTTCTAAAACGTTCGAATTTAGCAGCGGATCTGGGGGACAAGATCATCGGACTGAAAGACCCTGGAGACCGCCGCTTGAAGGCCGGGGGAGAGTTTGCGAGACCAGGGGTGAAAGATCCACCAGTAACCGGGGGCATTGAGCGCCCGGGCAAAGAGGCCAAGCCGGGAGAACAACCACAGCCGCCCAACCGGCAACCCGAAGATCGGGTTGCACTCGAGTTGCCAAGTCGCACCCCTCAAGAACGCGAAGCACGCGATCTTGCTGTTGATCTGGTCAAGACCAAAAGTCCCGAGAGACGAGGGGAGATCATCCAAAAATTGCGCGATAGCAAGGGGGTGACCTATACGGAGGCGTTGGTCGCAGCGATCTATGGCTTGGAGGGCGAGGCCAAACGCGCTGCCCGTCAGGCCTTGACGGCACGGCTGACCCGCATGAAAGACACCACCCTAGCCGATTATCTGCTCGACGAGGAACCGGAGATCCGCCGGGCAGCCGCCTTGGCCTCGGGTACTAAACAGATTACAACTCATATCAACATACTTATTAGGCTTTTGCGTGATTCAAATGAACAAGTACGCAAAGCTGCTCATGCCGCATTGAAAGCCACTACCAAGCAGTCCTTCGATGCCTCGCCCGAAGCCTGGGAAAAATGGTTCCAGGAGCATCGCCGCGAGTGAGCGGGGCCACCCTCTTTGTCACTGGCCGACTGGCGGAGCCAGCGTTGCGTCGACTGCTCGATGACATCGCCCCGCGTATCGGTTTACAATTTCAGGTTGCCGTGCTTCCGATCAGCGTGGTGGCCCTCGCATCGGTCAACTGGATTGCACGGCATTTGACGATTCCTGAGGGGGTCGAACGAATCATTCTCCCAGGCATGTGTCGGGGAGATTTATCCGAGTTGCAACAGCTCACCACTGCCCAAGTGGAACGCGGACCGAATGACTTACGCGATTTGCCCGAGTTCTTTCGCACCACCGCCGATCACCGGGCCGGCTATGGGACATACGATCTTCAGATCCTGGCCGAAATTAATCACGCGCCCCGGCTTAGCCGGCAAGACTTGTTGACTCAGGCACGAGCACTCGTGGCTGATGGTGCCGACCTGATCGATGTTGGCTGCGAACCAGGCGAAGCGTGGAACGGCGTAGGCGATGCCGTGCGGGCCTTACGCGACGAAGGCTTCCGCGTCTCGATCGACAGCTTTCACCCGGAAGAAGTCACAGCTGCCTGCCGCGCCGGGGCCGAACTGGTACTGAGCGTCAACGGCAGCAATGCCCATCGTGCAGGGGAGTGGGGTGTCGAGGTCGTTGTTGTGCCCGATGAGATTGCGACTTTGGGGGGAGTGGAAACAACCATCGCCTCGCTGGAACGTCAGAGCGTTCCTTACCGCCTGGACCCCATCTTAGAACCGATCGGCCTGGGCTTTGCTGCCTCACTCGGACGCTATTTAGAGCTACGGCGACGTTACCCTCAGGCCGAGATGTTGATGGGTGTAGGCAATATAACAGAATTAACTGATGCTGATTCCTTGGGAATCAACGTTCTTCTAGCTGGTTTTTGTCAAGAAGTAGGAATCCGAAGCGTACTCACGACTCAAGTTATCCCTTGGGCACGTACATGTGTGAAGGAACTGGATCTAGCCCGTCGTTTAATGCATTTCGCGGTCCGGCGGCGGCAGGTGCCCAAGCGATTAGAGCCAAACCTGGTAGTGCTGCGCGATCCCCACCTTCGGCGGCACGGCCCCGAAGCCTTGGCCGAACTGGCCGCTTCGATCAAGGACAAGAATTTCCGCCTGTTCGCTGAGGATGGTCTAATTCACGTCATGAGTAGTGAGCTATATGAAAAGCATGATGATCCTTTCGTTTTGTTTGGCCGCATGCTCCAGCAGTCTCAAATCGACCCCTCGCATGCATTTTATCTGGGCTATGAAATGGCCAAAGCAGTAACGGCGATGACTCTGGGGAAGAATTACACGCAGGACCAAGCGTTGCGATGGGGCTTTCTTACCCGCGAAGAGAAAAGCCACCGCAACGGCTAAGGCCGGAGTAAACGGCGGATCGAGTGGGGGCTCCGTCGATCCGTACCCCATCGGGTTACTGCACGGGTACAAGCCGCGTAAACGGCTGCACATATGCCTGGATCATGGTGATAAGACCAACCAGCGAACCGAGAATGATACTGTGCCAGATGACCGCTTTGAAGATGTCGGCCTCCTTGCCGATTTGGTTTGTCGCGGCTGTAGCCACGACGATACTTTGCGCGTCGATCATTTTTCCCATGACGCCGCCTGTGGAATTGGAGGTGCAGATGAGTATCTGGGCCTGGAATTCCGACAGTTGCGGGAACGTATTGCTCAAGTAGAGTTGTTTGGCGGTGATCTGTTGCAGCGAGCCGAACAGGGCGTTGCTGCCGGCGTCGGTACCGGTCAGAAAGACCCCCAACCAGCCTAGCATCGGCGCGAAGAATGGATACAGCAGGCCCGTTGCCGCGAAGGCCAACCCTAGTGTCGCATCCATGCCGGCGTAACGTGTCACATAGCTCAGGCCCAGCATAAAGGCGATGGTCGGGATGGGGATCCGCATTTGAAATGTGGTACGAGCAATTACGTTGCCAATCTGTTGAAGATTCATTCGCAACAAAATGATGGAGACAAGAGCGGCGGCAAACACGGCCGAGCCAGGGGCAGTGAGCCAAGCAAAGTTGTACAAGGCGCGTTCGGTTTCGCCCTTGGGATTGAGGTAAGGGTCGCGGGTGGTGAGTTCGTGCAGCCAAGGCACCGGGATGAGGTAATTCGTCTGAATGGAAGTGCCCGGGATGAGTATAGGCGGCTTGCTGAGGTTCGTTGGTTCCATCTGGCGAACAAAACCCGTGAGAAGCAAAAAAATGCTCATCAATGCAAAAGGTGTCCATGCCAACAGCACACGTCCCATCGTCAGCGGCGGCTCCTCCGCCGTAGGCTTCATCGGTCCTGTATGGCCCAGCAGCGATTGAGCAAACTGCGCCTCGGCCTCGTGGCTTTTATGGGGAGAAGGGGCGGGCTGGTTAGAAGGCCTTGGAGTTGCCTGGCTAGCGGGACCGACCGATGGGGGGTGCGAGGGGGTATCATAATACATCGGGTGGGAGGGCTGCCAAAAACGCAGGAAAGCACCGGTAACTAGCAACGAGAAGATGCCCCCGCCGATGTCGGTCATGGGATAGAGTACCAATCCAGCGATCCACAAGTGACTCGTCGCAAAAAAATATTGAAAAAGGGCAAACGATCCGCCAGCCACAGCCAACGCCGGCCACACCTCCCAAGTCTGCTTCCAGTTGACCATGCAACGGATCATGTACAGTGGAACCACTAGCGACAGAAACGGCAGTTGGTGTCCGGCCATCACGGAGAGGGTTTCGACGGGTAAATCGGTCACGCCGCCCAGAACGATCAGCGGTGTTCCCAGGCCGCCATACGCTACCGGTGAGGTGTTGGCGATCAGACACAAGACGGCGGCCTGGAAAGGTTTGAAGCCCAAGCCGACGAGGATGGCACCGCAGATAGCCACCGGAGTGCCGCCGCCGGCTGCCCCTTCAAGAAAGGCACCAAAGGCAAAGGCGATGAGGATGGCCTGGACCCGCACGTCGGCCGATAGCGAGGCCACGGAACGACGGACAATGTCGAATTGGCCGGTTTCGACCGTGATGTTATATAAGAGCATGGCGTTGAGGATGGTCCAGCCGACAGGCAACAGACCGAAGGCCGCCCCGTACAAAAAAGACATTAACGCCATGCCCGGAGGCATCTGGTAGATGGCGATGGCGATTACCAGGGCGACCACCGAAGCGGCCGCCCCGGCGTAAGGGGCTAACCAGCGACGTGGCACCAACAGATAGAAAAGCACAAGAACCGGCAAAGCCGCGAAGCAGGTGGAGAGAACGATAGAGAAAGGAGTTCCCGAATCTTTCAACGGATCGAGCCATTGTTGATGCGTAGCGTACAGCATGGCGGAGAGAGCCCTCTTGCCGGGGTGGGAAGATTTCGGAGATTTTAGCGATTTGGCGGCCTGCCGGTGGCCCTTTGGCGCAAATTCTTTCGATTCCTGCGTCCGTCTGTATGCAGAGGTCTTGGTCGCGAACCATTTAGGGCACAGTTAGCTCGGAGGGAGCAAGGCGATGAATCAGCACACCTTTTGCCCACAATGTCATCATTCTTTTTGCGGGGGGTTGCCAGCCCCGGGCTGCGATGCGACTTGCCCCCAGTGCGGCCTAACCTTTGAGGTGCCCCACGAGGAAACTCCCAGTTCGGCCAGTTTGTTCGGCCCCGCATTTTTTTTGGCCCTCAGTGGCACAGTGGTTCTCATCGGCGTGATGGTCACTGCGATCGTGGGGATAGTTGGTCAACGCGAGCGCCTCTCCCCGGCCGAACGCAAAAAGGAACCGACAAGCGATCCGCTGGCTACCGAGCGACAACAATTAGAATCCCTCCGCCACGAGATGGAACAGGCCAAACGTGATCTAGAGCGCACCAAGTGGCTCAGCCGTGCCAAGCTGGCCCAGAATGCAGGCAAACTCGATGAAGCTGAGGCATCGTATCAGGAAGTGTTGAAGCTCGATTCAGCTGACCCCGAAGCGCTCGCCGCCCTGGCCGAAATCAAGCGACATCGCGAAGCCGCCGCTCTACAGAACGATACGGACAAGAAACGCCAGCAAGACCGTGAACGGCTACTAGCCGATGCCCGGGCAGCCACCAAAGCGGGAAAGCATGACGAGGCTGTCCGCTTGCTCGAAGAAGCGCAGCGGCTAGCCCCAGCCGATGAGACGATTCGCAACGCCTTGGCCGATGCTCGTACGGCTCGCGACAACCAGATCGCCCAAAAGAAGACTCAGGCCGACTACAACGCTCGGGTGGCGGCAGGTAAAAACGCCCTGGAAGCTGGACGCTTCGCCGACGCGGCTCGCGAATTCACGGCGGCCTTGCTGCTTCTGCCCGACGGAGCCGAAGCCCGTGACGGCCAACGTGCTGCAGAAGCCAAACTAGCTGCTCTTGCCGAACGCGACAAAGTCGATCAGGCGGTGCGTGACTTGGTCAACGCGGCCAAGGCCGACCTGGCAGCGACACGGTTCAATCAGGCAATCGCCCAACTCGAGCAGGCGTTGCGGCTGGCCCCAGGCGACCGGGAAGTGACGCGTTTACTAGCCAATGCCAAGGCCGAGCGTGACAAGATCAAGGCCGCCAACGCCCGCAAACTCGCGGCAGCAAATAACGCGGCGAACAACAATCAGCCCGACGAGGCATTGCGTCTCGCTCAGGAAGCAGCGCGGGCCTGGGCGGAGGACCAAGCCGCCCATCGGCTGGTGCGTCGCCTGGAGACGCTCATCGATAGCACACGCACTGCCGCCGATGCTTACCAGCGAGCGGTGACCGCCGGCACGCTGGCCATGGCCGATCGCCGCTTTGCCGATGCCGTAGCGGCCTACAGCGAGGCCTTGCGACTCAACCCGGCAAGTGTCGAGGTGGCGGCCCAACTGCGCAACGCCCGCATCGCGGCCGACAACTTAGCCCGGGCACGAGTGGAGTACGAGCGTCTGGTGCGGCTGGGCACGCTTGCGCTGAACCGCAACGCCTGGGCCGAGGCCATCAACTATTACGGTCAAGCGGAGAAGCTTATCCCCGAGGATCTGGCAGCCCGTGAGGGGATCAACCGCGCCCGCTATGGCGAAGCGATGCAACAAGGCCAACAGGCCCTAGTAGCTCGCAAGAAAGCTGAAGCGATAGCGGCTTTTGAAAAGGCGTTGTCGATTCGGCCAGGCGACGTGCTTGCACAACGTGGGCTGTTGCAGGCCCGCATGCTTCGCTAAGCGAGTCTAGGTGCTAGGCGGAGACCAGGGCTTCCGCGGGACTAGCAAAATCTTGCCAGCGTGCGCATTGCCGCCAGAAGGTCATCGGATTGTCATAGACAATCTTGCGGATGGATTCTTCACTGCGACCACGCCGCCGCAACTCTAGGATCAATTCGGGCACCGCCAATGGATCGCTTTTGCCCCAGTCACCGGCACTATTGGCCATGATGCGATCATCGCCGACCATTTCGATGATATCAGCGGCGCGTTGCGGGGTGCATTTGGTAGTGGGGTAGAGAGTCATCGCGCACCAAAAGCCACCATCCAGGGCTAGACGGACGGTATGTTCCTCGACATGATCAATACAGACGCGGAGAGGATCGACGCGTGAGTCGCCTTTGAGCATATCAATGATCATTCGCGTTCCTTTATATTTATCTTCCAGGTGCGGAGTATGAATGAGGATAAGCTCATTGGTCCGTGCTGCAAGATCCAGATGCTCTTGAAAGATGATCGCCTCGTTGCGTGTGTTCTTGTTGAGGCCAATCTCTCCGATGCCCAGCACGTTAGGCTTGTCAAGAAACTCGGGGATCAATGCGATCACCTCGCGCGACAGGCTGACATTCTCGGCCTCCTTTGCATTGATGCACAGCCAGGAGAAGTGCTTGATGCCAAACTGGGCAGCGCGGCGGGGTTCGATCTCGGTAAGATGCCGAAAGTAATCGCGAAACCCCTCGGCTGAGCCGCGATCGAAACCTGCCCAAAAGGCTGGTTCCGAGATAGCGACACAGCCCGAAAGAGCCATACGATGGTAGTCATCCGTGACACGCGAGATCATGTGGATGTGCGGATCGATGTAGTACATGGCGGGTTCTCCGGTTTGGCGGGGGCACGAACTCTTTGCCTTTATGATAGCAAAGCCAATCGGCCGGGCGAAAGTCTCGCCCCCTCATGCATGTCAACCACCAACCGTCCTCGCTCGCATCGTTGGCTTGCTCAGGGGAGTCGACGACCAGTCCTCGCTGCTTGCGCTTCTCTGCAGTTCCAAGTCAGCTTGTGAATCTCCATCACCACGATAATCGTCAGAGCTAGACCGATGACACAGGCCCAAGTTGTCAAGCCGACCGGCTCGGTGCGTAGCAACGTCTGCATGAACGGCACATGCATCGCGATCACATGAATCGTAAACGCCAGCAGCGTGCCGCCCAACAGCACTGGACTGCTCAACGGCGACAGCCGAAACACGGAGATGGTTTCGGAGCGGCTGTTGCCGATGTGGACGTTCTGGAACAGAACCATCAGCAGCAGTAGGATGTTGCGAGCGCTATCCTCTGGCATCCGCAGCACCTCGATGAGATAGCACCAGGTGCCGTAGCAGACGAGCCCCATCACCAGGGCGGCCAAGATGGTTCGTTCGATCATCAGGCGGTTGAAGATTGGTTCCTGGGGCGAGCGAGGCTTTCGATTAAGCACATTACCCTCTTTTGGTTCAAAGGCCAGGGCGACATCCTGAATGCCGTTGGTGACTAGGTTGAGCCAGAGCAACTGCACAGGCAGGAAGGGTAGCAAGGGTATCATTCGGCCATCGGCATGGGTGACGTAAGGATATCCAGTGAGGATAGCAAGCAACAACAATAACAACAAACCTGCCCCTGTGGAAACAAGGAGATAGATTACTTTGCGAACATTGTCATACGCGACACGTCCTTCCTCGACGCCTGAAACAATCGTTGCAAAATTATCATCGGTGATCACCAGTTCGGCCGCCTCACGGGCTACGTCGGTGCCGCCCTTGCCCATGGCAACCCCGATATTGGCCGCACGTAGGGCCGGGGCATCGTTGACCCCATCACCGGTAACGGCGACGAAATGGCCGATTTCTCGTGCTGCGTTGACGAGTTCGAGTTTTTGCCGGGGCGAGGTACGAGCAAAGACTCGCACACGGCGGACTACCTCGCGCAGTTGCTCGGGCGTCTTTTCCAGCAGTTGTTGGCCTGTGATGACCTGATCGGGCGAATGGGCAAAGCCGAGCTCACGGGCGATAGCTAGGGCGGTGACGGGGTGGTCGCCGGTAATCATGCACACCTCAATGCCAGCGGATTTACACGCTTGCACCGCCTCACGCACCCCTGGCCGCAGCGGGTCGATCATCCCCACCAGCCCTAGAAAACGCAACCGCTCGGGGTGCTGATCGGCCACTGGTTTTTCCTCTTGTCGCGCGGTGGCGAAGGCCAACACCCGCAAGCCGCGCTCGGCCATCTCGGCCGCTTGAGACAAAACCTGTTGACGAGTGGCCTCGTCAAGGCTCGTCTCACACATGGTCAGAATCCGCTCGGGGGATCCTTTGACCATGAGCAAATGCATCTGTTCATGGAGGTGAAAACTAGCCGCATAAGCATTTTCTGGCTCGAAGGGAATTGATCCTACTTGGGGATAAACATCGAGCAGCGGCTCGCGTTTCAGGCCAACTTTGTGGGCCAAGGACAAAAGAGCAATATCAGTCGGGTCGCCGCGCCACAACCAATCGTTGCCGCGTTGGTGCAGGTCGGCCTCGTTGCACAGGGTTGCGGCAAGAACTAATTCTTCGAGTTGGGACTGTTGGGCATCGCTGGGGACAAGCTCTGTTTGGGAGTCTGTCTGGGTCAAGCGGATTTCACCGAGCGGCGCGAACCCCTCACCGGTGACGTTCCAACGCGTGGCATCGGGAAAGTGGACTTCGCGAACGGTCAGTTCGTTGCAGGTCAGTGTGCCCGTCTTGTCGCTGGCAATGAGGGTACAACTACCCAGCCCCTCGACGGCAGCCAAGCGGCGGACGATGACACCACGCCGGGCCATGCGGCGGGTCGCCAACGACAGAGCAACCGTTAGGGCGATGGGCAAGCCTTCGGGGATGCTGGCAACCGCCACGCCAACGCTAAACAGAAACATCTCCTTGATCGACTTGTCTCGGAAAAAAAAGCCAATCACTGCGATGAGAATCGTGGCGGCCAGTATCACATAAGCAATCTTGTGAACAAAAGCGTCCATCCGTTGCAGCAGTGGCGGTCTTCCCCCGGAACTATCCATCACATCAACGGCCAGTTGCCCAACGATGGTCTGGGTGGCTGTGGCGACGACGACTCCCTTGGCGCGGCCCCGCACCACGATCGAGCCAGCGTGGGCCATATTGAGTCGATCGCCCGTGGGAGTGGTGGCCTCGCCCTGCCAGGCGGGATCTTTCCTGACAGCAAACGATTCGCCGGTCAGTAGCGATTCATCGACCTCCAGCCCTTGAGCCGTCAGCAGTCGCAGATCGGCCGGGACGCGGTTGCCCGATTCGAGCCAAACGACATCCCCGGGCACCAGTTCCTGGGCTTCGACCTCGACGACCTCGCCATCGCGGGCCACCGCCGAGCGAATCCGTAACATCTTTTGCAACGCCCGGCTGCTTTGTTCGGCTTGCCACTCTTGATAGCCTCCGATGCTTGCATTAAGCAGCAGCACAACCGCGATAAAAATGGCATCTTTGTAATCTTGGATAAAGAAGCAGACAACCGCGGCGATGAGCAGGATGTAGATGAGCGGACTTTGAAACTGCCGGAGGAAGATTTGCAGGAGGCTGTTCTGATCCCGCTGGGGCAGTTCATTGGGGCCATACTGAACCAGGCGCTGAGCCGCCTCGTCACGCGAAAGACCAGATTCGGAAGATCGTAGTTGAGCGAAGAGTTCGGAGAGAGATATCGAGTGCCAGGCGGCGGGGTTAAAAGGATTGGAGACGTCTTGGTTCATGCCGATCTCCCGGAATGAGTCATCGTGAATCCTTCTTCGCTCATCATACGGCGAACGAGCCTCTTCGTTCAGTGGCGAGCAATGACCCCTAGCCGAGAGAATAAAACAGCGGCAGTTGCTTGGTTCAAAACCGGGGCTTGGGCTTTTCCCAATTCGCGTCGTAGTCGATGCTAAAGAGCTTTTGAACCCGTTCGGCCCGGCCGCCACTCTCGTCGCGCAGAATTTCCAACGCCTCGCGAATCTTCATCAGGCGGGCGTCCTGCTCGACGCTGCCTTCGCCGCGATTGATGCGATCGAGGATAGCGGCCAAGTCGAGGAGTTTGCAGCGGGCTTCCAGAAAGTAAGTGTCCAGGACAGTCTTGGCAGGCAACGGTTTCATGTGGTTGTCTCGAATTGTCGTTTGAGGCCCAACGGGATAAGTTCGTTCAGGTTACCAGAGCGGAAGCCTTCTAAATCAAGCGTAACATAGGAGAAGCCTAGTTCGCGGAAGTGGGCGGCCAACTCCTGGCGGATGGCGGGACTGGCCAGCCGGGCAATCTCGTTCAACGGCACTTCCAAACGGGCTAATTCGCCAGGATGCACCCGAACGCGACACTCTCGCAGACCCAGCGAACGCAGATAGTTCTCGGCCGCCTCCACGCGGGCGGTGCGTTCGACAGTGGCCGGAACCCCAGGTGCCAGGCGGCTAGAAAGGCAAGGAGCAGCAGGCTTATCCCACGTTGGCAACTGCCAGGCTTGGGCCAAGGCCCGTACATCGGCCTTGGTAAAGCCGGCCTCTTGTAGCGGATGGCGTACGGCATGTTCGGCAGCGGCCCGCAGTCCGGGTCGGTAGTCGCCGGCATCGTCCAGATTAGCCCCGCTGCAAATCACCTTCACACCAAGTGAAGGCAACACTTGTTCCACCCGTTCATAAAGTTCGCTCTTGCAGTAATAACACCGCGTCCCATCGTTACGCCGGTAGTTGGCATCCTCGAATTCGTGCGTCGGGATGACCAGATGCCGGATGCCGATCAAGGCAGCAAGCCTACGGGCGTCGTCGAGTTCCTGCCGGGCCACACTGGGGCTATCGGCGGTAACGGCAACGGCCGCCTGGCCCCATACCTCGAAGGCAGCCCGAGCCACTAGGGTGGAGTCAATGCCCCCTGAGAGAGCAACAGCACACGGGCCGATCTTTTGCAAGACGGTTAAGAGGGCGTCACGTTTGTGGAGTAGTTCGGGTGTCATCGTCACATCCTATCTTCGTCATCCTATCGCCGATTGGCAACGGACTCAAGCACCCCCAGAAGCACTTGTCGCAATCGGTTGCATCGGCTAGGATAAATCGCATGAGCGAACCTTGGTATACTGAAGGTTTGGCATTTACCTGTACGCGCTGTGGGAAATGCTGCACCGGCGCACCGGGGTATGTCTGGATCGAAGAAGAACACCTCGCTGCAATTGCGGAGTTTCTGAACCGACCCATCGAAGAAGTGCGAGCCGTGTACACGAGGATAGCAAATCGCGGCTTGACTTTGCGTGAGAAAGCCAACGGCGATTGCGTGTTCTGGGACCGCGAGGCTGGTTGCACTATATATCCAGTGCGGCCCCCGCAATGTCAGACATGGCCGTTCTGGCAAAGCAATGTTGCGAGTCCCGAAGACTGGGAGGCGACCAAGGCGGTGTGTCCGGGATCGGGCCAAGGTGAACTGATCTCCGCGGAGGAGATCACCCGTCGCGTGTCGGTGATCCGGCTGTAGGCTAGGACGGTGATTCAGCTAAAGCGAATGTGTGATAGGCGACGCTCAGCGCTCCTCGGGCCGGACCCATTTGGTGACCGGGATCGGTTCCGGGGCGGTGACGAGACGCTGAACCAGGCGTTCGGGGTCATCATCAACGAGCAGCAAATCGCGATGCTTGGCACGCAAGAACCCCTCCTGGAGTGCATGGTCAATCCAGGAAAGCAACGGATTAAAAAATCCGCGTACGTTGAGCAGACCGATTGGTTTGCGATGGATCCCTAACTGTGCCCAGGTCAATATCTCGAACAGTTCATCAAGTGTTCCAAAGCCCCCGGGTAACGCTAGAAAGGCGCTAGCACGGTCGGCCATGTGAGCTTTGCGTTCGTGCATAGTTTCGACCACATGCAATTCGGTGATGCCGTGATGCGCAACCTCCCGATCAACCAGGGCCCGGGGAATGAAGCCGATCACCAAACCGCCTGCGGCCAGCATGGCGTCCGCCAAAATCCCCATCAGGCCGACATCGCCGGCCCCGTAAACGAGGATCAGCTTGCGAGCGGCCATTTCGATAGCGACCCGACGGGTAGCATCGCTGTAGGCAGGGTCCAGGCCGTTGGAAGAACCGCAGAAAACACAGATGCTCTTACGCGGGGTTAGGGCTTCCGGCATTGTTCACCTCCTGGGGTAGGGGGAAGCCAAGTCGAAACGTCGTGCCTTGTCCAGGTGTGGAGTCAATCGTCATGCTAGCGCGATGATTTTCCAGGATGGAGGCCACGAAAGACAAGCCCAACCCCATGCCCGTTGACAAACCTTCATAAAGGGCGTTGTCGCGTTTGGTGGAGAAGTGCGTCTCGGTACAGCGACGCCGCACCTCTTCGGTCATGCCCACGCCGTTGTCCTGTACTTCCAGGATCGGCCCCTGTGCCCCGGGACGAACCCGTATGTTCACCCGACCGCGCCAAGTGGCGGCGTCAAGAATCGCTTGGCGGCGTGCGGGGGTGGGATCACGGCGGGCAGCCTCTCGCAACTGGTTGCGTCGCTCAAAGGTGGCATCGCGAGCGTTGAACAGGAGATTCTCTACCGCCTGTTGGAGATGCGAGAGGTCACCCCGCACTCGTTGCACCTCGGAGGCCGGCTCGATCACTAAATCTAATTGCCAGCGATCGGCAGCGATGTCGGTCCAAGTGTGGCCAAGCATGCGGACCAGATCGTTGAGGTCGACTTCCTGCTCACGGGCTTGGGACGGATCCCGGCGGACGGTTTGCAAAATCTGTTGCAGGCGATCGGTCACCAGTCCCAGCGTTTGCTCGACCTCCTGGAGCATGCGACGAACCCCGGGGCCGGACTCTTCGCTCTCCATACAACGCCGCAGCAGATCATTAGGCCGCACCAGCAGATTCTTGATGTTATGAGCATAGCTACCGGCCATGATACCAATATTAGCATAAAGATTTGTTTCGAGTTCGAGCGCTTTGCGGCGGGCCTCTTGGGTTGCTAGTCGTTGGGCGAGCAGTTCGCGTTCAGTCTCGGCATGACGGGCCGACTCCTGCAACAGTTGTCGCTCGGCCTGAACCAGTTGATACTGCGCCAGTCGGCGGCGTTGCTCCTCAAGGGTTTCGCGGTCGTGGGCCAACATCAACCAAGCCAGCCCTAGGCCGGTGGCTGCCGCCCCTAGCAGCACCAGCAGCAGCAGCCCCCGACTACGCCATTGTTCGTCACGTTGGCGTTTGTTCCAGGCCCGCAGTTGATAATGAATCTCGATTACCGCCGAATCCCCCAAGGGGAAAGTGTCGGACTTATAGCGGGCAGCTCCGGGTTCCTGGCCCGAATCCCAGACGATCGGCCGTTCGGGCCGAATCTCGTCGTTGGTTAGTCTGGGCCAGTTCTCGGCGTGAAAGCGCACTTCGAGTCGATAGACGGTCGGGAAAAGTAATAACAACCCTGGGTAAGCCTTAGTGGCCGGCTCGCCTAGAGTTTTGAGATGTTCATAAATCTCTTCTCGCTTGACCAATAGGCGGCGGCTGGCTTGGGTGGATTGATCCAAGTCGAGATGTAGCTGGCCGTGCTTCTCCAGATAATCACGGGCGAAAACGGCGTACTGACTCGCTAACTCGGGCAAGGTGTAGTCGGGATTGCGGGTCTCCTGCAACCACTCTAGCAGGGCTGCCTTGTCGTAACGCTCCTCGTGGTTGAGGTAAAACAACGCCGCGCCGAGGAGCAACCAGATCGCTAGAGGCGCGACCAGAGCTTGCAGATACCGCCAGACTTTACCGGTGTTCTCAGGGCCGCTCATCGGCTCGCTCCTGATCGTGGTAGGAAACGGTCAACGCCTCGCCGACCTGAATCCAGTGTCCGTCGGGATCTTGACGCCAAATCTCGATCAATGCTTCGGGGACTGACTGCTCCTCGATAAACAGGGGACGCACACAAACCACATGTTCACCCGTACTACTGTTGCGTCGTCCATCGGGGCCGAATAGCAACGAACCTTCGGCAGCGAGCGTCAGTCGGCCGCGCAAGATCCGTAACTCCGCCAAGCCGTCACGTAATTGCTCGGCATTTTCCGCTTTCGGGGCGGCCAGGATCAAGGCATCGATGATATCTTCGTAAAGCCGGAGACTGGCAGTGCTACTAGCGGTGGTAGGGGTGGCGTTGGGCTGCCCTTCCGCGAGAAACCCCGCACGAGCATCGACCGGATTACGATGGCTGAAGAACACCAGCACGACGGGTAAGTCTTGTACCGGCCAGGTGATCCGCCGGTCGCGATAGACGTGATCAAAGGATATGGCATCGCCCGAGGCGACCACGAAACGCCGAGCCAGATTCGGATCCCAGCGAGCCAGTTCGCGCACAAAACGTCGCGTCGGACCGATTTGCCCCGTGACTACCAACAACGGCCGGCGGGGCATGTTCACGACCACCTCGGGCCGGCGTAACTCCTCGAGCAGATAACGGACGCTGCGGGCCTCGAAAGTATTGGGCGCATGGAATGTACCTACGCTCGTTTCGATCCGCAAGGGAATCGGCAGATCCGAACTGACCGGCATCAGCGGCAGTCCACCCCAGATGAGGGCGTCGCTAAAACTGGGCCGCATCAATGCACCTAACAAATGCCATTCGCTTTCAACTTTGCGAGCTTCGAGTTCCTTCTGATACCCCAAAAACAGGTCCCGTGAGTAACCATCGTCGACCCATTGTGCCGTCAGCACTGGGCCACGATCCGGCTTTAGATCCGGACGGCTCCATAAAAATCGTGTCACGGCTCGTGCCATTTGCCGATTGGTAAAACACAGACGGTAGGTCCGACCTGGATACAGGCTTTCGAGGGTCGCCTCGGGGGTTGTCTCTCTTTCTTCGTTGCTGTCCCGCGAGTCGGCCGTCGCTGTCGTCAGCAACAACAGTGGCCGTTGTTCGGGTTCAAGAGATTGAGCATGTTCGTTCAGTGCGGTTGCAACCTGGCGGGCCATATTAGTCGTACTGCCGGAAATGATGGCGAGCGGCGGCGGCTCGCGGCTGAGCAGTTGTTTGCACCAGTAGTCAGCAGTCCAGTCGCTCGTGAGTTTGTACCAGCGGAAGTGGATCGGCTGCCCCGCGCCCTGCAACACCACCTCAGGCAATAGGTCAGCCGCGTCGCGCAACTCCTTAGTATGCAGCCCGTGGGTCTGAGCAGAGCGTTTCATCGCCTGTACCAACCGTTCCCGCTCA
>JBDNDE010000089.1:0-15323 GCA_046719305.1 Gemmataceae bacterium | reverse complement strand
AAACCGGACTTTTTCGCCAAGGGGTTGTAAACGAGCAACGGCAGGCGGATGCCCGCATCGTAGACGGTGGTTTTGGCCCCAGGGAAAGGGATGCCGTTATCGCTGGTGAAGAGAACCAAGGTGTGCTGATCGACGCCTGTTTTTCTGAGAATGTTCAAAAGCATACCAACACCTTGATCTAACCGATTCACGGATTGGTAATACTCGGCCAGATCGGCCCGCACCTCGGGGAGGTCTGGTAGAAAATCAGGAATAGGGATCTCTTTCGGGTCAACCCTCGTTTCTTTCACCCCAGGCCACGCTTTTTCATTCGCAAATCCTTTGCCGGCTCGATGCGGGTCGGTGTATCCCATCACCAGCAAAAAAGATTTCCCTCGGTTCGCCGTCAAAAACGCTTCGGCTTTCTTGGCCATGGCTTGGACATCGCGCCCATTAGCGGGAATCACTTCAAATGGATAAACACTCTCAGGTCCGACGTGCATTTTACCCACGATCCCCGCGGGTATTTTGGCATTCTTCAGGATGGCCGGCAGCGACCGGACGTTGGGACGTGTCACAAAGTTGTGTGCTGCGTGTTGCAGGCCGTATTGTCCGTTGGTGTGGCAGAACTGTCCAGTGTAAATCGAGGCTCGGCTAGGACTGCACGAGGCCACACTCGAAAAAGCATGGGTGAAACGAACGCCTCGTCTAGCTAGCGCGTCGAGGTTCGGTGTGCGGGCTACCTTGTTGCCGTAGCAGCCCAGTTCGTAGCCCAGATCATCGGCGATGAGCAATACTACGCCGCGCGGCGAAGCCGAGACTTCGGCCCCGCTCACCAGCAACACACAGAGAAGGGAGAGCATTGGAAAACCTCCTTGAACGGGCGGTTTGAGAGATGCCCCTGTTGTATTACGCGTACAATACAAATAGTAGAGAGGAGGCTGGCCATGCTGCGCTTTGAGGGTGATCGGGTGTTTCCTGGCTCTGCCCAGCACGTCTTTGCTAGACTTACGAATCCCCATTTTTTGGTTCCTTGTGTCCCGGATGTCGAGACCGTCAAGACGGTTGATGACTCAGGGGCCGATCTCGTCTTGAAGCCCGGCTTTGCCTTCCTTCGTGGCACGTTGGAAGTGGCCATGCGACAGTCTGAAGTCGATCCACCGCATCGGGTACACTTTGAGATGAACAGCAAGGGCATTGGCAGCAGCGCTACCGTGCAAGCGACGCTCACCTTTCAGCCCCAGGGCGATGAGCATACCGCCGTCCATTGGGTGGCAGAGGTGAAAAGCCTGGGAGGCTTGCTCAAGCTGGTCCCGCCAGGCCTGATCCGTGGTGCTGCCGAGAAGGTGATCAACGACGCCTGGGAGCGGATCACCTTGGCCATGGTTTCACCACCGGCCGATTCGACAGAAGCAACTCCCGCTGGATCGACTTGAACAGCTCAGCTAGGTGCAAAATGGCCTCTGGAGCCTCCAGACAAGACCAACTCTCCACCAGCTCGGTGGTGACGGCATCGCACAGACTGCTTGCCCACTTCGGCCCACTTTGTCGGAGGAAGATCCCCAGCTACGCAGTAGTTCCATGGCCTGCAAGGCGATGGAGATGCGTTTCCGTCATGCTTGTGAGTGCCCGCATTTGACGCAACCTTATCCAGTGCTTCGCGGTAGCGGTGATCGAGCCGTTGGCGGGGAGCGATTCAAGAGGGGATGATTTCGTCCGTGGGCAACTCACCCCTTCAATGAGCTACCAACGGCTCACGCAACACGGCGGAAAAGATAGGAAATCCCTTTCGATGGCTTCGTGGTCATGAAGATTGGGCAACGCAATGAATGATGGGCCAATAGCAGTGGCGGCCTCATGCGTGCAACGGGGGCGGGGGGCTCTTGCCGTGCCAAGGCCGGCTGGCGAACCACTCGATGCATTCGAGCCGGTAAATTGACCGCATCGGTCGACGCCAAGCGTAGGAACACGACCTGTACCACGTCCTCGGGGCGGCCGCTCGATTGTGGGGCAGATCGCACGTGAGCCAGTCCGAGTCGGACCCACCCTATCGCTAGTTGATGCTCGTCCAAGGTATAAACACGCCAACCCGGAGTGAGCCATCTCAGAGTCAGAGAAGGGAGCCACTCACGCCTTGACGATGCGTCCAGGAGGGGCATTGAGGCCGCGCGTCGCGCCACGGGTGTCGATGACCAACCGGGAGTGTTCAACGAGGCTTGGCCAATCATATGCAGAGTGATCGGCCACGATGACGACAGCATCTTGGCTGGCGAGAAAGTCGGGGGTAAGCGGCTGGCTTTGCATGCGCAGATGCGGGTAGTTGCGTGTCGCGGGCAGCTTGGGGATGTGCGGGTCGTTGTATTTTACTATCGCACCTTTGCGGAGTAGGAGTTCCATCAGTTCAAAACCCGGAGACTCCCGACAATCATCGACATCTTTTTTGTATGCCATCCCTAGCAGAGTGATCGAACTACCACGAATCGGCTTACCACGCTCATTTAAGGCATCGGCAATTTTTTCCAACACGAAGTGGGGCATCTTGGTGTTAACTTCGCCTGCAAGTTCGATAAAACGCGTGTTCAAACCATACTTGCGGGCCACCCAGGTGAGATAGAACGGGTCGATGGGAATGCAATGCCCCCCCAAGCCTGGTCCGGGATAAAAGGCTTGATAACCAAATGGCTTGGTTTTGGCGGCGTCGATGACTTCCCAGACATCAATTCCCATGCGATCGTAAAGGATTTTTAACTCGTTGACCAGAGCAATATTGACTGCCCGGTAGGTGTTTTCCAGAATCTTGCAAGCCTCGGCCACCTCGGGCGTGGAGACACGTACAACCTTATTGATCGCGGCAGCGTACAACTCCGCAGCCAAATCGAGACTAGCAGGGTCTAGCCCACCAACGACCTTGGGTATGTTGTGAGTGGAAAACATTGCATTGCCAGGGTCTTCCCGCTCGGGACTGAAGGCGAGGAAAAAATCGCTGCCTGCAACAAGCCCGGTATCGCTGAGAATCGGCAAAACAACTTCGCGAGTGGTGCCCGGGTAGGTCGTGCTTTCCAGCACCACCAGTTGCCCTTGCCGCAGCTTTTGGGCCACTTGTTGCGTTGATTTGACAACATAGCTGAGGTCCGGCTCGCGTGATTCAGTCAACGGTGTCGGTACACAGATAAGCACTGCGTCCGGCTCACCCAGTCGACCAAAATCGCTGGTGGCCTCGAAGCCTTGCTGTAGCATGGTGGCGATGTCTGAAGCGGGAATGTGACGCAGATAACTTTGGCCGGCATGCAGGCGTTCGACCTTAGAGGGGTCGATATCGAACCCCAAGACCGGGTAGCCCGCTGCGGAGAAAGTCCGAGCCAACGGTAGGCCGACATAGCCCAGACCGATAATTCCGATGCAGGCGAGGCGTGAGCGAATTTTGTGCATTAAATCCATTGCGTATTCCGACATGGGCCGTACGTCCTTTATCTTCGTAACTGAGGCAAGCTCAATTCCCGATCCTCACCCCGTCGAGTCCTTTGGCCAGTTCCGCTGGACTCCCTGAGGCTTTCCGCATGGCCGGACCAGGTTGCAACTCGTAATTCCGTGCATCGGCCACAGAGCCGCTATAGCCTTGTTCGGCAGCACGGGCGAGATTGTACATTTCGCGAGCGGTGACGTAATGGTAGTGAAATCGCGGGTTGCGAGCGGCCTGGGCCGCCAAAGCCTCATGGAAACGAACCATCGGTTCCCCCAATAACACCTCATGGGCATCCTCGGGCGCACCATGGGCGTGCAACTTCACAAAAAACCAATCGGGCCGCTGCGGCATTTGCACGCGTGCCTTCAACCAGAGTCGAACCCGCTGAAGGGTCGGCGGTTGGGTGGCTTGTAGACAGCCGTTTTCAATGCCCGGAAGCAGGCCCCATTTGCGTTTGCTCCAATCCAGCAACAACGGCCCCTGGATGAGCATCAACCCGTCGCCTGGCGTGCATGGATAATGATGCGCACACGGTCCGGGCCGATCCTTGGCATAGTAAATCCGGTTGATGATGGGGGTCTGGGTCGGACTGGGAGCCGAGGGCAACGTCATATCCACATAGCAGCCGGTCTCTTGCAAGATGGCCAACTCGTTGTCCACCCCACAATATCGCCCATCGGGCCGCGAGTTGCACAACGCCCAGTTTCCGTGGATGAAGGCGTAGGCCGCTTCGCCCCCTGGCCGGCGAGCCAGTAAGCCATGCTGCACCGCGAGAGTATCGCGGAATTCACTTAGCGTGCGGCGAAGATTTTCTGGCGTATCGTTGTCATGATGTAAGTGGATTTCCACTTCACCAAAACCAGCAGAACACAGATGCGCTAGTGGGTCGAGTAACTCCTTCTTGTACTCCTCCGCCGGATAAAAAAACGTATGCCGGGGCGTGCAACCGTCGCTATCCCGGAAGCAGCTGAACTGGCGGGGATACTCTCGCCACCAGTGCTGCACCCGTTTTAGCCCTTGCGTAAACGGCACATTGCCGAACAACGGTTCATAGTGATCTGCAACACAGAGTATTAGGTGGATAACCTCATGCTGATGAGGGAATTTGCGTTTGTTGATTTCATTGATATAAGTCCCTAACCAACGGTCCAGATGACGCCGACCAAGAAGCCACAGTGTCGCTTGCCCAGCCACTAGCAATGCACTTAAAACGCCAGCAACAAAAAACGGACCCATGAAGTGGTTTTTCTTCCTCCCATCTTTCAAGCCGATTGAGTCGGCGTAGTGATAGATGCCTCCTCATAGCGTACCTTGTGCCACGTGCGGTCGGCTTGGCCCGTGAGCCAAACCCACCAAGCTATCCAGGCCGCGGAATTGAGTACCAGGAACGACGAAGCTAAGGCAGCACTCTTGCCAGCCCTCGGTATCAGTAGTCCGAGGATAGCTAGCAGGTAGCCGGTCCCTTGCACCGCAAAGAACAACCGGTAGCTGATATGCTCCCACAGCAACAGATTGGACACTAGCAACCCCAATAACGCCCACGGTACGGTCAGCCGCAGCAACTTGTGAGAAACCAATTGGAGCCAGACCGGGTTGAACAGCGGCACCAGGGCCCCAGGCAACCGCACAGCTAGCTGTAAGTTACCTGCCAGGGTCCGCACCTTGCGCCGAAACTCATCTTGCGTGCGGGGCGGCAAGCGATCATATGCCAACGCTCGTTCGTCATGGATAACCCGATAGCCAGCCATCGCCACCCGCAACGGCCAATAGACATCATCGAGCAGGGTGCCTAGTGGGATGGGCCGAAATAACTCCCGGCGTACAGCACAAATTGCCCCGGTGACACCAATTTGTGCCCAGATGCGACTTTCCTGCTTGCGAATCCACTTTTCATATTTCCAATACAGCCCGACGCCGGCAAGGGTGCCCGGGCTGCTTTCAATGACCAGATCGCCGGAGACCGCGCCGACCGTCGGATCGCTGAAATTCTCCAACAGCCGCGACAACGCATCATCAGCCCACCGTTGCCGTACATCGCACAACACGAGGATGGGGTAGCGTGCCTGATGCGCGGCAACATTGAGGCCGGCGGCCTTTCCCAGGCGAGTGGGTTGTTCGATCAGATAGACGCGTGGGCTAGCATGTTGCCGAATCAAGGCGGCCGTCTCGTCGCTGCTACCATCAGAAACAACGATGATTTCGCCGTCGAGGCGGTTGAGGTTTAGCAGCCGCTCCAGTTCAGCGAGTCGCCCGAGGACTCGACCTGCCTCATTATGTACACACAGAATTAGAGAGACATGTTTATAAATTGATCTCCTTCGAAGCACTGCTCTGCCTCGTAACCGCGCCCAGATCAGCAACAATAGCGGATAAAGGAGATACGGATAGACCACCAGCAGCAGGCTAATCAGGAACGCGATCTCAGCAGCCGACATGTTCGACCTCCTTGCAGGTGCGACGCATCGGCAGCTGAGCAAACAACTCTTCATACTGCGCAGCCATTGCCTTAAAGGTGAATTGCTCGCACACCCGTTGTCGTCCGGCCAGTCCCATGCGTTCGCGTTGAGCGGCGTCATCCAGCAAGGTTTCTATTCGCTGAGCTAATCGCTCGGGCTGATTGGGCGGCACCAAGTAGCCGGTTTCCCCCTCGACTACCACCTCGGGTGTCCCGCCTACTGCTGTGGCCACCACAGGCAAGCGAGCGGCCATGGCTTCCAGCAAAGCCACGGGCAAGCCTTCAGTGTGAGAGGCATTAACTACAACATCCAGGCCTGGCAGCAGCGCAGGTAGATCGCGACAAAATCCCGCCAAGAGAATGCGATCCTCAAGACCTGCTTCTTGAATCAGCCGCTCCAGGATCGGCCGGGTCGGTCCCTCGCCCATCAGCACGAAGCCGACATCCGCCCGCCGGCGTGCGAGGAGAATGGCTGCTCGCACGAAGACCTCCATTCCCTTTTCGGGACTAAGTCGGCCAACGGTACCAACGAGGAAGCGAGGCAGAGGGGTGAAGAGACGTTGAACATTTGACCGCGCCGTGGGGCAGGGCACATCATACGGAGCAGTATCCAGGGCGTTGCGAATTACGCGAATTTTTTTGCTGGGAATGCCGCGTTGTCGAGCTCGACCTGCCGTCGCCTGGGACACACAAACCACTACATCCATGAATCGCAAGGCCAAGGCATCGATCCACTCGTACAGCCGCACTTTCCACGTTACGTCCGTCCAGCCGTGGGCGATACCTACCACGGGGATACCGACTTTTCGCGCCGCCCGCCACCCTAATATGTCTGGCTTGTAGCCGCTGGTTAGCAACACGTCAGCCCTCAGCTGCCGCAGCCAATCGGCTACCTCGTTGATGGCAGCGCGGAGCCAGGGGTAGTTGCTATTCAGTTCATGAGCCGCAAAGCCTTGCAACTGGGCCTGGTGGAGAAACGGTCGTGCCAGCCCGCGTTCGGCAAAAGATAAAAAAGTCGTGCGGTGTTGCTCAGCCTGAGCCCGAGCCAACCCAAGCACTTGACGTTCGGGTCCACCGACAAACGGCGAAGCAAGTAGGTGAACCAGATTCATCGCTGCCCCTCGGTGCTACAACATACCGACTCCCAGATGTTCTCGAGTTTCTGGGCTAATATCGGCCAATCGTAAAGTTGGGTGACCGTTTGTTGTCCATGTCGCGCCTGAGCAAAGGCAGCTTCGGGGTGCCGTAGGGCCTCGACCAACGCAGCGGCCATTGCCTCCGAACTGTCGGCCAGGGTATAGTCAACACCAGCCACGAGGTGCAGACCTTCAGCGCCAATGGTCGTCGAAACCACCGGCAGCCCCGCAGCCAACGCTTCGAGAATCTTCAGCCGCGATCCACCACCGACACGCAGAGGAACAGCCATCACTCCACTCGCCGCGAGGAAAGGCTTAACATCCGGCACATCGGCGTGCAGTTCGACGTTTGCCATCTGTTTCACCCGACGAACCAAGGACTCGGGGGGCTTGCGACCAACGAGAACCAATCGAGCCTTGGGTAGTTGGTGTCTCACCCGTGGGAAAATCTCACGCAGGAGTAACTCGACCGCATCCACGTTCGGTCGCCAATCCAGGCTACCCAGATATAAGATCCCTCGGCTTCCCGGAGTGGGACGGACAGCGCTATACGCCGCGACATCGACACCGTTCTCCACTACCGAGGCGTTACGCAGCTGAAAGCGTTCCCGAGCTACTGCCGCATCCACCTCGCTAACGAAGACGACTCGATCGGCCCGATGAAACGCCCCGCGCTCAAACCGCTCGAATTTTTGCCATTGGCGTGAGACATATGCTCGCTGCAACAGACCTGTGGCCGTCTCATAGTAGCGTTGCCAAATGAGGCTATCGACATTATGAGCCTGCAACACCACGGGACCGGGCAGCCCCTCAATTGCGTAACGATAGCCTGACCATTCCAGATTCCAAACCTCGACGGCACGCTGAGCAAAGAGGGTCTGCACCCCTTGAGCAAAACGCGGCGAATAGTGCGAGGCCACGGAATAGGGCAGGGGAGAGACCAGATTTGTAGCCAGTCGAGCATAGAAGCCGACCCCTGTTTTCCGAGGGACAGGATCATCGATCACATGTGCTTCGATGCCGTGCTTCTTCAAGAATTGAAGGCACTCGTAATTTTCTTCTTGGTTGCCTTGTCCGCGAACGACACAGACCAATTCATGCTTCCTTGCCAGCGGCAGAATCAAGTTCAACGAGCGTAGCCGTTTTCCGGAAGTTGGCGGGTAATTCAGGTCGCTGTCGATGATTCCGACACGCATAAGTCCCCCCATCGGCACCATCGACGCGGTTGATCGTCGAGGTATAACCGTTCATAAGAGGCGACCATGTTGCGAATATCAAATTGTCTCTCGACACGTTGGCGAGCCGCTACACTCATCTTGGCACACAATTCGGATTGCGTCCAACAAGTAGCTATCGCCTTGGCCAAGGCAACCGGATCACCCGGCGGCACGAGAAATCCTGTTTCCCCCGAGGTCACCACTTCGGGATTGCCACCCACCCGCGTTGCGACGATCGGTAGTCCGCAGGCCATTGCCTCCAACAGCGTCAGTGAGATCCCCTCGGTGAGGCTCGATAAGACAAACAGCCGGGCCCGACGTAGCAGAGCCGGCACCTCCCGCACCATGCCGAGAAACCGCACCGTCTCTCCTAAAGGGGCCGCTTGGGCTTGCCAGTGTGCCCGACAGGGACCATCGCCGGCAATCTCTAGCCGAAAATCGGGGAGTTGCTGTCGCAGTAAGGCGGCTGCTTCGATCAAGGTACCTACATCTTTTTCAGGAGCTAGTCGTGCGACGAGAACGGCTGGCCCCGAGGGATTCGGCCCTTGATAAGCAAAACGATTCAGGTCGATCCCGTTGCGAATCACCAGCACCCGCCG
Organism: Gemmataceae bacterium; assembly: GCA_046719305.1. Classification (GTDB taxonomy): domain Bacteria; phylum Planctomycetota; class Planctomycetia; order Gemmatales; family Gemmataceae; genus RGDT01. The sequence goes on along the minus strand of JBDNDE010000089.1, from coordinate 6,474 downwards.
CGCGGCAATGCCCTGGGCAATCGCCTGGCGAGCGCTGTCCTGCGAGATGCACACAAACACCTCGTTGGCTTCACTACTGGCCCGCACCAGCCAGCGTTGCCGAACGCTGAGTTTGCTAGCTTGCGAATGGCGGCTATGGATGCAGCGAGCACCGACCAGCCAGGCGGCCGGAGCAGCGTAGATGTTGGGCCGCTCATCGTGGGTGTGGACAATTTTAGCCCGTAACTGAGCAAACAGTCGTGCGAGGATTCCTACCGCCTCGGGTCGCAAGCCCTCACGTAGATGCAACGCGGTCACCGGCCAACCGGCGGTTTGCAATTCTTCTGCAAGAGGGCCCGCGGTGGTCAATGAGATGAAATGGAGTTGGAATCGTGACTGATCAGCATATTTAGCAAACTCGACAAGTAATTTCTCCTGACCACCAACTTCCAGGCCTTGTGTCACATGCGCGACCGTTGTTTTCATGAGGATTTCAACTTCAAACAGGTGCTTGCTGCTTTGGCAACGAGTCGTCCCTGAGAATCCATCACATCGCACTCGACATAACCCAAGGTCGAGCCTTGCTTGACGACGTTGGCGCTCGCTGTGAGCGTGTCGCTCCGCACTGCCCGTAAAAAGTTGATCTTCAACTCGATCGTGGTGAAGCTCTCGCCCTCACCGAGTGTGGTCGCATACGCCCAGCCCATCGCTGCATCCGCCAGATCGGTGTAGATACCGCCGTGCAGGGTACCCATTGGGTTATGAAAGCGCTCATCCACTGTCAGGCAAAATGATACTTTGCCTACTTCGGCAGCCGTCATTCTCATTCCCAACAGTTTGGCCACGGCAAACGGTTCGCGTTCGCCTCGCACCATCTGTTGGGCCATTTCGAGCATGGTCACGTTCCAGTTTCCTCAGGAGTTGGCGGCAACTCGGTCGTTATCGGGTGATACAGGCCGTGGCTCATCTCCTGCATAAGGTGGCTCCGGTTGCCGACCATATTTATGGTACCGTGAATCGCGCTCGGATAGCCGACACACAACAATGCAGAGGCGAGCGGTGTGAATTTTGCGTACCCAGGCGTACGATTTACATAGGTTCGCCGTTTGAGGATCGTCCATCTACACAGGGTCGAATAAAATGATCTCGAAATCAGGTCCTCATCGATCGATCTCCCCCATGACTATATCGATGCTGCCGATGATAGCGGGGATGTCAGCAATCAGGCAGCCGCGGGCGATCTCGCGGATGACGCTCAGATTCAAGAAACTCGACGATTTGGCTCGCACGCGCAGGGGGACCACGGGGCGATCGGCCCGGCCGACCACATGGAAGCCCATAGCCCCGCGGGGGCATTCTGTCTCCAGGTAGGCCTCGCCGGCTGGCAGATGACGGGGCGGTTCAACGCGGTGGCCCAAACGAGTCTTCAGTAACTCGTTGTAGGCGATGTCCGCCTTTTTGCGTTCCTCCGGCGTGCGATTGGCTTGTTCGGCCTGATGTTTTTCTCGCGCGGCGAGGAATTCCTCTTGGAGTTTTTCGTAGCGGCAGAGGGCCTGTTCGATGATCCAGACGCTCTGTACCACTTCAACCATACGAACAAAGAAGCGATGCCAACAGTCGCCCAGAACCGCCTCGGGAGGCGTACGATAAGCGATTCCGAAATGCTCGTCATCGAAAGGCGGCTGCGCCACTTGAAACGAATATGTCTCGTAGCCGCAATACGGTTCGAGTTTGCGTAGATCCCATTCGGGGTCCCCGGCCCGGCGATCCAGGGAGCCGCGCAGTACTGGACCTGAGCAGGCATGCGAGAGGGCGACGTGTTTGGGCAACACGCCCACCCCTGCAGTTCGTGAGATGAAGATCTGATTAGTCGTCAGCAACGTGTGATATTCTGGGATCCTCTTCTTGAAGTAATCGAGAAATGTTCGGCATCGGCTTACCCAGCCGGTGGGTAGGTCATCGTGCGGTCCGCCAATCGTCAGGTAGCTATACGTTAAACGTGCACCGCAAGCAGCCTCGAACAGATCGAGAATCATTTCACGCTCACGGAATGCATATAAAAACGGACTAAACGTCCCTAAATCCAAACCATACGTCCCCATACCCACCAAATGGCTGGCGATCCGGTTCAACTCCGCGATGATCACCCGGATGACGTTGGCCTTCTGCGGTACCTTCAGGCTGCACAACTTCTCCACGGCCAAACTGTAGCCGAGGTTCATGTTCATGGCGGCCAGATAATCCATGCGGTCGGTGTAAGGGATGAATTGAATCGGCGTAACGTTCTCGCCGATCTTTTCAGCGCAGCGGTGGAGGTAACCCAGATGAGGCGTGACCTCACGGATCACCTCGCCATCCGTGGCGAGCAACAGACGCAAGACCCCGTGGGTACTGGGATGTTGGGGTCCCATGTTGACGAGCATCTCATCGGTGCGAACGTCAAACTCGATCAGGTTGCAATCCGTCGGCGGCGTGTGCGGCGGAGTAACGATCGCCATGCCTAACGTCCTCGAATGCCATGATATTCTAGAGGATATTCATAATCTTTGCGGAGCGGATGACCGACCCAATCCTCCGCAAGCAGAATGCGTCTCAGATTCGGATGCCCTAGGAAACGCACGCCCAATAAATCAAATACTTCTCGCTCGTGCCAATCGGCCGAGCCATATAAGCTGGTCACGCTGGGCACTTCAGGCAACTCGCCGACCTGATCTTCTTTCCAACGCGACAAAAGAACTTTGATCGTGATTCGATGCCGATGCCGAAAGGATTGCAAATGGTAGACAACCTCTAAATGCGGCTCGAAACCAGCCTTGGCTGCCTTCTTTGGATCAGGTTCCAGATAGTCCACTCCTGAAATGTTATGCAACAGGTCCATGGCCAAGGCTGGCTCGTCTCGTAAAAAACGTAAAACCTCTTGCACGGCTGAGGGCCGAACAATAGCAAAAGGGTCTATGGCGTCGGTGTGCAAACTAAGTACGGCTTCGCCACATCTCTGGCGGAGCATCTCCAGAATGGTCGCGGCCGGCAGAGGTGAAGAGGGGACGGCAGGGAGACTCATGGTTTGGCTGGCACCGCCTCTTCTTTGGTTCTCTTGGCAAAGGCTAGTTGCTTCTCTAAAGCTCGCCGTGGGTCGGGATCGGTCAGATCCGGCGGCAAGAGCGTCCAACCGGTGCGAGCAGGGATAGGCGGTGTCACAGGAGTATTTGGTGCGAATTGTCGCATCACCCGAATCTTATCCTGGATACGCATCAGACCTTCAAGCAACGCCTCAGGACGGGGGGGACATCCCGGCACATACACATCGACCGGCACCACGAGATCCACCCCCTTGACCACGTTGTACCCATACTTATAGTAGGGACCTCCGCCACAAGTGCAGGCCCCCATGGCGATGACAAATTTCGGGTCGGGCATCTGGTTGTACAGCCGTCGTACGCGGCTGGCCATTTTGAAATTGACGGTGCCAGCGACGATCATCAGGTCCGCTTGACGCGGGGTGGCCCGGAAGGCACCGGCTCCGAAGCGGTCGATATCGAAACGGCTGGCTCCTGTAGCCATCATTTCGATAGCGCAACAGGCCAGGCCAAAGGTCATGGGCCAAAGGCTTGATTCGCGTGCCCAGCTGATCGCCTGATCGAGAGTGGTGGTAAGGATGTTTTCTTCCGAACGACTATCGAGCCAACTCATCCTGTCCTCCCAAGGTATTCGCAGGCGGGGTGACCGGTGCAGGAGGTGGCGGTTGGACAGCACGCACCCATTCGAGATCGCCCCGCCGCCATAAATAGGCAAATCCAACAAGCAACACCCCAAAGAAAACCGCTAACTCGACCAAGCCCGTCAGAGCTAGGTTGTGGCTGGTTTCGCGGATCGTGTCAAACTCGGTACGAGGAGCGATTTCACCGGTCTGCAATCGACTTTTCTCCAACTGGAGATCCGTAATCCCGCGAAGCAAATAACCTTCATACCGCCAGACCGCTAAGTCCTCTGGGGTTAGCGGCTCCCCCTGGCGGATTTTCTGAGCAACGGCTTGCTGTTGTTGATGCATGCGAGCGAGCGTTTCGTCGTCCAATTCAGCCATCTGGGCGAAGTGTTCGACCAAGCCGTCAGTGCGATCGTTAAGACCTTGGCGATAGGGAGTGGCAAGGTCGTTAACCCGTGCGGCATAAGCCCGGTAGTCGGCAGCGGTCTGGGGTCGGGGGAAGTTAGCCACGGCATTGGCTTTGCCGAAGACCTCTGCCCAAGGGAAGAAGAAGATGACCTCAACATCGAAGATCACAAATAACAAAGCGACGACATAATAGCGAGAGTCAAATTGGATCCAGGCAGAGCCAATCGATTCTTCTCCGCATTCGTAGATGGACTGTTTCTCGTCATTGGGACGCGAAGGGCGAAGCAGGGCACCGATCAACAGGTGGGCCAGGATGAATAGCATCCCTACCAGCACAAATACCAACACATAACCTATCAACGGCATGGGACGCTCTCAGGCAGAAGGGGCAGCAGAAGCACTGGCCGGTGTTGCCGGTGTCTCAGGTGGCTTGACCCAGACCGGCAACGAGATCATCTTGCTGGCCGCGATCGCCGTGGGGTTGAGGGTATCTTGTCCCCAAGCGGTTTCTAGGGGCAGTTTGGCGAAATCGACGATACAGCCATCGCGGCTGTAGCAGGATTGATCGAAGGTAGAACCCATGAAGATACAATCGACCGGACAAGGATCAACACACAAAGCGCAGAACATGCATTTGGTGTAGTCGATCACAAACGAGTTCACGCGAAGCCCCTTGCCATGGGGATTTTTCTCCTTCTCGATATAGATGCAATCGACTGGGCAAGCCCGCACACAGCGATCGCAGCCGATACAGGTGGTCAGATCGAAGCGATGAAAGCCCCGATAACGCGGCTGCACTGGCACCGGGAGTTCAGGATATTGATAGCGTTCGGTATAGGTCCGGCGTTGAAAGGTTTTCACCAGGTACCACAGCGTCAGGTACAGAGCTTGGATGACAGTGACCACGGAGCGGTAGAGATTACCGAGCCAGGCACGCATGAATCAACGACTCCGAGAATAGGGTAGGGCACAGGGTCATTATGCAGGTTCATGCCTGAGCTGACAAGGTAATCTTCACGATTTGCTTGCGTGAGACGTTTCGTGAGCTAGGTTGTATGTGGACGCATTGCGCCCTCATCTCGGAGACAACTTCATGGCCCCAGCGCGCGAAGAGACGTTCGATCCGACTCAGCCCACGCTGATTGTCAAATACGGAAACACCAAGAAAAAATACCGCCCATTGCTTCGGGATATCGTGGTCCTTGGTCGCGGTCAGGGCTGTGATATTGGTTTGCTCTCCCCCGAAGTCGCCCCTGTTCACTGCGTTCTACTCCGCTTGCCCAGCGGCTGGGTGATCCGCGATTGCTCCGGCCGTGCTACCCGTGTCAATGGCCATCCCGTTGTTGAAGAACCGCTCAAGGATGGTGACATCATCACGCTGGGGACTTTTAGCTTTGAGGCTCACTTGCCCGGCTCGCCCGTTTCCTCTGCTGCTCCAGTGGATAATGCCAAACTCATCCACCTGGAACGCTCCCGTCGTAAATTCGCCGAACAAGCGTTGCGGCTTCGTCAACGGGTTCGTGAACTGGAGGCCGACGATCAAAGCCGCACCCGGCAGCAACAAGAGCTGGATCGGATGGAAGAACTTTTACGCTCAGCGCGACAAGAGGTCACCCAGAAAAACCAGGCGTTAGAAAAACGCCGCACTGAACTCGATGCCTATGCACGGCATCTGAAGCGCGAGGCCCAGATTCTCCGCGAGCAAGCCCATGAGGCCGAAGCGGACGCGGTGCGCATGCAGGTACAAAACGAACAGGAACGCCGTCGATTGGAGCATCTCCAGGCCGAACTCCAGGGACGCTTGCACGAGCTAGAAACGGTCTCAGACACGCTGGAAGCCGAACGGGAGGCGCTCTCAGCCGAACGCGAGCAATTGTTTCGCGAACGGGAATACCTCGAAGAACAACGTCGATTGCTGATCCGCGAACGTCAACAAGCCGAAGCCCATCGTGAAACGAAAATGGATTCGCCCAGCCGTATCGAGTCTGCTCGCAAACTGCTCGAAGCCATCAAGCATCGCCGTGAGCAGCAGACGAGTTCGGCCCAGAGCTAGGCGATTCGCCAACAAACCCACAATGTTTGTGGGTGCCGTCGCAGAATGGCTTTTTCGCTGATTGACCGCAGCGACACAAGGCAACCAGGGGTTTGTCGCCAGGCAGGGCGAGTTCCTCACCGCGATGATCGAGGAGGCGAAACGGTCCCTGCACGACCAAGGGCCCATTTTCCCGCAGGCGAATCGTAAGAAGCGGTGCCGATGGCTGGGTCATCTGGGTTACTCCATGCTGGTCAATTCGGTGCGTGGATACTTCATGAAGTAGAAAGCCAGCTTCCGAGCGGCACGGGCCAAAAACTCTTGGCGGAATTTGGTCGGGTGAGTGAGATCG
>JBDNDE010000088.1:0-15424 GCA_046719305.1 Gemmataceae bacterium | reverse complement strand
GCCTGGCTGAATCGGCCGTCACCCCTTCCTCGAAGGCACCTCTTAGAGCCGCTAGTACAACCCGAGTGTTATTATCCGCTACAAGAACTGGTCGGCAGCAGCTTTACTCCCTCCGGTTTCCGAGCAGCAATTCAGGCAGCAATTGACTATGTTCATGCGGGGGATTGTTTCCAAGTGAATCTGGCTCAGCGGCTCTTGGCACCGCTGAAAGAACACCCCTTGGAACTGTATGGACGGCTGCGTCAGGTCAACCCTGCTCCGTTTGCCGGATATCTTGATCTAGGCGAGCAGGTGGTCGCCAGCGCTTCGCCGGAACGGTTTCTCCAGCTGAGCGAAGGACGAGTGATCACCCGACCCATCAAGGGCACCCGGCCCCGCGGTCGCACCCCTGCTGAGGACGAGCAAATCACCCGCGAACTGCAACAGTCCCCCAAAGATCGCGCCGAGAACGTCATGATCGTCGATCTACTGCGCAATGACCTGGGCCGGGTCTGTCGCTTCGGCACCGTGAAGGTGCAATCCCTTTGCCGACTAGAAACCTACCCGACGGTACATCATCTGGTCTCCGAAGTCGTTGGTTCTCTGCGAGCTGGCCACGGCCCGATCGATCTGTTGCGGGCTACCTTTCCTGGTGGCTCCATCACAGGCGCACCGAAGGTTCGCGCGATGCAGATTATTGCTGAACTGGAACCAACGGTTCGCGGGCCGTACTGTGGTTGCCTAGGCTATATTACTCCGAGTGGACACCTGGATAGCAGTATTCTCATACGCACGTTCACTGCGGCGGGCGGTTGGGTGCAATTTCCAGTGGGCGGCGGCATCGTTGCCGATTCGGACCCTGAGACGGAGTATCAGGAAACGCTCACGAAAGCGACGGGGCTGCTGCGGGCTTTGTCCTCGTAAGAAACTCTCGTATTACACTCGCAAACTTCTCCGGATGCGTGTAGGCTGGCACATGGCCGCACCCATTCAGAATCACTAGATGCGAATGGGGTAACTTCTCGTGGATCAATCGGGCATGGGGCAGCGGGGCGACATGATCGCGATCGCCGGCTACCACTAAGACGGGCTGCCAGATGCGGGGTAACTCGTCGCGCAGGTCGAGTTGATGGAGTAAACGCCCTTGGTGTCCTAAGGTGGCAATGCGGGCGGCTCCCGTCCAGTCGACGTAGGCCCGCCACCACTCGGGATCGCGTCCTGCAAACGGCTCGCCATGCACCGCTCGAAGGATCTTCTCCCGACGAGGCAGACGCCCTGTCGGTCCGGGTAGCCACCGCGCCACCCAAGCCAGCCACCACTCGAGGGGTTTGAGTGGCCGATAGACGAGACCGCCTTGCAGAATCCCATGCGTAAACCGCTGCGGTGCCTGTTGTAATGCCCGCAAGGCGATGGTGCCCCCGAACGAAGAACCCAACACGGCCGCTTGGTCCAGGCGCAGATGATCTATTAGAGCCAGTAAATCGGCCACGAGTTCGCTATGGCGGTAACGAGCTAGCCGAGCGCCGTCGCCGCGTTGTCCGGGCAGATCATAAGCGATGCATTGGAAGTGCGGCTGCAGGTGTGCGATAGTCATGAGAAACGAACGGCCCACGTCGGCGGCCCCGTGAATGAACAGAAGGGGCGGGCCTTGGCCCCAGACGTAGTAGGACAGGTGATAGCGTCCGGTGAAGAAGCGACTCCGGTGAGCCTGGCGATTAAATCGGTCGATACATTCGGCCAGGGAAAGCGGAGCGATTTCGTGATTCGATTGCACGGAAGCCCCTCGCAAACCAGTGGAGCGATCAACAAGATTCTAGCGAACCACGGGAGGGCAAGGCGGTGTCCAGTGGTTGGTCAATCACTCTATCAGGCAAAGGAATTCCACCGGCGGGCCAATAAAATGCGAGGCTGCCCTTGAAACACTCGTCGGAACGACTATGATGAGGGTAACGAATGCGTAGCTCAGCCGGTAGAGCAACGGACTTTTAATCCGTAGGTCCTGGGTTCGATCCCCAGCGCATTCACTGAAGAACCAACTGCATTTGATTGTAAATTTGTGCTCGTGCGAAAGCTCTCACCGAGTATCACGACTTATTTCAGAATCGGTCGCTCACTAGCTTGTTCGCTTTTCGGATTCCCAAACAGCACCAGCCAGACTTTCCGTTCTGCTACCGCTCCGTCTTTACAACGTAAAATCCGCTAATGCATCCAGCACGGCAAACCGTTGGCTTCGAGTGGATCGTCCCGGGCATTTATCTTGTCTTTGATGCTAAAACTCTTGGATGATTCGGAAGACCGCCTCGCCTGTGAAGTTGCCCTCCTGAGCCCGGGTTCCGATGCCCAATTGCAACGAAAACTTGTCGGTCGGATTCCAGTGAGCTTGCGGCATGACCAGTAATGAGGCCGACCCGTCCAACTCAGAAAGATAGTTCACCTCCAGCCCAAGGGTCCATTGTTTGCTCAGTTCGGCGAACAGAGTTGGGGCAATGATAATTTGCGTCGGGTTGATCAGGTTGTCCCCACCAAACTCATGGCTAAAGCCAATGAACACGTTTAAGCTGTATACAGGGTCGAATCGCAGTGCAGCCAGATATAACAGCGTCGGGGAGACTGCTCCGTTCGTCCGGTCGATGAACAGAATGCCCTGAAAGCCATGAATGAAATGATCGTTGAAGGCAGTCCCCAGGGTGTATTGCGCCGCTCCCTTGAACGCCTCCACCCGGCCATCGGCTAGAGGCAGTTCAAACTCGAGGGCGAAGTTATCGAAAACGCCGTACTCGATCTCGGGTGCCCACTCAAAGGCTGGCCGCTTCTGGGTACTTTGGTCGGCTCCGCTGATGAAGGAGAACTGGGGGGTCTTCGAACGGGTGCGGCGGAGTGGTACAAACCCCAGGACGTTGACCTCCAGTTCGCCGCGACGGACACCGAGCGGGCGAATGAGGTCGAACACCATCGGTTCGGGCACGTTTGGACCAGGCCGTGGCCGGCGTTCCTCGTGCGACGAGTCATCAGACAGTTCCCGAAATCGATCCCGAAAACGGTCCGCTGGCAGGAACGGAGTTGATGACGGATGGCGCCCTGAAACAGATGGCTGAGGGGACGATACGGTTGTCGGCCAGGGATAGTTGTCAGGCACCAGCTCGACTGGCGGGATCTGTGCGGTTGCCAGGGCCGGCGCGGCCAACATCCCTAGTGCCAGCATCAAAGCAGTAGGTTGGAACCTCCGTGGAGATTTGGCTAACATTTTTTCGCTCCCTACTACCTTACTTTTGAGAGCCAATAACACCCACCGGAGTCGAAATCAACCACAAATCAGAGTCTTTTCCATTAGCTACAGTAAGCCATACGATGGAACCTGGAGCTATACGAGGGGAAAGAGAGCGCAAACCCTATCCGGGGGATCTCACGGATGAGCAATCGGCGGTCGTCAAGCATCAAATCCCGCCAGCTTGGGCGGGGATTCGGTGGGGTGATCTGACTCAGTGGAAGGTTCTCAATGCCCTATTCTACCGCATCCGCGAGGGCGGCAGGTTGGTGGCCCTGCCACACCACTTCTCGTACTGGATGACCATCTACAACTACTTCCAGTGGTCCACTGAGGACAGAACGAGAAAGATCCTCGACGCCGGCGCGAGCAGGTCCCAACCTCAGACTGGCCGACAACCGACGCCCACTGTCGCGGCCAACGACAGCCGGTCGGTCAAGACGGCCGAGAGCGGGGCAAAGTGTGGCACCAACCGGGCAAGCCAGCTTGGGGGCGCAACCGGCACTTCGTCGTGGATACGACGGGCTTCGTGATCGCCCAGGCGGGAACGATCGCCAACCTGGACGACAGCCCTGTGGACCTCACAGGACTCGCTCCGGTGTGGGAGCGGCACTTCCTGCGGCTGGAGGTGGTGTATGGGCACAGCAAGTACGACCACTATGCTGTCAAAGGGGTTGTAGGTTCATTACCAGCTCTAGCGGGGTGGAGGTGGTCGGCAGGAGGGAGAGAAGGGGTCAAGCTGCTAAAGGTTCGGTGAGTCAGCGGGAGCGGACGGTGGCGTGGCTAGGTCGGTACTGGTGCCTCTCAAAGGACCACGAGTACCCCCTGGAGTCGAGCAAAATGGTGGTGCGGTAAGCAGCCATTTATCGAATGTTCTGTCACTACGGCCCTGTAAAGCGAACCGTTCCGAACGGTTGCGGTTCAAGAAACTACCCCAATCCTGCCGCATAAGCTGGCGAAACATCTACTTACAGGTGTTGCTTGCGAACTGGCCGAGGACGAGTAAGCGGTTTCATCACCATCTATCGGTTGCATTCATCATTGCGTTGGAGGGGTTCGACCCAACACCCCGCCGGATCAACCCAAAAAAGCGAGAAGAACTCTCGACCGAGGCGTCTGCCCAGCTATTGCTTCTCTAGGGTGTAGCGAACCACACTGCCGCGATCAATGCGGAACTCTCGACCGAGGCGTCTGCCCAGCTATTGCTTCCCTGCTATGAGTTTAAATTCTATAAGTTCAAATGTGGCATGCCCCAAGCGACCACAGAATCTAGGGATGTGCAGGCTGAAGCTAGCAAAGGGATGGTAGCACCGAGACTCCTGTCGGGAACTGTTGATATTCAATTAACCTGATTTGGATCATTTAGTCAACGCGGCACAATCAAGTCGAGGTGGAGGTGAACGGGAATGAACATTCCCTAGTTCCCTCTCTTCTACGATGAACTTTTATCATGAACAAAAAACGGCAAAAGCAATAGCTGTTGCCGTCTCAGATTGACCCCGACGGGATTCGAACCCGTGTTACTGCCTTGAAAGGGCGGTGTCCTAGGCCTCTAGACGACGGGGCCGACTACACAGAAAATCATAGACAGGCATTCGCGGGTCGTCAATAACAGAACGACCCTCGTGGATGTTTTTTCTTCGCCCTTCCTTTGCTAAAGTGGTGCTGGTGTGGATGCGGAACGACTTCGTGAGTTCCTTCAAACTCTGGGTGGGGATCCCTCGCGACCTGGTGACCTCGGTTATGCTCATGTCGACCTCAGCCGTCGCGACCGCTGCGGCTTTCCTGAAGTGATTTTCGCCCAGGGCAAATCGCCCGAACAGGTCGTTGGAGTCGTTCGACGCCTCCGTGAGGCGGGCCAGCATTGTCTGGCTACCCGGGTCGATGACACCGTGGCTGAAGCGCTGGCACAGACGTTTCCCGATGGTCAACAGGATCGGATCGCGCGGACGTTTTTTCTGCCAGTTGGTCCCTTGCCCTCTCCCGTAGGAGAGGTTTTGATCCTCACTGCAGGCACCACGGATCTTCCCGTAGCTCGTGAGGTGCTTGTCACGGTGCAAGCCATGGGCTGTGGAGCCGAACTGATTGCCGACGTCGGCGTCGCGGGGCTACATCGACTGCTGAGTCGGCTACCGCGTCTGCATCAGGCTGACGTAGTGTGCGTGGTGGCAGGGATGGATGGGGCGTTGCCCAGTGTGGTTGGCGGGCTGGTGCGAGTGCCCGTCATCGCCGTTCCCACAAGTGTCGGTTATGGAGCGTCTTTTGGAGGGGTGGCAGCGTTGTTGACCATGCTTAACGCTTGCTCGGCCGGTGTGGTCACCGTCAATATTGATGCCGGCTTCAAAGCGGGTTACACGGCTGCCTTAATCGCACGACGCACTGCGGGCAAAGGCAGTTAATCGACTGTCGAGCCGTCGGCTAACAGTGCTGCGATAAGTCGGCGTTGTGGGGAACTGAGGGGTAGATCAGGCAGTTGCTCACGATTCAGCCAGCGGGCGGCAGGATACAGTTCGGACCTGAATTCGCCCGACTGCCATTCGCTCCGCCAAGCGTGCAAGGTAATGCGAAACCGAGTAACGCCATGCTTCACGACAGTGAAAGCAGATGGTGGAGCTACGCACAGGCCGACAAGTGCGGCACAGCGGAGAGCCGCCTCATGAAGAGATTCCTGGGGCAAACATTCGATCCGTGGAAATTCCCAAAGGTTGGCCCAGCGACCATGCGAAGGACGTTGGACCAAAAGCCAATGATTGCGGCGGTGAACAAGCAAGGAGAGTTCACGGAGTTCGGTAGGTGCAGGGGCAGGATCGCGCCGCGGGATCTGATCGGTGAGCCCTAAAGCGTAGGCCGCACAGCGGTCCCGAACGGGGCAGACGAGGCAACGCGGTTGGGTCGGCGTGCAGACCAGAGCACCCAATTCCATCAAGGCTTGGTTGAAATCGCCGACCCGCTGATCGGGTAACAGGGTTTCGGCAGCGGCCCAGAGCCAACGACGGGCGGCAGGATGGCGAGGGTCGTCCTGCCGGGCGAATAAACGGCTAAGCAAGCGTTGGGTGTTGGTTTCGAGAATGGGCAAGCGGACATCAAAAGCCTGCGAAAGAACGGCGTTGCGTGTATATTCGCCTAGGCCGGGGATGTCCCGAAGTTGTTGAGGAGTGCAGGGGAAGCCGTCTGGGTAGCGTTGGACGAGTATTTTGGCGGCGCGGAGCAGATCACGGGCACGGCGGTAGTAGCCAAGCCCCTGCCAGAGATGCAAAACTTCTTGTTCGTCGGCCTGAGCCAGATCGGCGAGGGAAGGCCAGCGAGCCAGGAAGCGTTCAAAGTAGCCCACTACAGTGGACACTTGAGTTTGTTGCAACATGACCTCGCTAACCCAAATCCGATACGGATCGCGATTGAGTCGCCAGGGAAGGTCACGTCGGAAGCTATCGAACCATTCCAACACCCGCGGAGCCAGCCAAGGTTGGAGATCCGCTGGGGACAAACTGCTTTGATGCGCCACAGGCAACCAAACCTAAGTGTTCCGTGGACGACGCATCATCTTCTCCAGGATACTAGCAGCCGCACTGCGAGTGTCGCTTTCCTCGTTCTTCTTCGGAGGAGGGGCAGGCTTGGCCGGTTGTCCCGCTGCCAACACTTCGGGAGGCACTTGCAACTCCATCACCGTGCTGCCCTCGGGAATGCCGTCCCCGCTTGGGTTGGTGGCGCTGGAGGTCTCATCCTCGCCTTCCAGCAGCATCATTAGCACATCCTCGTCTGCTGTGGTCGCCTTGCTTGTTGGAGTGGGCGTCTTGCTCTTGTTGGCCGGTTGCGGCGTGGCCGACTTCGTCGCGGGGGCCGGGGTCGGCTTGTTGACTGGAGTGGCGGTTTTTTGCAGACGGACGGCAAATTCGATCGGTCCGATTTTCAAGTGATCGTCATGATGCAATTCACGTTCGCCTTGAACCCGCTCCCCATTAACGAAGGTACCGTTAGTGCTGCCAAAATCCCGGACAAATGCTTTGCCCTCGCGAATCAAGATAGCACAATGGCGTTTGCTGATCAGCGGGCTGGCAGGGCGGAGTTGACACTGGGGATCACGTCCCACGAGAAATTGAGGCGTTTTGATCTCGAGGGCTTTGCCTTGTTGCTTGCCGGGCGTCAAAACCAGGAGGCTGAGTTTCATAAATATCCTCACACTCCGCAAACTAAGGGGGATCGGCAGTAGGACCGATCGTATCAGTCACAAGACAGGTAGTCGGAAAGGGCGAAGGCTAACCTGTGCAAAACAAAGAGATCGACTAGTCGCTCGTCAGTGCAGGTGAGTTCGATCCAACCCAAGCACTGCTCTAGAGAGAGCCTCTCAGATATAATCCACTATAGACAGTAATTCCCGAACGGTCTGTGTAGTTTTAGTGTAAATTCGAGATCGATCCCATGCAATGTAAATCCCTACTATTTCTCACGACCGTTCTTTTGGTCGGCTGTCATCAGCCCCTCCCACCCGAACAACCCTCGCCATTTTCGGGAGTTCAGCTCCGTTTGGCAACTCCTGCCCCTTTGCATGACTTGCTTCGCACCCAGTCGGCTCGTTGGGTCTACCAACATCAGGCTACGTTGATCTTCCAAGAAGATGCCTCGGAAGCTGATTTGCTCATTTTTCCCATTGCCCAATTGGTCGCACGAGCCGATCAGCTCCAACCCGTACCCGAGGAATTGCTGCAGCGCGGCGGTCGTTATGATTGGAACGGCCTGTTGCCGCTTTACCGCGAACGCTTCACCCGAGTTGAGGCCACCCCGCATGCTCTGCCGCTAATCGGTGAAGCGCCGATCGCAGTTTATCGACGTGATTTCTACGCCAGCACAGAGAATCAAAACGCCTACGCTCGTTGGCGATCGGCCAACAATCGGCCGGAAATGCCGTTGCGTCCACCGCTGACTTGGCGGGAATGGACTGAACAGGCTCTGTTTTTCCACGAGCATCTCAAGAAGCCCAGCTTGGCTGCCTTACCCGAGACGCCGGAAGGGCGGGAGCGGCTGTTTCACCTGCTGGCCGCTTGCCATGCACGCCGAGCCATCCGCGAGGACGAACCGGAAGGAGCCGATCACGAGGCGGAGGTCTTTTATTTCCACTATCGACCCGGGACGCACGAGCCACGTTTGGCCACCCCGGGGTTCGTCTACGCCTTGGAGTTGTTGCGGCAGATGCAACCAGCCCGTAGCAGCGAGGCGGACTACCTACGTCGGGGTGAACCTGCGTTGGCGGTTATCGAGGCGGGCGAACTGACCCACTGGCAGCAACAACCCACGACACGCGATCGGTACGCCGTTTTCGCCTTGCCCGGGGCTGATCGCTTCTGGAATAGTGCCGACAAACTTTTCACCCCCGAAAGCCGTAATCTGGTGCCCTTCCACGGGGGAGCCGGTTGGTTGATAGGCGTGAGCCGCTCCTGCACCCAGAACCAAGCGGCTTGGGACTTAGTCGCCGAACTCACCGGGCCACGCCGCTCGGCCGAGATTGCCAGTGAACCGCGAAGCGGAGCCGGACCAATCCGGTTGGAACAACTTGTGCGAGACCGCTGGGACAGCCTGGATGTTGATACGGTCACCGCCCAGACTCTTAAAGACCTCATCGGTCGGCATCTGTTGCAGCACGGACTTAAGAACCCCGTCAGTATCTTGCGGCTGCCTGACCGCCCAGCCCGACTGGCGGCCCTCGATCAAGCCCTGCTTGATGCCCTCCAGGGTAAGCAAACCCCTCTCGCAGCGCTGCAGAAGGCAGCCGAGACCTGGAAGCAGCTCGATGAGGCAATTGGCAAAGACAAAGCCCAGCAGATCTATCGCCGTAGCCTGGGATTGATCGACTAGTTGGCTGTTGTCGCGCAGAAGTTTAGGCCAAATCGTATGGTGACCAACGATGCACGGTGGCGTGAGCCAGGTCCGGCAACGCTTGCTCGTTGGGGCAGTGCCGCAACTCGTGGATGCCCTCGGCCCTCAGCAGCTTGTAGGCCCGC
Organism: Gemmataceae bacterium; assembly: GCA_046719305.1. Taxonomy (GTDB): domain Bacteria; phylum Planctomycetota; class Planctomycetia; order Gemmatales; family Gemmataceae; genus RGDT01. The sequence goes on along the minus strand of JBDNDE010000088.1, from coordinate 6,187 downwards.
TGCAGGCCTTCTTCGTCCAGCATCACCAGAACGACGCTCACTGCCATACCGCGGCGACGCAAATTTCCTAGAGCGATCGCTACATCGGCTGTTACCTCGGGTAAGATTGCCAAGGCTGTCGCATCGCGCGGTAATCGTGGTGCGCAGAGTGTTATGAGTTGGGAAAAAGGGATCGACGTTGTCAACTCGGCACGCGCTAGCACTTCACGGACTTGTTGAAACACCTTGTCTCCTCGACCAGTCGGCACCACCATCGGCTCGATCCCCCGACTTTCCCCACTGGCCTCGGCTGTGTTCCGGGCCGCTTGGCGACTTCGTGGCTCGCCGTCCCAGTCGTCGGTCTTGACCCGTTGGGCCGCGTCGCGGGCATTCGTGACCAGGCCAACTTGTTGCCCGAGCAAATACACTGCATGAATCAACGACGCCGCTATAGTCACCGCCAACTCGCTACGCATCGGCTCTCCTCTGGGCGAGTAGCCGGCAGTGTGAAAATCAAGCAAAACGGTGAGGCCCGAGAGCGTGGAGGGTTCCAGCACTTTGCAATGCAAAGCCCCAGTGCGAGCGGTCACTTTCCAATGTACCCGGCTGAGTGGATCCCCCTGCTGATACTCCCGCACCCCTGCGATGCGTGTCGGGTCTTCAAACAACCGATGCGTCATCCGCACCTCCCCGATGGGTCGGCGCGAGATGAGTTCGTATCCGTTCAGTGGCACCATGTGTGGATACACCAGCAGATATTTCGGCTCAGCAAGGACTCGAAAACGCCGATGTAAACCGAACAGATCGCCGGTTTCCAAGACAACCGGACCAACAGCGTGCAAGCCGCGTACCAGGCACACCAGGGTGTATTGGAGGATGACTTCGCCGCCAGGCGCGAGTGACTCGATGGCGACGCGTTGGCCCTTGACTTCGAATTTAGCCAAGCGTCGAGCCGTCGAAGCTCCGGGCAGGGCGTCTTCAATCAGCACCCAGGGCACCGGAAGAGAACTGGTGTTTCGGACGACGACACAAACGCGGACCCGCTCGCCGATTTCCAACGCTAGGCCGTCGGGTCGTTCGTCGCTGCGTGGGACGGCTCGTCGGGGTTGGAGCGTTCGTGTAGCTTGGAGCGCTTCGATTGCGGTGCGCGCAAGCCAGCGTGTACTCAGAAGCAGCCCCGCAAGCACATACGCCGCATACACCAGCAGCGACGACTCCAAGACCAACCCGATGAGAAACATCCCCCCCGCAGCCAGCCCCCAACGCACCATGACCGTATTGTGCTCCGAGCGACACCTGATGACCAGAGAGGCTCGCCGTTGCTGGCGAGCAAAACAGTCGGTCCCCCTATCCAGCCTACCCAGCTTGGGGGATCAAGTTGGCAGGCCATCAGCGTCGGCGGTAACAGGCAAAGCAGCTTTCGGTTTCCCAGAGCTTGACCTCGGTGACCGGAAACCCTTGAGCCTGGGTGAATTCAAAGATCATCTTGGCGATATTCTCGGCCGTTGGGTTCACCTCTAAAACGACGACTGGCTCCCCTTGGGCGCGTAGAAACGGCAACGCGGGATCGTCCTTGTGCAACAGCATGCGATGATCAATGGCTTCATCGAGCCAGCCACCCACAACCCGTTTGAGCTTGGAGAAATCCATCACCATCCCCAAGGCATCGAGCGACTCCGCCTCCAGAGTGATGACAGCCCGGCCATTGTGCCCGTGCAAGTTGCGGCATTTGCCGTCGTAGTTGAGCAAGCGATGCCCATAGCAAAAAGTCAGCTCACGCGTAATGCTAAACATGCGTTAATACTCCGCGTAGAAGGTCGGATCGACCACACCCGCCGCGCGGAACCCTTTTTGCCGCTCGGCACATTTATTACAGCGACCACAATGAAGCCCATGGCGTGGCTGGATACAAGAAAAGGTATGTTGCAACGGCATCTGTGCCCCTCGACGCAGTACTTCCTCTTTGTGCAAGCCGGCATACGGCAGCACCACTCGCACGCTACCGCCGACCCCTTGATTGACTGCACCGCAGAAGCCGGCAAAAAAGCTGGGCGTAGCATCTGGGAAGGGATTGCTGTGCAGGGGGGCAAGGGCCAGTTCGGGCACCCCGTGCAAGTGGCACCAGAGCAAAGCCTTGATCAGCAACAGGGCGTTGCGTCCAGGTAGGAAAACCGCCTCATCGGGGCTAGCGGCATCAGGCACCGCCTGGCCTGTCGTACTCCAATGCGCTCCATACACGTCACCAATCGGCATCTGAAGAACCATCAGCGGACGTAGCCCCGGAGCACGCAAAGCGGCCAAAAACCGCTCCAGGTAGGCCCGCTCCACCTCTTCCCACACCAAGCCGAAACGAACGTAAATCGGCACGACGAAGGGCCGACGCATCACCTCTTCGCCTACCAGAATCGCACTATCCAGACCGCCGGACACCAACACAGCCAGCGGGGTCGCACTTGGTGGAGTCATCGTTGCAGTTATAGGCATCGCTCGCCGTGTTGCCACCCGTTACTCCTGCGGCTAGGATAGTTTTGACTGCTGCCCGAGGAACCAGGCGATGCCGCGATTGAGCGAGTTTGAGGCTATCATCCGACGCAATGAAACGCTCGCGCCGTATACCCTGCTGCGGCTGGGCGGTCCTGCCGAAATGCTCTTGCAGCCTCGCTCACTGGATGAACTCTCGGCCGTAGTCAAACGCTGCTATGAGGAAAACATTCCGTTGCGTGTTTTGGGTAGCGGTTGCAATATGCTCATCCGCGATGAAGGCGTCGCTGGAGCCGTCCTGCGTCTGAGTGAACCGGCCTTTACCCAAATTCGTGTCGAGGGACAGACCATCCACGCCGGCACCGGTGCTAGCGTGTCGGCGTTGATCTCCGCAGCGGCTCGCGAAGGCTTGGCCGGCCTGGAAACGCTGGTGGGTATTCCCGGTACCATCGGCGGGGCGATCCGCACTAATGCTGGCGACCGCGCAGGCGACATCGGCCAATTTGTCCGCTCTGTAGAGGTGCTGGACAGTCGGGGTACCACCCAGAGCCGTGGTCGAGAGGAACTGCGTTTCGGGGAGCATGCCAGCAATCTGGATGATCCGGTGTTGCTGAGTGTGGAATTCGCCCTGGAACGCGACCAACCCGAGGCCATCGTCCGCCGCATGCGCAAAGCCTGGATTAGCCGCAAGGCACGCCAACCAGCTACCTTTCAAGCGGCCGGGAGGATCTTCAAAGACCCTAGGGGATTGAACGCCTCGGGCTTGATCGAACAAGCTGGCCTAGCCCGAACGCGAGTCGGCGGGGCCGAGGTGAGTGAAACGGAGCCAAATTATATCTTGATCCATCCGGGTACCCGCAGTGCCGATGTCTTACGCCTCATCGAATTGATGAAAGTTCGGGTCCGCGAACGCTTTAACGTCAACCTAGAGCAAGAGATTGCCGTGTGGTGAAGTGGCTGGTGCAATTCGTGCTGCCGTTGACGTTGGCAGGTCTTGCACTGGGGCGGTCGCCTTGTTGGGTTGGTGGTTACGTCCCCCTGCCCCGCCGCCTGAAATTCCACGAACCCCCTTGACTAACCTAGAGTTCGACTCCCCGTCGGGGCTGTCCCGCGAGGCCTTCCTTGAACAGGTCCAAGCTCTCGCCGGCTTGCCCGATGCCCTGGACCTTCAAGATCCCATTCAGGTCGAGCGGCTCCGCTCTGCCTTCAAGGCTCATCCCTGGGTGCGGTTGGTCGCCGATTTGCATTGGAGCAATGGACGGCCCTATTTGGCTCTGGACTTTCGCCGGCCGGTGTTACTTGTGCAGGCCTGGGGGCATCCCGTGGACGCCCAGGCCGTGCTGTTGCCGAAGTTGCCCAAGGAATTCACGTCGGCCCTGGTGGTCGATGCGAGCAAGCGAGCGGCTCCAAGCGGAAGGCTAGGGCAACGCTGCCCCGAAATTCGTGACCTAGCTCAAATGGCCGATCGTTTACCGCCTCGAACGGAGTGGCGTGGAGCAACTTTGAGCCGTGACCACGAGGACTTCCTTCTCGAAGGTAGTACGGCGAGCGGAAGGTTTCGCGTGCGTTGGCGTCCAGGCTTAGAAGTCCAACTACTCGACTTGCCAGCCCTGGGAGGTTTTTCGTGGCAATTGCGTGAGGGGGAGCCACCCCTCTGCCAGCCGATCAAGCCTTGAAAGTCCGAGGCAAGCAAGCAGAGAGGGCAAGCAAGCGGACAGGGCAATGATTACTGAGTCGGCTGATCCTGCTTGGGCGTTTGTGGCTTGGAGGTAGCCTTTTGGGATGCCTGATCTTTTTTAGCTAGACGTTCCAATTCCTTGCGGTAACGTTTCATCTTTTGGGTACGGCGAACGCCAGCAGGGTTACCCATGATCCATTTACTCCAGCAGTAGGATGTTTCTTCACGAAAGAAACTATTCTAGCAGCCGAGAAGGGTCACGCCAAGAGCGTTCCTTGTCTGTCAAGAGGAGCTTCGTTTTTCCAAGGAAATAAGCCAGGTCCGCAGGCCCTGTTCCCCATCGGCTGAGGAACAGGGGAGTCAGAATCGGACTCGTTGAACCAGAGGAAACCGTCTCCACTATTCCGCCTTGGTTCAACGAATAACAGCCGACATGTCCTCTCTTAGCGGATGGAGCGCAGCAATTGCTCGATGCGGGAGCGGTCGGCTTCCGGAACGTCTTGCAGACGCTCATAACTCTGCGATTTGCCGTCGCGGTCGATACGCAGTTTATCCAAAACTGGGCCGTCGGCCGTCTGTTTACCCTCCACAAAATAGGTCACACCATCGTTCCGGATCTCGGCACGGAAATGTTCATTCTGCCGCGAGAAGCGGAACACATTTGTCTTGCCGTTCAGCCCCGCAGCACCGATGGCCGGTAGGCGCAACTCTGGAAAATCCCAACGAAACAGGTTCGGCTCGGCTCGATCGGCAGGTGCAGGCGTATCGGCCAGTTGCAACCCCTTGATCGTCTGTTTGACCCCCTTACGCATAACCACGACGTCATGCGATACGCCACTCTGGAGCGTGGTCAGGTGCTTGCGGAACGCATCCAACGAACGGGGTACACTCTGGCCGGCGACTTCCAGCAGGATGTCATGCGCTCGCAGGCCAGCCTTAGCAGCGGGGCCGTTGGGCGATAACTCCTCGATGATCAGACCCGACTCACGCGGGAGATCGAGTTGATCGGCCAAGGTGGCGTTGGGGACAGCTAAGCGGGCACCTAGCCGCGGCTCTTCCAGGGTATTGGTTCGTGGGCTGGTTCGTGGCTGGGGCAAGGGTCCTAGCCGCGGAAACGGGAGCGGCCGCATCGGTGGGAACAAGTCGCCCTCGAAGGGGAAACCTTCCATGCCGAAGCGATCGCGCAAGAACTGATTGAGGCGTTCCTCCATCTCACGCATCCGTTGGCGGGCTTCCTCAAACGGATCACGCAACGTGGGATCGTTCTCGGGAGGCGCGACAGCCTGGCCCCATGCCAGAGAGCCACTGGCGCAGAGGAGTAGCAAAGTATACAGAGTTTGCTTCAAGGTCCATCGCGGTAGGATCATCAGGAAACCTCCTTCGGTTACTTGATAGTTCCTACCTTTATTATACCCACTAGACTTCTTACCAAGAAAGAGCGCCCGCATCAACGCTCCTTGAACGCCCCAAATCAACGTCTTTCGAGAAAGAGCGTCTGCGTGCTAGGCGCGGTCCGCTTCTTGACTTCTTTGCCGTCTCGGTCCAGTTCAGTCATCTGCGGACCATTGCGATGCCCCACCAAGTAGTTTCCCCCTGGCAGGCTGATCACTGACATGGGCCAGTTGGCCACCTTGGTTTCCCATTGAAGCTTGCCAGCCTTATCGTAGGCCCGCACACTCTGATTGCTGTAATCGGGCACCACAAAACTGCCATCGGCGTTGAACTGCACTCGCGTGCCGATTAAGCCGCTCATCCCTCGACCTGTGTTGACAGAGCTGATCTCTCTGCCCTCTTTGTCGTAGCGAATGACCACGCCGCTGTTGGTCATGATGGTAGCGCGGCCATCCTCAGTGACGTAGCCAGCGCTAATGTCGTAACCGGGGCGATTGACACTGCGGAGAACTTTCTTATCGGCTCCCAGAACAATGATGCTGTTGCGGGTGAAAACGAAGGTATTGCCATTGCGCAGGCGATACGAGGCGATGGGGTTGCTCGGCGGGGTGTAGTTCCACACCACCTCGCCTTTCAGATTATATTCCGCACCCGCGC
>JBDNDE010000087.1:0-15474 GCA_046719305.1 Gemmataceae bacterium | reverse complement strand
CGATGGCTGGGTCATCTGGGTTACTCCATGCTGGTCAATTCGGTGCGTGGATACTTCATGAAGTAGAAAGCCAGCTTCCGAGCGGCACGGGCCAAAAACTCTTGGCGGAATTTGGTCGGGTGAGTGTCGTTGTCGATCGGCACCCCACCGCGTTCCTCTGTAGGATACATAAAGGTGAAGGGCATAGCTGAGGGCGAATCTTCAGGATTTTTCACGTCACAAAGCGTGACAGTGATGTTAGTCTTACCACTGAGCATATTCACATTCTTGGGGTTTTTCATGCTCATCGAGTGAATATCCAAATAGATCACATAGTCCGCACCGAATTTCTTGCCGATCTCGTGCAACTCTAAACTCTTCCATCGCGGATGCATATTCTTGTATTCTTCAACTTGCCGTTGGGGCACTAACTCGATCTTCTCTCGAAAGGCGGCGGCCAACGCCTTGATCTCGCGGGTTAGGTTTTCGGCCAATTCACGCTCGGCATGGAGAAAATCGGTATCGAGATCCAAGGCGGCATGAGCCAGAATCACCACCTTGGGCTTGCTTTTTTCGTCGCTGCTGGCCAGGTGCTTGAGTTTAGCCTCAAGGCGCTGCTCGGGCATTAGGAAAAAAGCCAACGAGCCGAAGTTGCAGCCGGCCTGGAGGCCCATGCCTGCAGCGAGGGCACCAAGAAACATCCGACGCGACAGATGGGACATGATCGCCTCCTCGAAACCGGATGCGATTAGCCCTCGCGCCACCACAGGACGAAGACCCATCGCACCATAAGCATGACAAACAGACAGGAGATCCCCACTAAGATGGCTCGTTCCAGCGACGGCACTCCTATCGCTCGACCGGTTAGGGCACTGGCCACCCCCCAGGGAATCAGCACTAAACAAACCAGTACCATCACCAGACCGACCCAGTTGGCCCGTGCCGCATTGAGCCAATCACCCCGGATCGTCAGGGCAAAACTGGTGGTCAATCCGCAGGAAGGGCAGGGCACTCCAGTCCCTTTTAGAAAGCCGCACTCGGGCAAACCGAGTTGCTGATGCGTGGCCCTTCGCAGCGCAACCCCATCTTCCCGGTAAGGGTGGATGCGAGCCGCGACCACTAGGACTCCCACGAGTCCACCAATCACCAGCAGGAGGGCCCCACGTACCCACCAAGCCAGCGGTTCACTGGAGCATCTGGAAAAACCATCCCGACGAGATTGAGTCCCCATCTATAGCGAGCCTGTTCGAGGAGTCAAGAGAAGCCTGAGAAACGCGATTGACCAAGTGACGGCTTCACCAGCGTTCCCGAGCTGCCCAGGATTCGGCGTAGGCAGTTACCTGCAGCATCGCGTCTTCTAATCGTATGCGATAGAGTTCCAGTTCCCCACGGTCTAGCCCCGGAGGAACGGCGAGTGGTTCAGCGGAAACCCCTACACAGGGCGTCCCGGGATAAGGCACCGCGAAGCGATCCCACGAGGGGGCACGCCAACACCGGTGAAACGCAAAACCGCACGGTACGATCGCCCGACCTGTTTCGCTGGCCAATTTCACTGCCCCCAGCTGAGCTATTCGCCGCGGTCCACGAGGCCCATCGGGTGTAATGGCGATATGGGAGCGACGGCTCAATTCGATCATCTGTCGCAGTGCTGCCGCTCCACCTCGAGTCGTCGAACCACGCGTTACTCGAATCCCTAGATGCCGGCATATCTGAGCGATCAATTCCCCGTCAGCATGCTGGGAAATGAGCATGTGGATGTTTTGCCGTTGATAAGCCATAGCTGGAATGAGTAGCGTCTCATGCCAAAACGTAAAGATAAACCGCTCCGGTCCACGAAGGGAATGAGGCGTGGTACCGGGCACTGCCTCCTGCCAGCGGTAACGTAAGGTGCCAAACCAGGCTTGCAAAATGCCCGAGAGGGTCAACGCCGCCGTTTTGATCCAAAAAGGATGCCGCAGTTTCATACCGCCGCTCCGATCACCTGTAGGTTTCGGCTGGTATCATGCCTGATCGTTGGCCAGCGATACAAGAGGGGATTGTTCAGCACGCGAGCCGTTGCCAGCCGTCCCGGAGCTGTCCTAACAGCCCGTGCAACAGGCGTAGAAGGGGGCGACGGGAGCGAGAGGTCCAGGAGCTATCCCGAGACGCGAGAGCCTTACAGCACGCGTAGAATACCCGTAGCCCACTCCCAAGGTGGAGGTAGTCGCCATGACCGATCCGCTGCTAGTGCCTCAATCGCCCTACAATGCCACAGTTGTTCAGTTGGTTAAACCACACGACGACTTGATGATTCTCCGCGTTCGGCCCGATGGTCCCATCCCGCCCCATCAACCGGGTCAATACACCACCCTCGGGCTGGGAGCCTGGGAACCACGCGTGGCGGATTGTCAGCCAGAATGCTCCGAGACTGCCGAGTCAACCAAGTTGTACCGTCGTTCTTATTCGCTGAGTTGCTCGATTCTAGATGACACAGGGGAGTTGCTTGACGATCCGACAGCAGCGGGTCTTGAGTTCTACATTACCTTGGTGCGACAGACCGAACAGCCCCACGATCCGCCGCTACTGACGCCGCGATTGTTTGGCCTGCGACAAGGCGACCGCCTGCATTTGGGCACCAAAATTTCCGGTCAGTATACTCTCCAGGGCGTGCAGCCCGACGACACGGTTATCTTCCTTTCGACCGGCACCGGTGAGGCCCCACATAATTACATGCTCTGGCAACTGCTGCGTTCCGGGCATCGTGGGCCGATTGTAGCCGTTTGCTGTGTGCGCTACAGGAAGGATCTAGGCTATCGCACGGTCCATGAGACGCTGGGGCGACGGTACCCTCATTACCGTTATGTACCCTTGGTCACCCGCGAGGGTGGGCCGAAACGCTACATCCAGGATCTGGTCCGTAGCCGTGAACTGGAGCATTTGGCCGGTCGGTCGCTTGCTCCTCAGCACACCCATTTTTTCTTGTGCGGCAATCCGGCGATGATCGGGGCACCGCGGAAAGATCCACAAACCGGACAGTGGCTGTATCCCGAACCGACCGGGGTAGTGGAATTGCTTGAAGCACAAGGGCACCAAATAGATCGACCAGCGATGCGGGTGCGCGGTAACATACATTTCGAGAAGTACTGGTGAATACACTCCCCGTGCGGAGATGAGGCTCATGGCAGAAGAAATTTTAGGTGGCTACCGACTTGCGCGGAACATGATGACCGGCCAGACTAGTCAGGTATTCGAGGTGGTCGAGGTTTCTAGTCACCGGCATTTTGCGATGAAGATTCTGCTGCCGGAGCATGCGACCAATCCGGTACACCGTAAGATGCTGTTCCATGAGGCCAGCGTAGGCATGAAGTTGGCGCACCCCAACATCATCCGCGTCATCACGGTAAACAAAAGCGAGAAGACTCCCTACTTTGTCATGGAGTTTTTTCCTGGCGGCAGTCTCAAGGCCCGACTACTGGCCAAGCAAATGGATTTCATCAAGGAGAATGCCCACTCCATCATTCGACAGGCGGCCACGGCACTGGCTTTTATGAATGCACAAGACTGGGTGCATCGCGACGTGAAGCCCGACAACCTGCTTTGTAACTCGGCTGGTCAGGTCAAACTCATCGACTTTGCCTTGGCCACCCGCATCGAGAAGCCGAGTTTCCTCGGCTCCTTGTTTCGTCGCCGAGGAAAAGTAGCCGGCACGCGTAGTTATATGTCACCGGAGCAGATTAAGGGCGACCCGCTCGATGGTCGGGCTGATGTCTACAGCTTTGGTGCCACTTGTTACGAATTAGTAACCGGCCGACCGCCGTTCCGCGCTGCCAGTTCACAGGAACTGCTTACTAAGCATCTGGTGGAAAAGCCGGTCGGCCCGAGTCAGTTCGATCCCGAGATAACGAAAGAGTTTAACGAGTTGGTACTGCGGATGCTGAACAAGAAACGGGAGGATCGGCCAAAAGATTTCCACGAAGTACTGATTGCGTTGCGGACTATGCGAGTGTTCAAGTCGATTGCTCCCAAGGCAGTGAACGAAGCTATGTGACAGCGGCCTGTCAGGCCGCGTGACGAAGCGGTTCGTCTTCAGTTGGTCGAATCGCTGACAGTGTAGCGACTCGAGATCGTCCCCACCAGCACCCCACGAGCAACATCAGGCACCCGAGGGTAAGATGCCCATAATACAAGGCGTAATCGTACACGGTTACACGGACCACATCTTTGGCACTCAGCAGCGATATCGCCGCAACGACTATCGCTATCCTCTGTCCTAATCCGCCTGAGCGGGCCAGGAGAAAACCAGCCAGAATCTGTGTGCCAAAGTGAGCCGGCCCCGACATGGGTGAGAGCAGCAACGCCAGCAACAGCACCATAGCCCCCTCCCAGGGCAGCGCTTCGCGTGGCACCGGTCCCGGTCGGCCAACACAGGCGAGGGTTAAGAGCAACAACCATCCAATCAGAAGCAGCACCACGAGGCTATGCTGTGTTGTATCCAAGGTTTGTGAGCGAAAATGCGTTTGCAATCCTCCGCTGTGCTGTCGCTCCACGTCGACCGCCAACCAGCGTAGCGTTGTGCCTGCTAGCGATTGATTGTAGATCGGATCGGTGCCCCACACCCCCATCGGTCGCGGTGCCGCTACTCTCCGGGCGTATTCTTGCAGCCAACTGCCCGAGGGGGCCGACACCAGTAAATCGGGCAACAGGCTAGCCCACAGAGCTACCCCAACGAATGCGGAGCCAGCCCAAATGCGTCCACGCCATAGGAGATAGGGCAACCACAACAGAGGCGTACATTTGATGGCGGTGGCCAAGCCAAACAAAGCGCCGGCGGTAACATTGTGTTGGCGCAGCAACAACCATAACGCAGAGATTTGTAAGGCGGCAAGAAGGACATCAGTCTGTTGATGGGCCAGGGAGTTCTGTAAAGCAAGCCCCCCGCACAGTAGACCCACCGTCCAGGCCCACCAATCCCCCAGGGACTGATCACGACTCGTACCCCCGGCTAGATCCCAGCCCAGCCGCAGTACCAACCAGACACTCGCCGCGCTAACGGCTAACCAAGCCAACCGTCCTAACCCGAGCGGTAAGATGGTCCAGGGTAATGCGAGCAGCGCGACAAACGGGGGATAGAGATAGGGGTCAGCATCGACATAAAGCGGTTGGCCGGTCACGAGCCGTTGCGCTGTCGGAATGTAGACCGACTCCCATTCGCTGTAACGACGAGTAAGAAACGGGACGAACGTGGCCAGCGTGCCGATTCCTACCAGAATCCACGGAACCCAGCGGGTGATCATGACCGGCCTTCCTTTCTGAAGGCAATCACGATAGCATGCACCTTCAACGGGTCAAGGGCATCTGGAATCCTCTCCGCCGCGCTCTAGATTAAACGGCTCAGGGATTCACGAGGTGAGGTTGCTACGACATGGCGACGCATCGTTTGACATTTGAGAAAGAAATCTACGCGATGGAAGACCTCATCGCGGAAATGGAATCTCGTAGTGTGCCGCACGCCGTCGAGGAGTTGCGTCAACTTCGCCGCGAGGTTGTGGCGTTGAAGAAACGCATCTATAGCGAGTTGACTCCTTGGCAGACCATTCTCGTGGCCCGACATGTTGAACGCCCTCAAACTACCGATTACCTCAATCTCTTGTTCGAGGAATTTGTCGAGTTGCACGGTGATCGAGCCATCGGCGATGATCGCGCTCTACGAACCGGTTTTGCTCGCCTGGGTGATTTCAAAGTCATGCTCGTCGGTCATCAGAAAGGGCGGACGCTTCAGGAACGCAAGGCGTGCTTCTTCGGCTGTGCCCACCCCGAAGGCTATCGCAAGGCTTTGCGTTGCATGAAACTGGCTGAGAAGTTCAAATTGCCGGTGGTCTGCTTGATCGACACTCCAGGAGCCTTTCCTGGCATCGGAGCCGAGGAACGCGGTCAAGCTGCGTTGATTGCGACCAATTTGGTCGAGATGGCACGGCTAGAGACTCAGGTGGTCTGTGTGGTCATCGGGGAGGGGGGCTCCGGGGGGGCGTTGGGGATCGGTATCGGCGATCGTGTCAGTATGCTTGAACATGCCTATTACTCGGTCATCAGTCCCGAGGGATGTGCCGGTATTCTTTGGAAAGAAGCCAACGAGACGACCAGCCCCCTGGCTGCCCAGGCGCTTCGACTTACTGCGCGCGACCTGTACCAACTGGGGGTCATCGACGACATTATCCCTGAACCGCTCGGCGGGGCACATCGCGATCATCGCGAGATGGCCAACACACTCAAGAACTACTTGCTGCGTTACCTGCGTGAGTTGCGACCCCAACCGATCCCTCAGTTGCTCCAGGCACGCTACCAAAAGTTTCGCAAGATGGGCGTCTTCCAGCGGGCAGGGCAGTGACGACGATGTTTCAGCGGGTCCAGGGGTGATCGCTATGTCGCCAGAGATACTCTTTCAAGTAGTCAATCTCGTGCCGTTGCCATTTTGGGCCTTGATGATTTTCGCCCCTAACTGGTGGCTGACCCGGCAGCTGATGCAGACCCATCTCGCGCCGGCCCTGTTCGCACTGCTCTACGCGGCTTTGGTCGTGCCGGCGATTCCGAGCATTCTGCCGATCTTAGCCAAGCCCGAGTTTGAAATCATCCGGGCTGAGTTGTCCAAACCGATGGGCTTCGTGGTTGCCTGGATACACTTTCTGACTTTTGATTTGTTCGTTGGCCGGTGGATCTATCTCGACTCGCGGGAGAGGGGCGTGAGCGTCTGGCTGACAGGGCCGTGCCTGTTCCTGACACTGATGTTTGGGCCTCTAGGCTTGTTGGGCTATCTAGGCGTTCGCCAGAGCGTGGGTTCGCCCGCTTCGACACCTCCTACTCCTAAAGCCTGAGGCCCACTCACGTTAGAACGCCTCTGCTGGCTCTTAAGGCACAACTAAACATAAGGTTCATTATCGGACGTTGCTCTCGAAGCTTATCAACTTGGAACGTCTGATAATGTCTGTTATGTTCAGTCAGGTCGGGCCTTGTCGGCTGGCGTGTTGGATCGATTTTGATTTAACGCCGCGTCGAGATGTTGGGAGGCGGAGCAGGAATGGCTTCTCCATTTTCAATCAACACATCCATCACATATAAAGGTCTTTGTTGTGCGTAACGATGTGTTCTCACAATATATTCACCTAGCATCGCCATGCAGCAAAATTGTAGATTGAAGAGTCCCAGAAACGCCAGACTCACCCAGCCCCAGGCTGGTATCGTCCAACAACTCATGAGCCATCCCAATACCATAACCGCTGCTACCCCAAGGCTGCACACTAAACAGAAGCTCGCTAGCATCGTGATGGCCAACGACGGCAGGGTCGAGAAAGCAGTGATGTTGTCCATTGCCAACTTGATCAGTTTGCTGTAACGATACTTGGTAACTCCGCCGATGCGGGGCCGCCGCACAAACCCAACACCGATCTGACGAAAGCCAATCCAACCGACCAAGCCCCGGAAGAAGCGCGGGTCTTCATTCAGCACCCGATACACATCAAGTACCCGACGATCCATCAACCGAAAGTCACCTGTGTCGGGTGGAAACTTGATATCTGCAATCTGCGCCATCAGGCGATAAAAGAAAAAGGAAGTCGCCTTCTTCAGGAGGGTCTCTCGTTCCCGACGCAGGCGAACGCCATAGACAACTTCATACCCTTCGCGCCATTTGGCCAAAAAGGTAGCGATCAGTTCGGGTGGGTCTTGCAGGTCGGCATCCATCACTACAACCGCTCGACCCCGCGCATGGTGCAACCCTGCAGTAGTGGCCATCTCGTGTCCGAAGTTGCGTGAGAGAGCAATGATGCGGACCGATGGATCGCGTCGTGAGAAATCTGTAAGGATCGAACGAGAACGATCGGTACTTCCATCGTCCACGAAGACGAGCTCATAAGACTCATTGAGAGCGTCGAGATGGCGTTTGAGTTCCGCATAGGTCTGGGGGAGGACTTCTTCCTCGTTGAGCAGAGGGATGACAACACTGAGCGTTGGGGTTGATGTATTCATAAACTTCAAAGTAGGAATGCGTTTGTCCGCGTGCAACTCAACGGACACAAGTCGCATCAATTCCCTGATCGCTGTCCTCATGCTCTCTGGATGAGACGATCCTTTAACAATAGATTCACCAAGACGCGATTTTAGACAAGGGGGCTTGTCGGATTCATGAACCATTTCTGAATTCAAGAAGCAAAAGCCTTTAATCTCCGAGGAGTGTACGAATGACTTTAGCTCCCAGTCAACCACTCACCCTTCGCGCCGGTATGGTCGGCGTTGGCATGATCTTTGACGAAACTTATTGGCCGTTTTTTGTCCAAGCGCATCGTCAGGGGATGTATCGACGGGATACGGGAGCGTTCGAGGTACGGCTTGTAGCGTTGGCAAGCCGAACGGGCACCCGAGCGGCCAAGGTAGTGGCTCGGGCGCTTGAAGCGGGGATGCCTGCACCGGTGAACATGCATGGCGATCAAGCATTACAACAGATTTTACAAAGTGGGGTCGATGTCGTTTGTATTGCCACGCCAGATGATCGGCATTTTCAATCGGCCCAAGAAGCACTTCTTGCGGGCAAGCACGTGTTGATTGAGAAGCCTTCCGTGCTGTCACTGGGCGAACTAGACCTGTTGCAATCGCTTGCGCAAGCCAAAGGAGTGTTAGCCCGTGTTGTATATCACAAGCTGCTCGACCCCGACCACAAAAAATTACGTACGCATGTCCACGACGGCAATCTTTGCCATGTGAACAACGGGTATTGCTCACTTCTAGAACCTAAGTCGATCGCAACGGGCCAGTTCGCCGAATGGATTCATGGTCGCAACCCTGGGACATATGTAGCGGTTCATTATATTAAACTTATCGACTTTACTTTTGGGCATGAATGTCGGTTGGCACGCGTGAGCGCAACAGGTCAGCGGGGGATTGTCGCTTCGGCCAATAGCTCGACATGGGATAGTGTGCAGATGCAATTGGTCTATCGCTACTCGGATGGACGGGAGGCAGCTTTTGACATTCACACCAGCTGGGTGACCCCCGACGATTTCCCCGGCTACGTTGATCAAGAAGTACCGTTTCGTTTTGACAACGGGGTTTGGATCGCACATCAACGCAAACGTGGTGTGGAGATGGCGATCGAAGGTCGGACTCCGCGCGAATTAAAGAACACCCCCAACCATCATTACAATGGTACGTTCCTCGAACCATGGGGCGAACGCAGCCAACGCGGCTATGGCATCGAAGCCATCAGCCGTTTTTTCGAGGAGGTAGCGTATGTTGAGTATGGCGGGCCGCCCTCACAGCGGACCGAACGGTTGCAAGCGATGCGTGCCTTGCGCTACGCCGATCTTGGGGCCGACCGCGCCACGGTTGCAGCCGTGCAATCTCTGGAAGCGATTCTGGCCCACCATGCAGCTGGGCAAGCTGGCGGAGTGGTGTTTGTGGATGACCCGCTCGGCTTGATTTTGCATACACCGGGCCAGCCGCCCGAGGTTTTGTACACCGAGCGTGTGCATCGCCATGCATAAAGCACACTCAGGGCGAGGCAGTTGCCCCAGCCGGTGGGGATGGACACCGAGCCTGAGCATCGCGACCGATCACCAGTTCGTTTTGGGATTCGTTTCCGGGCTTGGTGTTCGTTTCGGGCTTGCTGGGCAGCTGGAGCGGCTGGGCAGCAGGTGCGTGACTTGTCGTTTCGGAAAACAGGGTGCGTCATAAGGAAGAAGTGCCCGGGTAAGGAGATGCAGTTGCCGGTTTCGGCCCCCCTTGCGAGCAAACGAGCAAAACATCAGAATAATGACTTTAGGAGCCTGCCTAGTGAACGGAGACGCCAAAGATGCACCACCCCGACGAACACACTTCCAACGAAGCGCGTGACCTAATTGCTCGTGTCGAACCGCGCAGCCTACGCACTTATACCCCTACTCAGGCCGTTTTGGCTCGCTCCGCGGGAGTATTCCACTGGACTCCAGAAGGCAAACGGCTCTTTGATTTCTCTTCGGGGGTGTTGGTTGCAAATCTTGGGCACAATCCCACCTCGTGGTTACGTCGTTTCACTGAACTGATGGGCTGGGATGCCCCAATGGATGGTCCATATGTCGAAGCGTTGACACTCACCGCTTACAATGCCATCACTCCGCTAGAAGCCGAGGCAACCCAACAGCTTCTGGCTACGCTGCGAAGTCAGCCAGGTGGGAACCGGATGGAATCGGTCCTGTGGGCCGCCTCGGGTTCCGAAGCGGTGCAAAAAGCGTTGTGGGCGGCGTTGGCCCGTGATAAATCCCGTGAGATGATCGTGGCCACCCGCTATGGTTTTCATGGCAAAAAAGGCTTGGCCGGGGCTGTGACTGGTTCCGAGGCGGACAAAGACCGCGATCCCCGAGTACGGTTTGTCAGCTTTCCGATGCAAGAATGTCGCGATCTAAGCCTGCGTGGCCAGCCGATTGACCTGACCCCCTATCGCCGTGAATTAGAAGCGTTGTACCATCAGTTCGGTCGCCGTCTAACAGCCTTGATTACCGAGCCATACATAGGCGGGGGGGGGAGTTGGCATCCTCCAGCGGAATATCTGCATCTGTTGCAACATTTCTGCCGCGAGCATGATCTTGTATTCATCCTCGATGAAGTCCAAGCCAATTTTGGCCGAACGCGTGAGTTGTTCGCCTACTCCGCCTATGGCTTGGAGCCAGATATCGTCGTGCTTGGTAAAGGGCTGGGCAATGGCGTGCCGGTGGCAGCGGCAGTCGGTCGGGCCGATCTCTTCGGCTGCATGGACTATGGCGAGGCTTCCGATACCTGGAGCGCTAACCCGCTGTGCTGTGCGGCTGTGTTAGCCACCCTAGAAGAGTTTCGGCAGCACGATATCCTTGGCCACTCCCGGCACATCTCGGGCATCCTCGAAGAAGGGCTGGTACGGCTGAAGGAGCTACCCTTCGTTGCTCATGTGCGTGGTGAATATCAAGGCATGGTCTGGGGCATCGAATTCGCCGATCATGCTGGCAAGAGTGCGGCAGAGTGGGCCAATGCCGCGGTCTTGCGCTGTTACCACGGCGATGGACCAGATGGCATCCACCTACTCGGGCCGTTGGCTAAGAAGGTGGTTCGGGTTTCGCCGCCCCTGACGATGAGCGAGGTTGAGGCCCACGAGAGCATGGCGTTGATGTACCGTAGCCTCCGTGGGGCAGTGGCCTCCCCTGCCCTAGCGACCACTTGACGTGTTGATTTGGACCCGGTCACAAAGGTCGTTTGCTCGGTAGCGGCAAATTCTAGTAGGGGCAAACATCGCAGCCCTGCTCTCCAGTAGACTTTGGCCTGGATCGAACCCCATGCCATGCCTTAGTGGGCTGTCCAAAGGTCGATTGGCCTAGCGTTCGCCAAACAGGCCTTTGGGCGTGCCGGGAATGCGACGGGCATTAGGATCGCTGGGGTGTTTGTCCAGGCACAACAAGGCGAACAGGTCCGCTAGCTCCTGCGTACGGAGTTGCTTCTCGATCCCCTCGGGCATTAGAGATAACTTGCTGTACTCGACCCTTTCGATGGCCTTGCGGGCGATGGTAGTCTGCTGGCCGCCCTGCACTTTCAACACCACTCGCGTCGGGCCATCTTCCACCAGCAGCCCTGTCAGCACTCGGCCGCGAGTGTCATACACCGTCACGCCGTTGTAGCCCGGGCCAATAATCAGGCTAGGGTCGAAGGTGTTGGATAAGAGCTGCTCGAAATTGGCTCGGCCGTTGGCGGTAATGTCCGGGCCAACCTCCACACCCTCACCATGCAGCTTGTGGCACTGACCACAGATTTTTTTGTAAACGGCTAGGCCGCGTTTGGGGTCGCCCTTGGTACGGGAGAGAACCTCGCGCATTTCGCGGACAACCTTTTCGCGTTCGGGGTTGCGCTCCTCTCGCAACGTACCCCAGTACTTGGTAGTCAACGCTACCAATTCTTTGTCCTTGCTCGACAACAACTGCCGTGCTTGGTTGACGTTGATCGCCGCCGGCGGGATCTTCTTTTCGGCGACGAATTTCAGAAGCGTCTTGCCCCAGTTGTCGCGCTGCGTCACTACGTCGATGACGCGTGGCTTGATCTCCTCATCGAATCCCTCATAACGGCTGAGCAACGCTGTTGCCACCCCATCGTCCTCGAATCGTCCGATGGCTGCGACGGCCTGCGCTCGAAAGGGGCGACGCAACTCGTAGAGCATTCGTTCAGCTAGGTTACGGGCCGAATCGTCCTTGATGGTGATAAGGACATCCAGAGCCTGGAGTCGGCGTTCATCACCTTCCCGCGATTCAGCGGCAATGGATTTGATTTGGGCAACCGCTTGGGGCACTTTGAACAAACCCAGCAGGAGGGTGGCATCGAAAGCGAGGCCCCGGGTCATGCTATCCCGCACTACCTGGGGGCCGATTTTTGTCCGCAGCGCGGCCAGATTTTCCGGGGTCAGTTCGCCATTCTGGATGCGAGCGCACAAGGCACGGAGGATACGCACGGCCTGATCGGGATTTTTTGTTCGTGCGTAGTGATAGATGCCTGCCAGAGCCAGGGGTTGCGGTTTAGCAGTAGCAAGCAGACGCTCCACAGCCCGCGGCAGGATTTCGCCCAGATGTTCCGGTTTCGAGGTAGCAAGCGCCTCGACGAAGGCTTCGCCCTGCGTCTCTAAGAGCGGATGCAGATTCTGCCAGACAATGTGGGGCAACAGTTTGTCGCCCGGTGCACGCTCGAGCAGTTTCACAAAAGTCGTCACCCCGCCCAGCTTCAGCTTGTTGTTGGCGATGGCCAACTGGACCAAAACATCAGGGGACATTTCGGTGTTGAGCAAGTCGGCGAGCCGCTTGGCCAGGGGTTCGTCGACTTTGCCAGCGTTGCCGGCCGCACGGACAGCCCAAGCGCGGAAGGTAGAGTCCTCGTGTGTCAATAATTTTACATGCGTCGAGGGACTAAGGGCTTGGCCACCGATTAGGCTCCACAGGGCATGCAGCCGTTGCTTGCGTGGAGCAGTCGCGTCCAAAACTACTTTCTCCAGTGACGCGACCGCATCTCGATTCCCGCTGAGCAGCCGTTCGGTGAAGATCCGTTGAGCTTGATCACGATCATACACATTGGCACTCTTAAGACGTGCCAGCAAGGCATCGGTCGATTCATTCGCCATATCAAACGAACCAACACGCGGTGTGTCTTTGTAACGCACCCGGTAAAGTCGGCCATGGAGGCGGTCGATCCCTTTGGGGTCACGGTTGGCGTCCTGATAGCAGTGGTAACGGTCGTACCAATCGAGGATGTACAGGCTGCCATCCGGGCCGACCTTTTGCACTACTGGCATGAACCACTGATCATTGGCGCTGAGGAAGTCCGGCTCACCGGTACCCTGGTAGGTACTCCCCTGACGTGTTAGCGCATCGACATTAATACAACCGCCGTGGATGTTGCCCATGAACAGCTTACCGCGGTATTTCTCCGGATAGGCCTCGGAGTCAAACCACGTAATGCCACAATAAGCCGCTTTCTGATGCTTGTGCTTCACTATGCTGCTAGCTGGCCAGGTGTGAGGCGGATAGGGGCCACCCTGACGGATGTAATAGCCCGTCTCAGTTAGGTGCCACAGGTGATCGATCACACAGGCCGAGGCAAACAAGTCGCCGTTTTCGTTGATTGCGATCCCCCAGGGATTACTGGTGCCCTCGCAGAACAACTCGAACTCCCTGGTCTTGGGATGGATACGAAAAATGGCACACGTAAATTTGTATTCCTTGCCCCGATGCTTGACATGCGAATAGTTGAATACCCCATTCCAGCCATACAGCCAACCGTCCGGCCCCCACGTCAGGCTGTTGGGCAACTCGTGCGTGTCGGTGCGGCCGAAGCCGGTGACCACTACCTCGGGTTGCCCCTCAGCCTTGCCATCCTTGCCAATCTTATAGAAAAGAATATCCGGGGCGTTAGCAACCCAGACACCGCCATGCCCAACTGCAATGCCGCTGGGGATGTTGAGGCCCTCGGCAAAGGTGGTGACCTTGGAGGCTTTCCCATCCGGCCCAATCTCGACACACTTGACCCGATCGCGGCCAGGACCAGCCTCCCGACGCGGATACTCCAGGCTTTCGGTGATCCAGACACGGCCCTTCTCGTCGAAGCACATGGCGACCGGATTGACGAGGTCTGGCTCGGCAGCAACCAGTTCGACGCGGAAGCCTTCGGGCACGACCATTTTTTTTAGTGCCTCGGCCGGGCTAAGTGCTGGGCCGGGCATTTTGTCCTGACCGTGCGGCGGTCGCTGGGCCATCAACGCGAGCGAAATCAACGAGCAGGCCAAAGCAGACAGAGCGTAACGCATGACCATCCTCAGCAAAGCGTGGGAGATGTTGTTTAGAATAGCAAGTTAGGGGTGCATAATGGAAGAAGTTTCGTCTGCCGCTCGTGAAGAGTACCAGCTCAACGAATTGGTCGCGATGTTCGACGCGCCGGCTTACATCCGTCGGGCGCGCGGCGTCGAAACCGCTCTGGACCTTCTCTTACGACGCACGGCCGCCCAACGTGATGAATGGCTCCTGATGGTCAAGATCCATCTGGCCACTCTCGAAGCTGTGGCCGGTGGTTGGGACAACGCCCGTTGGTTGATTGCCAACACCGAGGAACTCGCGGAGTGGACCCAGCGGTTGGAAGCCCGCTTGCGGGGGCCGGTTGGGCCAAACAGTTGGCGTGTGCGTGGCGTGGCTCGACGGTTGGATGCCGCGATCGCACGTTTCAACACTCGATGGTTAGCTTATTTGCCGACGATTGATCTATCCCCGGTGAACCAGTTGCGTGAAGGCTATAATCGTTGGTATGTTCTCGAAAAATCCTGTGCCTTGCGCAACGAGGCCGTCGCTCGGCTCGGCTTTACGCCATTGCAACCATTGACCCATGAGGAGGTTGCTGCTCAATTCCCTGCTCTGCCCCGCGTGCAGTATGTGTCCTGAGTAACGGAGTCATGAGGCCTTGCGACGTAGCGTTTGTAAGATGCTCTGCACATGGCTCGCTTGCCCGATCTGCACCATAAAGGTGAACCCTCCGATGCGGAGATAATCGCCGTGCTGAATCGTCGCTCGTTTGACCGATTGCCCATTGACTTGCACCCCGTTGAGGCTGTTCAGATCGGTTATGGTCCACTTCCCTGCTTGATACTGTAGCCGACAGTGCCGACGGCTGACATCGGGCAACGCCAGTCGTAGCCCCGCTTCGGAGTGTCGGCCAACCAATACGTCGGGTTCCTCGACCTGAAGGACCAAGCCGGAAGGATATAACACGAGTAACAAGGGCACTATCGGCTCTCCCGACCGATGCAGACGCAACACCGGCTCATCCGGATTTGTGGTGTCCATGGGTCGCCTCCTGTCGGGAAAACCAGCGATCCGTCCATCCCTGAATGGGTCTGGCTAATAGCCTCAAGTACGGGTCGGATCAAGGCGAGGTGAGAGTCGATCGTTGTTTTGCGAGAGTGACGCGTCGTTCGACAAGAGCAGCAATCCAGGCCTCCCAACC
>JBDNDE010000086.1:0-15780 GCA_046719305.1 Gemmataceae bacterium | reverse complement strand
CGTCGAGTTTGGGCAGTTCCTTGGGCGGCGTGGGACGCACGAAGGCGATCTTTTTCTTCTTCATCTCCTCCTCGGTGCCCACGGGGACGGCCTCCAGTTCCATCCAGCCGATCACGCGCGTCTTCTCGTCCTTGGGCACGATCCCCAGCACGCGATGCCCCTTGCCGGCGAAGAGCAGGATGTCGCCCTCCCTCAGTTGGGCCTTGTGTTCCGCGTAGCCATCCCAGATGGGCATGAACTCGATCGTGTGGGCCACCCATCGGCCCGGCTCGCCCTTGGCGTCCTTTTCGCGCGTGATGGCCCGCAGGCCCAGGCCGCGTTCGTACATCTGCAACTGGCCGTACTTGCCCGTCGTGGAGAGCGGCACGACGATGGTGTTGGGCCGAAACGTCACGCCCTTGGGCACGTTGTCCGCCGACAGGCGTTTCATCGTCATGAAGAAGTTGATCTCACCGGACTCGACGCGGTCGATCTTGTAGAGTCCGTTGACAGCGCAAACGATGTCGCCCTTGCGCAGGTCCGGAAAGCGGATCTTGAAGTCCGCGCCAAAGTTGACCTTGGCGAGAGGCGAGATGTAATCCAACCAAACTTCCGCCCCACGTGCCCACTCGACGCGTTTGCCGTCCTCAGAAACACTCTCCAGAACGGTCGCAAACGAAAGCCCGAAGTGTTTGTTGCTCGGACGTCCCCCCTTGAACCAGACTTCATCGGGCGCCCGCCGCCATTCCTGCGCTGCCGCCAGCGTGGCCACTGCGTTGAGTGCAAGTAGGCACAATAGAACCCGCATGCTCATACTCCCTTTAGGCCGATGTAGACGAAACCGCCGCCAAAGCAGCGTTGCAGTTCGGCGTTGTTAAACGTGATGGTAAAGTGTTCCTTTCCCCACGGGTTGTAGAAGGTCGCTATGTCCCCAACGATCGCTTTTAACACATAGGCGTGATTGGCTATGATGCGAGCACCACCGTTACCCTTCGGTGCCGGATCAACGAAGTTTTCAGGCGTGCCGAAGACGACCTTCTTGCCCGCGTTGAACTTGTTCTTGATCGTGGTCGCGAAATCGGGGTCCAGGGCAACGGTTCTCGCAATAGGGCCCCCTTGCGCCCCCTCGTTCAGCAACGCCCACCAGACTTTATGAGAGTTGCCCGTCGCGGCCAGGGCGGGACGGCCAATGAACTTCCCGTAGGCCTTCTCCAGTACCGCCGTCCAGATCTCGAACTTTCGGGTGTTGCCGACCACCACCGAATCCGTCGAGAGCTTCGGCCCCTCAACCCCAAAGTCCAGCGTCATGTCCACGTTGATCGTCCGCCACCTGCCGGCAGAAAAGAACCGCACGGCGGCCTGACCCGTGCCCAGGTCCTTGATGATCGCGTTGGGTCCGTTGGTGATCGCGTCGGGCGTCTTCAGAGCGATGGCCCCCACCCCGGCCATCAGCCAGCAGTTGGGCAGCGCCCCCTGTCTGATATCGTTGATGTCCACCGTCTTGCCCGCCGGGTCAGCGAACTCAGCTTTCGCGTTGGTGCCGACGAATAGCTGCACCGCGTCTAGCAAGTACAACTCGGCCGTCCGCTCCCCCTTCAGGCCGGGTTGAACATGACCCAGCGTGAGCCAGTCCACACCGTCGGGCACGCTGACATAGCTCCGGTCCGCCGGAATGACCAGCGAAACATCAAACCGCTCCAAATCTTCCGCGACGTTGTCCTCCGTCAGCCGCAGAATGATCTTCTTTTCGACCTGCCCCGCCGCGAACGTCAGGCTGCCCTGGGCCGCTCCCGCCGCGATCAGGTCGTTGGGGTTCGCCAGGTCAGCCCTCGTCGCGCCCGGCTCGGCCGGATCGAAGGTCACCGTGTAGTTCACCGTCAGCGCGTTCCCCGCGTCTCGCGTGAGTCGGCGGAAGACCAGTTCGATGTTGTCCCGCTTGCCGCCTCCGACGGAGGCCTCGACCCCGTGCCGGTCGCCGCTCAGGACGACAAGCGGCCGGACCTCGATGCGCACGGTCGCGGTCGCGCTGCCGCCACGCCCGTCCTCGGCCTTGACGGTCAGGTCGTAACTGCCCGGCATGGTGGCCGTCAGGGTTTTCGCCAAAGCGATTTTGCCTGTTTTTGGGTCGATGCTGAACACGTTGCCCGCGTTCCCGGCGGTGATGGTGAACTTGATCTCGTCCCCATCCGGGTCGACGGCGATCACCTGGTCGACATACGTCTTCTCCGGAGCGAGGTCGCCGACGTGGAACTCGAAGCGCGGTTTCCCTGCGGGGAGCGTGAAGGTGGGATCCCAGTTCCCGGCCCGCAACTCGCGGATCACCACGGGCGGCGCGACCTTGGGCGGCATGGGGTTGGCCGCCGGCGGGGGCAGGAACGTCAGGACGACCGTCTCGTCGTCTTCGGGCACGAAATCGTTGTACGGTCCCGATGCGTCCACAAAGATCACCGCCGTGGCCTGTCCGGGCGCGAAGGTGAGATGTCCGCTGAGCGGGGCGAAATCGACGCCCATCGTGGCCGAACTGGTCGGGTCGAGGAAGTAGGGCATGCTCAGTCCGTCGGTGGGGTCGGCCCTCCGAAGCGTGATGGAGCCGATCGGCCCACCCTCGCGGGCGTCCTGCACCGACTCGATCCAGAAATCGCTGTTGTCTTCGTCGTCCGTGATGATCAATCGATCGGGTTCGGGTTGGTCAACGAGATAGTCGTCGTAGAACTCGGGCAAGATCCTCAAGTCTGCCTCCTGGGTACCTTCGCGTGTTAGGTTATTCGCTACAGAAATGCTCACGTCCGCATGTTCCTCGCCATCCGCGAAGGTGACCGAGCCGGTGAGGGTGGGGCGTGCCACCCCGTTCGTGGGCACCGACTGCGCCGTGACCTCGTACTAGACCGTGAGCGGTCCGGTCGTCTCGTCCCGGCCTAGACGGAAGAGGCCGTCATTCTGACCTTCGACCGCGGAGAACGAGGCGACGACACCAACGGTTGTCGTGGGACAATCGCGCGCTTCGAGGGTTTCGAGATGTGGTTTCCGTGCCATGACTGCTTCCCTTCCGAAAATGGGGCGATGGTTTGAAGTGTTGTTTTGTGATGCTAAACGTGCGGGTCGAAAACCGGCAAGGAAAAAAAATGAGAAAAATGTGAGAGGGAAACGAGCGACCGGGACCATCCCCCAGTCGCTCCCTTGCGGTCGCGGCTCACGGAATCGCGCGTGACCGTCCGCGCACGGCCGGGGCCACGATCGTGGTGAACGCGGCCCCGTGGGTTTCTTTCGCTAGGCGACATCGCTTAGTAGCGGTAGGTGTCGGGCTTGTATGGCCCCTCCTTCGGCACATGGATATAGGCAGCCTGTTCAGGCGTCAGTTCGGTGAGCTTGACGTTGAGCTTCTTTAGCTGCAGCCGGGCCACCTTCTCGTCGAGATGCTTGGGCAGCACATAGACGCCGATCGGGTACTTGTCGGTGTGGGTGAACAGTTCGATCTGCGCCAGCACCTGGTTAGCGAAGCTGCTGCTCATCACATACGACGGATGCCCGGTGCCGCAACCTAGGTTGACCAGACGACCACGCGCCAGGAGGATAATCCGCTTGCCATCCGGGAAGATGACGTGATCCACCTGAGGCTTGATCTCTTCCCACTGGTATTTTTCCAGCGAGGCCACGTCAATTTCGTTGTCAAAGTGACCGATGTTGCAGACGATGGCCTGGTCCTTCATCTTGAGCATATGCTCATGGGTGATGACCTTCAGGTTGCCCGTGGCCGTCACGAAGATGTCGGCCTGGCTGGCCGCCTCATCCATGGTGACCACGCGATAGCCTTCCATCGCAGCTTGCAAGGCGCAAATAGGGTCGATTTCGGTCACCCACACCTGAGCCGACAACGCCCGCAACGCTTGAGCCGATCCCTTGCCCACGTCGCCATAGCCGCACACCACGGCGATCTTGCCGGCGATCATCACGTCGGTGGCACGCTTGATGGCATCGACGAGCGATTCACGGCACCCATACAAGTTATCAAACTTGCTCTTGGTCACGCTGTCGTTAACGTTGATGGCAGGGAACTTCAGTTCGCCACGCTTGTGCATCTGGTAGAGGCGATGCACGCCGGTGGTGGTTTCTTCGGTGACGCCCTTGATGCCCAGTAGCTGGCTGGAGTACCAGCCCGGCTTCTCGGCAAGGCGCTTCTTGATCGAGGCAAACAGGATGCGTTCTTCTTCGCTGCCGGGGTTGTTCAACACGCTGGGGTCATGTTCGGCCTTGGCCCCCAGGTGGAGCAGCAGGGTGGCGTCGCCGCCGTCGTCCAAGATCATATTCGAGGTTTCGCCGTTGGGCCACTCGAAGATGCGGTGGGTGAAATCCCAGTACTCTTCAAGCGATTCGCCCTTGTAAGCGAACACCGAGGTGCCGTTGGCCGCGATGGCGGCGGCGGCGTGATCTTGAGTCGAGTAGATGTTGCATGAAGCCCAGCGGACCTCGGCTCCCAGAGCCTGCAGCGTCTCGATGAGCACGGCAGTCTGGATGGTCATGTGCAGCGAGCCACTGATCCGGGCACCCTTGAGCGGTTGCTGGGCGGCATACTCTTCGCGTATCGCCATCAGGCCGGGCATCTCAGTCTCGGCAATGGCAATTTCTTTCCGGCCCCAATCCGCCAGGTTCAGGTCGGCCACGTGGAAGTCCGACGGAGTAATTTTGGTCTTTGGCGGATGTTTGACGGCCACGTTCATGCAGGATACTCCTTTGGCATGCTTGAACGGGCGCGGTTGACACGAAACTGCCGGAACGAGCCTGGCCGAGCAAATCGGTCGCAGCGCCCCTCGATCCGACAGAGAGCAGGAGACAAGCAGATTTCTCCGTAAGCATTGATAGCAACATTTCAATCCATCGGCAAGGGGGGGCGGTCAGAAGCTATCAGCGGCTGCACGAGCGAGCTTACCGGAGTCTGAGTTTCGGTTCGATACTCGTCTTGTGTTGCATCGGGCACTCGCTATACAAGAGCCATTCGGCGCGGACTCGCTGCGCCGTTGCTTGGCCCTTTGATCTGGCGGAGAGCCATGGTAGCGACCCTTTGCTTGCTTGGCTGTTTTCTCATGCCGGCCCAGATCGCCCGGTCGGCGGCTTCGGACTCGTCTTTGTTGCCGCGCCTGGAGCGAGGCACTGAGTTGGTATATCGGGGCACCTTCACTGAGCAGTCTGTGGGCGAACGGGTGCGCTTTCAGCGTGCCTATCGCTTTGAAACTCGCGCCCTGGCCATTGAAACCTCAGACAAAGGGGCTGATCTGGCCGTTATGACTCATCTAGAAGATAAAACACCTCGTGGCACAGCGACGACCAGCGCTGGGGCGGTCCGCCTGGAACGCATCCGGTTGGAAACCAATGGCCGAGTCACGCCCAGCTATAGCGTACCAATCGATGGTCCGCCCTCGATTGAACTAGGGATGTTCGTGGAATTGCCCACGGGGCGTCTCAAACGCAATCAGGGCTGGGAGATCCGCGAACCGGGGCAACCCAACCATGTCTGGCAAGTGGCTGGACCGGAAACCGTGCTAGCTCAGCCGTGCGTCAAACTGGTAGGCATCCAGGCCTCTGAGGACTGGGAAAAGCCCCGTGCCGATCGCGGTGCTTGGCGACGGCTGGATACCGTCTGGATCGCAACCCGCCACGGTTTGGCCATCCGCGTGGAAAGGATCATCGAACAACGCGAACCAGCCAGTCGCGAAGTCAGCCGCACCTCGACGTTACGTTACGATCTGGAAAGCGACCTTCGCCATCCGCCAGCTATGCTCAACGATCGACGAGTCGAGATCGCCCGCACTATCGAGTATCGAGCGCTGGCTAAGCCGTTGTTAGCCCAACCGGCACGCAACAGTCGCGAACTGGCCGCTCTGTTACGCAAAATCAACTCCTTCATGGAGAGCCAACCGCCCACACCGTATCGCGAAGCCTTGGTCACGTTGCGTCGCCAAGTCGAGGCCGCCAGCCGCGGAGAAGTGGTGGGAGTCGGCTACGCCGAGGCCGCGGAGAAGTTGCCGTCGGAGGTGCGGAACAAGCCAGCCCCAGAGTTTGTGGCGAGCAGCATCACCAGCCCCGGCAGCGTGCGGTTGTCCTCCTTCAAGGGCAAGCCAACCTTGTTGATGTTTTATCAGCCGCGTTCGGAGACTGCCCCCGAGATGCTGCGTTGGGCGCAGGAGCTGCATTCGAGTCTGGGCAAGCATGTTCATATCGTTGGCATGTCCACCAGTGATGAATCGACCCTGGTACTAAAACAACGCAACGCCGCCGGGGCTACCTTTCCCATCCTCCATGGCTCGGGGTTGCGGGCAAGCTATGGCGTCGAGGCCACGCCTACCTGTGTAATCGTCGACGCGGAGGGACACATTCGTCACCGCGCGATGGGCTGGGGGCGAGAAACCGGCCCCCAAGTGCAGTCGGAGTTGCGTCGCTGGTTGACTGTCCGCTAGCTAAAGACGTAGCTAAAGACGGCGCGACCGGTACAGTTGACCCCTAGAGCAGTCGCCGGCAGGTGACAACCCAACCAGCGCGGTTGCCTGTCGGCTTCCCGGGCCGATACGATGAGAAGGAGTACAGGAGAGTACCACACATTCGATAACGGACGATCCGAAGCTAGGCAGCGAAAACCACCATGATAACGGACTATCAGATCCAGGCCGCAACCCCACGCTGCGCCCGGAGTGGTCGGGAACTGCGACCGGGAGAACGCATTCATAGCGTTTTACGCATCGAGGGCGGTGCTTTCCTCCGCGAGGACATTGCCCCTGAACACTGGCACGGGCCTCCCGCAGGGGTCTTTGCCCACTGGGTTGGCCGGGTCCCCTCCGGAAGCAAGCCGCGGAAAATGCTCATTGACGACGAAGTACTCGTCGAATGTCTCGCTCGCCTCCAAAACGATCCGGACCCCACTAAGCAACGCTTCCGTTATGTTTTGGCGTTGCTCTTGATCCGCCGCAAGCGTATGCGTCTGCTGGAAACGACTCAGGAGGCGGGGGTCGAGATCCTCCACCTGGGCGACCCCAAAACCGCAGCCACCTACACCGTGCCCGACCCGCAGCTGGCCGACGATGAACTGGAAGCAGTCCAAGATGAGGTATTTCGGGTCTTGGGCTGGGATTGCTAACAACCGACGGAGGGACAGTCGATGCAAAGCGTGCGATCACTCACTGGGCTACTTCTGCTGGCCCTGTGCCTGTCGCTCGGCACCGTCGGCACCGGCTGTATCCCCTTTAACAAGCAGGGCAACGGCGATTTGGTGCGTCCGCCGGCTGCCTTCACCGCCGGAAAGGCAACGCCCGAATCGCTAGTGTCGTACCTCAATGACAACGCACGACGCATCCAATCGATCCGTGCCAAGATCGATATGGATGTAACACAGGACGGCAAATCGGTTGGTCCTTCCGGGGCGCTAGTCTGTGAAAAGCCGCGTAACTTTCGCTTGCAGGCGAGCGTTCTGGGGTCGCAACAGATTGACATCGGCTCCAATCAGCACGAATTATGGTTCTGGATCAAACAGGCTAACCCACCATATCAATACGTTTGCTCGCATGAAGATCTCGCCATCGGCAAGGCGGTACTGCCCTTCCCCTTTGACCCCAACATGGTCCTCTCCGCCTTGGGTATGGCTGAGTACGACCCCGAGGCCAAGTACGACCTAAAAACCTTCGAGAAATCGCACGAACTCAGCTGGGACACCCTCTCGGCTGATGGACGCCAAGTACGGCGGACGGTGGCATTTCATCGCTGGCCGTTGCCGGCCCACAGTGACAAGTCGCAGATGTTCGGGCAAGTGGTGAAAGATTTGAAGACCGACAAGGTGATTTGTCAAGCGCGTGTGGAGAAAGTGTATCGCGACCGAACAGGGGTTGTGGTGCCCAGCAACGTGATCATTAGCTATCCTGCCGAGCGGGCAGTGGTGCGACTGATGCTGAGCGGCATCGAAGTCAACGCGGTTACGCCCGAAGATGCCAAGTATGCTTTCACTCGAAGGCCCATTCCAGGCGTGAATGTGTATGACCTAGGCAAGCGTGGAATCGTAGGGCCTGATGGCACGCTCCGGGCCGGCTACGAGCCTCGTTAAACCTACCCAGGATCGAATCGCAAGGATGCGTCCCATATGATTCCTCGCATACCCGGTTACTGCCTGTTGCAACGTCTCGGGGGGGGGCCGATTACGACAGTCTACGAGGCCCGCGACGACGAAACCGGCGAACCATGTGCCATCAAAATTCTCCGAGACGATCTGGAAGATCGCAGCACGGCCATCAAACTCTTCCAACGAGAGGCACGGGCAGGGCTGTTGCTTCGTCATCCCCATCTTGTCCAGATCACCGCTGCCAGCGTCCTGCAAGAACCGTTTTTCCTGGTGATGGACTGGTGCCCCGGCGAAACCCTCCGTGCCCGGCTCCGACGGGAATTCCGCTTGCCCATCGCCGAGGCGATCTGGATCACCCGGCAGACGGCCGAAGCCTTAGCGGCAATGCACACCGCAGGTTTCTTGCATGGCGATGTCAAGCCCGACAATATTCGCGTAGTGGCCGGTGGCAACGTTGTGCTGACCGACCTGGGCTTTGCCCACCGCCTGGGGGAAAATGCCGCCTTTCTTCGCGATGGCTATTTGCTGGGTACGCCGAACTACCTGGCCCCAGAACAATGTGACGAATGGCCAATGGAGGAGTATGCCACAGACCTGTTCAGCCTAGGCGTGACCCTGTTCGAAATGCTCACCGGCACGTTGCCCTACCCTGTGGGTAGCCTGCGCGATACTATTCGCCGACTACGCCGCGACCAGCCATCCGACATACGCGACCTCCGCAACGACCTACCGCCGGCTCTGTCAACCCTGGTAGGGCAGTTGCTCGAACGCGAGCCGGAGGACCGCCCCACCGCTCGGGCCGTGGTGCAACGGTTGGTCCGGCTAGAAATCTCGTCGCTACGCCAAACAGGCTGATCCTCCCCCTCCGCCTGTCGCCTCCTGTCTGCCGAACAATCATCACACCAACTGGCAAACTCGAGCTTACAGACTGACCAACATAAAGCCGACCATGCTTGCACACTGTCTATCTGCCGCCGATGACCTGCTGTGTCTATCTGCCGATGACCTGCTGTGCTACCGTTTGCCTTCATAAGCCGCTAGAATCTCTCTACTTAGGAATCGGAGGCGTAGAACATGTCGGCATTGATCTTCCTCCGCTGTGTCGGCAAGGCGGTGGCCAACGTGGTTGGGGCTGGGGTGGCCGGAGAGGTCTTGTTCGAGGCGTTACCCGAGGTGGCCCGCATGGCCTGGAACTGGTGGGGCAAGGATCGCACGCCCGAGCAACGCCAGCAAGACTTGGCCCAACTGACCGCCGCCCCTGCCGAGCAAGTTCGCCTCGAAGCCAACCAGATCGTCCTCGAATTTGCTGCCGATCGACCCGAGGCTGAGCAACGCGCTCTGCAAACCTATCTCACCCTGCTGCCTGATCAGATTCGCCAGTCAATGCGACGGCCGGAAGATCCCAGCGGCAGCACGATCGCCTGGGAATTGGTGCCCCAGAACGAGGAGCAATTGCGTAACCTGTTACCGACCCGTTTGCCGCGTTTCCGACCAGGCGATCGACCGTTGCACGGTGTCGATTGGGAACTCGTCGAACTGCTGGGTGTGGGTGGCTTCGGCGAGGTCTGGAAGGCCCGCAACCCCTTTCTCGCTCATGTGCCGCCCGTCGCTCTGAAGTTTTGTCTCGATCCAGTAGCCGCTCAGTATCTGCGCAATGAGGCCGCTGTTCTCGATCGGATCATGCGCCAGGGAAAGCATCCGGGTATCGTGTCCCTGACTGCTACCTATCTGAGCAGCGAAACGCCTTGCCTGGCTTATGAATACGTCTGCGGGGGTGACTTGGCTGGTCTGATCCACCACTGGCATCGTGGCAGCGCGGAGACCCCTTCGCTCCTTGAAATCTCAACGCATCTGCGTTCGCTGGCCGAAATCATGGCGGTGGCTCACAGGCAATCGCCGCCCATCGTGCATCGCGATCTAAAGCCGGCCAACGTGCTGCGACACATCGAAGCCGACGGCCGCTGGCGCTTGTGCATTACGGACTTTGGCATTGGGGGTTTGGCTAGCCAACACGCCATCCAACAACACACCCAGCAGCAAGGCAGCATGTTTTTGACAGCGGCCCTGCGTGGAGCTTGCACACCGTTGTATGCATCTCCCCAACAGATAAGCGGACATGCTCCTGATCCGCGTGATGATGTGTTTGCTCTCGGTGTCATCTGGTATCAGATGCTCACCGGAGACTTGACCAAAGGACGACCCGGCGGCACCCGCTGGCAAACCAAACTAATCGCAGCTGGGTTGTCGGTTGAGTTGGTTGATCTGCTCGCGCAATGCCTCGAGGATGAACCCGACGATCGCCCGGCCGACGCTGGTTCGTTGGCCGAACGTCTGGGGCTTCTGTTGCCCCGTATGCCGGTAAACGTGCCAGCCGTGCCCGCTGTGTCGTCTGCCCCGATTGCCCCTGTGGTCGCACCTCCGGCTGTGCGCTCCTCGGACCAGCTGCCGGCCAAAGCGTGGCTAGAGTCGTCTTGCGAGTACCAAGAAACCGTCTTCCAATTAGCTGAGTTGAATGCCACCATCGAACGTAACGGGGGCGGCCCCCGTGAGTTGGTTCAGCGAGCCGAACTGCTCCGCCGCTTGGGCAAATTCCAAGATGCTCTGGCCGATTGCACCGAGGCGATTCGTCGGCAACCCAACCAAAGCGAAGCCTACGCCGTGCGGGGCAGCATCTATCGCCAACAGAGTCAGTTGGAGTTGGCACTGGCCGACTGCAACCGCGCACTGGAGGGGGACGCGCGATCGCTACAAGCCTTGTACACCCGGGCCGAGACCTACCGGTTGCTTGGCAAGTGGGATAAAGCCATCGCCGACTGTGACGCCCTGTTGCAACTGAACCCGCGTCATGCCTTGGCGTATGGCACACGAGGCGTGGCCCGTCGTTCGCTCAACGATCTGACTGGAGCCTTGCACGACCTCACCCAATGCGTGCGCCTGGATCCCCAATCGAGCTGGGGCTGGGCCGTCCGTGGCGAAACCTACCGACTGTTGCGAGATTACGATGCCGCCATTGCCGACTGCAACGAGGCGTTGCGTTTGCAGCCGAGCAATCTGGAGGCCTTGGCCACGCGGGGGGCGGCCTTTCGCCAAAAGGGCGATTTCGCTACCGCTCTGAAAGATTTGCAGCAAGTGATTCGGCAAAAGCCCGATTACAGCTGGGCACGCGACCAACTAGAACTGGCCCGGAAATGCCAACGCTGAGTCCCGTCCCCGAACGCCCAAACGGCCAACACCCCGAAGAGTATCGGCCGCGAGGGCAGTTCAATGGCACAGGAGCGTTACTTGCAGCACAGGTGACGGTTGTGGAGGCGGGCGAACCACTCGCTATGGCTGATCGGAGTCGAGCAGGGAGCCGGTGGACAAGGAACCGGCGGAGCTGCTGGGGGGCAGACGGGCTGGCACACCGGTTCGCAGATAGGCACTAGTCGGCAACGCTTCATCATCACCGTGTAAGGCTCATAGCGACAAGTGAGGCGTGGCACCGTGAAGCATTTTTCCTCGGCTACCAGGCGGCAGGTAGTGTATGGCACCTGATACGTCTTCATTTCCGACACATACCGGCAAGTACGAACTTTATAGGTTTCGCATTTCTCTTCGGGTACATAACGGCAAGTGGTGTAGGGAATTTGCATCGTTTTCACTTCCGGTACCGTGTAGTAGTAGCGTCGAGTCTCGTAACGCACTTGGTGCTTGGCTACCAACCGGCAGGTTTGGAAGGGGACTTGCCGAGTTTTGACTTCGGGTACTAGGATGGTTCGCTGACAGGGGATCATTTCGCAGTGGTCCTTGCGTACCACATGACAGGTGGTATAGGGAACCTGCCGACATTTCACTTCCGGCACCATCACTATGCGTTTGCAGGTGATCATGCGGCAATGATTTTCACACACGACATGACAAGTAGTGTAGGGGATCTGCTGAACCTTTTCCTCGCACACGGTGTAGCAATACTGCCGGGTTTCGAGGCGTTCGTGGTACTCGGGCACGATCTTGCAGGTGGTGTAAGGCACCTTGCGGACCTGATGCTCCGGTACATAACGGCACGTAGTGAAGGGAACGGCGACCACATGTTCTTTAGTCACATACCGGCAGGTGCGAATTTTGCGTACCTCTTGACGCGGCACATAGATGCTTTTGCACACATGCCGACCTGGGCACTGCACGGCATAGCTGACCGTGGGACCGGGACAATACCGGCTGGTGCAAGTGCAAGGGTCGAAATGCCAGGTGCCGGGCAACTGAACGCATTTTTGCACCACTGGGCCAGGGATATATTCGCTAATGGTCTGATACGAGCCACACTCGACCACGACGTCACGCTCCTCGATGACCGGTTCACAGGTGTAGCGTTTCTCGTAACGGACATGCGTTTCCGTCACCGGTCGATACGTGACATAAGGCACCTCGGCCACATGCTGTTGAGTAACCGTCCGATAGGTGGTATAGGGGATCTTTACTTGATAAGTATGCACCATCGGCTTGGCAACGAGATAGCGATGCTCGCGGACATGCTGCTGTGTCACTGTCCGGTAGGTGCTGTAGTATTGCGGCACCTGATATTCTTGCTCCACCGGTTTGGATACGGTGTAATACTCGGTGCGCACATGCTGTTGATACACCGGATGATAGGTGCTGTAGTAGCGTGGCACCTGATACGTCTGCACGACAGGATTGTACACCGTGTAGCACTCGGTGCGGACGTGGTTCTCGACCACCGGTTCATAAGTGCAGTACGGGATCGCGACCTGATACTCGTGAACCATTGGTTTGGCCACCGTGTAGCAGACGGTGCGGACGTGATTCTCGATCACCGGGCGATAAACCGTGTAGCGGCGGACCTGATCGTGTTCTTCGATGATTGGCCGAAACACTGGGTAGCAAACGTCACGGACGTGCTGTTCATAGACCGGCCGATAGGTGGTGTAGCGGTAAGTCTGGTAGTGCGTGTCGTAAACGGGCCGATAACAGGTCTGGGGCACCTCTTCGGACACTGTTTCATAGCGCACCCGATAGCGAACGATCGGCAGAGCGCATTGCTCGGGGGTGGCTAGGACGGCAGGGTAAGAGCAAGCCCCACAGTGCGAAGCCGAGGCAGAGTTGGCCGCGAGGGCCAACCCCAGCAGGGCGGCAGCAAGGGAAACAGAAGACAACTTCATGAACGGAGCCCTCGGAAGCCAGACAAAAGGGAGTAGTCTTTCTTAGTTTGGCCGATCCGGGAAACTGGGCAAATGGCATAGTTTGCTGAAGAGAGAAAAGACAGGTCGCAGCGCATGGCGCGGTTGGTTTAGCCCATAGCTTCGCTAGGTTGGGCTTGTTTGGTTTATCGGCACAACCGCTTCGATTGCTTAAGATGAACGAGCACTGCGACTGCGGGCGATTGTCTCACTGGCCGCCAGTGCGGTAATCTTGGAAGAGGCATCGAGATTGGTCGGATCAATCGTGCGTAACTTCTCCCATACTTCGATCGCTTGATTGTACTTGTGCAACCGCTCATACAGGCCGGCCAAACTTCGCAGCAGCTCGGGATCACGGCTGTGAATTTGGCGCGCGTCTTCCAGCAACCAGATGGCCAACTGGTAAAGCTGGAGTTCCTCGGCACTCTGGGACATTTCCATGAGGGTTGGCAAGTCGTCGGGCAGCCGCAGCAGTAGTTCTTCGCCCAGTTCCAGGGCCTTGCGATGGTTGCCGGCCCGCCGGGCGGCCCGAAAACGCGAACGAGCAGGCAGGGTCATTAACGAACTGAGCCAGCCTTTACCCTTCTTTTTGACCATCTCGCGGCTGACTTCACGAAGCATTCGGCGGTATAGCAGCGTCGTGGGGTCGAGGGTGACGCTGGAAAGCATCAGTTGACGGACATAATCCAGGTCGCCGCCCTTGCGAAGCACTTCAGAAGCATGGCTGAATTGCCCGCTGGCGGCCTGACGCTGTTCCGCGGTAATGCCTCGGCTATCGGGCTGATCCTCGGAGAGCGTGTTGATTTCTGCCAAGGTGGTTTTGCGAGCCACTTGCCGTGTGCTGGGTATCAAGGCGGGAGAGGGTGCTATCGCTTGACGAGGTGATTCTTCGGGTGGGGGCGGGGGCGGGGGCGCGATATCTAGCGAATCGCTCAACGGTCGGATTGCCGGTACCGGTTTGACCGGCGTCGGTTCGCTGTACGTGGGGACGCCGGGGCTGACGGCGACGGCTCGCAACGCTTCGACCAGTTCGTCGGGCGTTTGGAAGCGGTCGTCGGGATGTTTGGCCAGCATCCGCCGCATCACCGTCCACAACATCGGCGACACCGCAGCGTTAAACTGCCGCACGTCCGGCGGATCGACGGCAATATGTTTGTAGACGCGTTCGCCGATGCCGCCCTCGGCAAAAGGTGGGCGACCGGCCAGCATGTGATACAGTGTGCAACCCAGCGAGTAAATGTCGCTACGCACGTCCGCCAGGCTGGCATCACGCGCTTGTTCCGGAGCCATGTAATCGACGGTGCCGACCGTGGTACCAGCACGGGTAACGCGGAAGTCTTCTTCGGACTGCATCCGGGACAGGCCCAGATCAGTCAGTTTGACCCGACAGCGGCCGCCTTCATTCGCCAGGAGAAAATTGCTGGGCTTAATATCACGATGGATGATGCCCTGTTCGTAGGCGTGGGCCAACGCCTTGGCCGCTTGAATGACAATACGGCGGGCCTCCTCCGGGTCGATCTGGTTTTTGCGACGAATGTACTCGTTGAGATCGACGCCGACCACATACTCCATAGCCAGGTAATGG
This sequence comes from Gemmataceae bacterium, assembly GCA_046719305.1. Lineage (GTDB taxonomy): Bacteria > Planctomycetota > Planctomycetia > Gemmatales > Gemmataceae > RGDT01. The sequence goes on along the minus strand of JBDNDE010000086.1, from coordinate 947 downwards.
AAGCCATCGGCCTGTCCGGATTCGTAGAAATGGACGATGTTTTTATGGGAGAGCCGGGCGGCGTGTTTGGCTTCACGATGGAAGCGTTCCACGAGAATGGGATTATCAGCTAATTCGGGAGCCAATACTTTCAAAGCGACCACGCGTTGTTGGTCGGTGTCTTGTGCCTTGAATACCGTTCCCATTCCACCCGTGGCGACGTGTTGGAGGATCAGATACTTTCCAATCCGAGTGGCTGGCAACTTGGTGCTGGAGGACATGTTCGCCCGGCTCCAGTCCAGTAAGGGCCCACTTCCGTTGCGTTCCTCTTTACTCTAGGTTGTGACCTCGGACAAATCAAGCGACCCGCTTTAACCGGATCGTCGAAACGCCAAATGCTCACAGGTTGCTCACTACTCTATAGGACAGCGAGACGCAAACGCCTCGCTGTCCCTCCTTGCTAGGTTCTTTCGGCTCAGCGATCAGGCGTTGTGATAAAATTCATCCTCGGAATCGTTGGGGGGCTCCCCTTGGTTGGCTCCGTGGCCGATTTCTCCACCGGTGCGGGGATCACGGTCAGGCTGGCGGTCTTCTTCTCGCAGCCCACCCCGGTGATGGTGCCCTTGGGCTGGGTCAGGTCGATACGAATCGGCTCAGGCGTGGTGACTTGAGCGACATTGCCCGCCTGGTCCTGAGCCTCGACGCGGATATAGAAAGCATACGGATGTTCTCGCGGCAAATGCCATACATATCGCCCAGTGTTCTCAATGGCGGTGGCAAACGGCGTGTAGGGGCCTTCCTTCTTGGTGGCCATGCTCAGCGTGATCGGCTTGTGGGTCAGCCGTTCATCGGTGGCAGTCCACTCGATAGTTAGGGTACCGACGTGTGGACCGGTGCCGGGCGTGACGCGATTCAATTCCAGATGGGGCTTGGTTTCGTCCACGATCACCCACACCTGCGGTGGGTCG
>JBDNDE010000085.1:0-15890 GCA_046719305.1 Gemmataceae bacterium | reverse complement strand
TGTCACCGGAAGCCAACGGGGCAAATCGCATTGCTACATCTGCGAAACGGCCGATCGGCCGATGGTAATCATCTTTGCGCGAACGCTGAGCGAACCGCTAGGCCAGCTAGTCCGCAAGCTGGATCAGGCGGTAATCACCCACCAAGCAGCCGAGTTGCGTGGCTGGGTGACTCTGCTGGCCGAGGACGAAAGCAAGCTAAACAAGACGATCGTCGATTGGGAACGCAAACGCGCCTTGAAGCAGGTGCCGATCGGGGTGTTTGAGGATGTAGCTGGGCCTCCCAGTTACCGCCTGCATGCCGATGCTGAGGTCACGGTTTTATTGGCGGTGAAGCAAAAAGTGGTGGCTAACTTTGCCTTCCGAGCCGGCCAGTTGAACGAACGCTGCATCGAGGAGATTCTCGCCAGCCTGCCGAAAATCCTGCCGACCGACAAGAAGCCCGAAGCCGGCACCAGCAAATAATCCAGCACGAGCCAAGAACCCCCTGTACCCTCAGGGCTGTTGGCTGTTCGTGAGGCCATCGCCTTACTAGATCAACCGTTAGAAGGTGCAAGGGGTGAAAACATGCTGAATCTGATTTTGGCCATCGGTTGGCTCCTGGGCGGGGTAGGTATCTTCGTCTACGAGGCCTATTCGGGTCCGTTGCGGCTGCGGCTTCTAGGGGAGGTTTCGATCGGCTGGTTGATGCTCGTGTTATCCGCTTGGAACTGGTTGCGGTTCTATCTTACGATGAGCTTTGCCTCAGAGCGCGAGGTCGCCTTGCGTGTCCGAGAGGCCGAAGAACGCCGCAAACGACGCGATCGGGACAAGGAGGCAAACACAGGATTAAAGGAATACAATCCAGAGTTTGATTTTCATCGCTCGGCTCAGCCTCCAGGTTCGCCTCCAGGTTCGCCCCCAAATGCCAGCCCACCTAGTAATTCTTGACTGAGATAGGTAAGATAACGTTGCCTACCGAGATCGCTCTCCCACCCTAGCGAACATCTATGAAGCGAATTGTCCTTATCACCTTCGCATACGTCGTGGCCTCGGGTCTAGTCGGCTGCAATGATCTGGAACCGATACGCACCGAAGTAGTGCCCAAACCACCCACCGATATGCGAGAACCCAAGGTCCGCTTGCTGGCTGCTATTCTGGAACATCGCGGCGAACAGTGGTTTTTCAAACTGGTCGGTCCGATTAAAGATGTGGAGGATCTTGCGACTCCTTACACCAAGTTTATCGAGTCGGTGCGTTTGACGGGCGACAAGGACAACCCCATCACCTGGACTGTGCCGGCTGGCTGGCAACCCGGCCCAAAGAAGGAGCTTCGCTTCGCTACGTTTTTACCGGAGAACAAACCAGGGGTGGAGATCACGGTATACAAGTTTGATCGCACCTCAGGGTTGTTAGAAAACATCAACCGCTGGAACCGGCTCGACTTGGGCCGGGCCGAAATCCGCTCCCGGGACCTGGAAAAAGTCACGCAAAAGGTCCGAGCCGGCGAGCATCTGGTCACTCTGGTAGACCTGACCGGCCCTGGTGTGGACAAAAAACCTAATCCGCATGCTGGCCTGCCGCCCAAGCAGCCTCGCAAGCTACCGATCGAATATACCGCTCCCCCAGAATGGGAAGAGACTGGCCCCCGCGAGAGTGCCTTTGTTCGCTATTTCACCGTCTTTGTCGTGCAATCGGGGCCGCCTAAAATTGAGATGACTGTCAGCCGGATGGTCGATCGCGGCAGCTTGTTGGAGAACGTCAACCGCTGGCGGGCGCAAGTCAAACTTGCTCCTATCAACGAACTGACCGAACCCCCCAGCATCGATCTCAATGGGGTCAAGGGCCAATACTTCGACCTGCAGGGCAACGACCAGCGTATGCTTTTGGTGCGAGTCGTGCGCGGCGAAGAGACCTGGTTCTTCAAACTGCTAGCCGACAAGGAAACGGTTGCCAAGAACAAGGAGATTTTTGATCGTTTTATGCGATCCGTCCGATTCGTTGAGGGCGAATAATGAGCAACATCACTACGGCGCGGCCTGAGACGCCACAGGTCGCGGTTGGGATCGACCCAGTCAAGAAGCTCTACCGCGGTTTGCAATTTGTCGCAGGCTTGCGCTTAACAGTTGTCCTGTTTGTACTGTCTTTTCTGTTGGTGTTCTTCGGAACCTTAGCACAAATCGACCACGGCATCTGGACGGTCGTTCGTGATTACTTCCGTTCCTTCGTCGTGTTCATCCCGTTGAACATCTTCAATCAGTTCGGCCAAATCTTTTTCGGCTTCCCCAAACTCAACGCTGACGGTTCGCCCCTGCGGATCGGTGGGTCGTTTCCGTTCCCGGGCGGCTGGACCCTGGCCATTTTGCTGATGGTCAATCTGCTGGCTGCTCATTTGGTGCGTTTCAAATTAAGCGTCAACCGTCTGGGTATTCTGGTCGTTCATGCCGGCCTGATCATTCTGCTGATCGGCGAGATCATCACTGGGTTGTATGCCATCGAAGGCAACATGGTGATTGAGGAAGGCCAAACCGTCAACACCATCATCGAGAACCGGGTGAGCGAGTTGGCTATTGTCGATTCCTCGGACGATGAAACGGACACGGTTGTCACCGTGCCACGTTGGATGCTGCAACGCGAGAAGCAAATGATCTCCGACCCGCAGTTGCCCTTCGATTTGCTGCCTCTCCAATATCTGGCCAACGCTAAGATCCAACCGGCCAATCCCAAGACAAACTTGGCCACGGCTGGGGCTGGCACAGTGCATCAGGCTGTGGATGTGGGCGAAGTGTCCGGCGTGGCCGAACAGCAGACAGTGGACACGCCGGCCGTCTATGTGGAACTGATCGACAAGAAGACCGGCCAATCGCTGGGTGTTTATCTGTTTTCGTTGTTGCTCAAGGAACAAGAGATCACCATTGACGGCAAGACGTATGAGGTGTCGCTGCGGTTCCGGCAGACACAGCGGCCCTTCAGCCTAACGCTCAAGAAGTTTACCTTCGACCGGTATCCCGGTACGGATACACCGCTGAATTTCGCCAGCTTAGTACATCTACGAGATCCTGAGCGAGGCGATGACCGCGAAGTTCTCATCCGCATGAATGAACCGTTACGCCACCGGGGCGAAACCTTCTATCAAGCCGATTGGAACAAAGAGACAGAACGCGGCACAGTGTTGCAAGTCGTTCGCAACCCTGCTTGGCAACTGCCCTACTGGTCGTGCGCTATCGTCACGCTCGGCCTGCTGTATCATTTCTTCTACTCGTTGGCCGAATTCCTCAAGCGGAGGGTCTTGTAATGGCTACGATTCGCCGATGGCTCCCTGGGGCGATTCTGGCTCTGGGCGTGCTGTATCTCGTTGGAGCCGCCTATCCGCGTAAATCCCCAGCCAACGATTTCGACCTGGTGGGCTTTGGCCAATTGCCGGTGATGGATCACGGGCGGGTCAAACCCATCGACACCTACGCACGCATCGAACTGATGATGATGAATCGGCGTCAGGAGTACTACGATGCCCGGCCCGAACGCGAGTCGCGCAAGCAACCGGCTACTCGCTGGCTGCTCAACTTACTCGCTAGTGGCTGGATTGATTCTCTGGCCATCCAGTCCCTCTCGCCTGATCAGGCCCGCTGGCTGGGCCTGCCGGAAGATCGCCCGCAGATGGTTTTCGATACCCGCGAGATTCTTCAAGCTGCGCGCAACAAACAAGCTGCGTTTCAAGAGTTGTTGGAACGCAAGCAGGGCGGTGGCAATCTGACACCGCTTGAAGAACAAATCTTTGTGACAGTCAATCAGGCGTTGCAGATGCAGCAAAAGGTGGGCCACCTCCACGATGAACTGGGCGACCTGCGCGACCCCGACCGGCAGAAGGTCTTCCGCATTGACCATGAATCGCTTCTGAGCATGTTAGGTCTGTCACGCCGTGAAGGCTTGCGTTACAGCGTCAATGAGATCACTGGCAATGAAGGTTTTCGTACATTCTTCAAAAAAGCGATGGTGTCGAAAGATCTGCCGCGCAACAAACGGGACGCTTTGGACGAACGCATGCTTGAATTGCTCAAGGTGCTAAGTACGCATCGCGCCTTGGCGAGCTTACAAGCTCTGGCCCTGGTGCCTAATGTCAATTTTGACCCCAACGGCTGGATGACGCTCGGACAAGCCTTAGCTGCTGGTGAGGAGCAAAACAACCCTGCTGCCAAGCACCTCAAGGCGATGGTCCAAGCCTATGCTGAGAACGACCCCAAGAAATTCAATGCTGAGTTGGCCGACTACACCAAACTACTCCAGGAGAAAGTGCCTTACAAGGTATCCAAAGCACGAACAGAAGCCTGGTTCAATCAGTTCGCGCCGTTTTATCTTTGTGCCGTCCTGTATGTGCTGATTGGTCTGCTGGCCATCCTTAGCTGGACGCCGCTCGCGCCGCGTGAGTTGTGGCAATCGGCTCTTTGGTTGTTGGGCTTGACCATTATGCTGCATTCCTTCGCTTTGTTGACGCGGATGTGGATTCAAGAGCGGCCACCCGTCGTCAATCTCTACTCTTCAGCGATCTTTATCGGCTGGGGCTGTGCGATTGTTTGCCTGTTTATGGAGTTGATCTATCGCAACGCGATTGCGACGGCGGCAGCAGCGGTGCTAGGCTTCATGACCATGGTCATCGCTCACTACTTGGGTGGCAGCGGTGACACCATGGAAGTGCTCCAAGCCGTGCTGGACACGAACTTTTGGCTGGCTACCCACGTCACTACCGTGACTCTGGGTTATACCGCTACCTTCGTGGCTGGATTCATCGCCATCGCGTTTTTATGGTGGATGCAGGTTTCCACGGTATTGGCGTTTTTCCGCAACCGCGGCAACCCGCAGTGGAACAATCCAGTCATCCTCTCGCTAAGTGTCTTTGGCACGCTGGCAATCCCTAGCAGCATCGCTGTGTCGGTCTTAATGGGCTTGTATTTCCTCAGCACCGATGAAAACCCACTTACCGATGGTTCGTGGATCTATTTCACGGTCCCTGCAGTGGTGTTTGTGGCCATCACGGGTATCTTGATCTTGGCTCAGTACACTGCGCCGCGTGAACGTGGCGATGCTCTGCCGGGAATGCTGCAACCGTTGCAACGGTTTAACCTCAATATCGAACTCTCCAAAGCCTTCATGACCGCCATCTATGGCGTCACTTGTTTTGCCTTGTTGCTGTCGTTTGTGGGGACCGTGCTAGGGGGTATCTGGGCCGATCAGTCGTGGGGCCGATTCTGGGGCTGGGATCCAAAGGAGAATGGGGCGATTTTGGTGGTGATAGCCAACGCTCTTTTGTTGCATGCTCGCTGGGGCGGGATGATCAAAGAACGCGGCACGGTCCTCATCGCCTTGGGCGGCAATATGGTCACCATGTGGTCCTGGTTTGGCACCAACCAGCTAGGAATTGGTCTGCACAGCTACGGCTTCAATAACGCCCTGATCGCGTTGTGTAGCACTTTCTGGCTAGCGATGCTGGTGCTGATGGGATTGGCCTCGTTTCCCCTGAAGTACTGGAAAAGCTACACTGCCACGCCCGACAAGCCGATCCGAGCTAAGGAGCTTAAAGAGAGTGCCGCAAAGATCGCCAGTACCAGCCACCGCGAAGGAGTCGTCTCTGCTAACTAAGTCTGAGCAGAGTGGTGCCCGATCGCCTACCGCGGTCGGCAGCGTTTGAGGCGATCCCCAAGATTCCGTTGTGCCGATCGCGTGGTGAAGTGGTCGGCACAATCGGTTTATTGCTGACAACAAAACCGGACGACATCGCTGCTTTTTCCTTGGCTCCCAAGACCAGGGGTGATACACTTCTCACCATTCCCTCGTACTCTTGGCCTGCGTTGAGTTCAGGCGGTTTTTTGCTTCGCCTAGGGTGGTTCCATGCTGCTTGTGTTCCTTTTTGCCATGACGCCGAAGTTGCCGGCCGCGGTGCCGCGTAAGGTTGATTATGCCCGTGAGGTGCGACCGCTGCTGGCTCGGGCCTGCTTCTCGTGTCATGGCCCCGAAAAACAACGCGGCGGTCTGCGGCTGGATCATGGCCCCTCCGCCCTGGCCGGCGGTCATTCCGGCGTTGTCCTTAGGAAACGGGACAGCGCGAATAGTCGGCTGATTCATGTGGTAGCTGGGCTAGATCCAACCATGAAGATGCCTCCTGGAGAGGGTAACAACTTAACAGTTGAAGAGATTGCGCTTTTACGCGGGTGGATTGATCAAGGCCCTTACTTCCCCGAAAGCGATTGGCGCGAGACACCCAAGAAAATCACTCACTGGTCCTTTCAGCCGATACGTCGGCCGATAGCGCCGGCAGGAACGCACCCGATAGATGCCTTCGTGCGAGAGCGGCTGCGAACCGAGAAGCTGACCCCCTCGCCGCGGGCTGATCGCGCGACTCAACTGCGTCGCGTTGCGCTGGATCTGACCGGTCTAGCCCCCAGCCCAGAAGAACTCGATGCCTTCTTGGCTGATACACGCCCCGACGCCTATGAACGGGCCGTCGAACGGTTCCTGGCTAGCCCGCATTATGGCGAACGCTGGGGCCGCCACTGGCTCGACTTGGCCCGCTACGCCGACAGCGACGGTTACGAAAAGGACGGGGCACGCCCGTTCGCCTGGCGGTATCGGCATTGGGTCCTGGCCGCACTCAACGCCAATCTGCCTTATGATCGCTTTCTTGTCGATCAATTGGCGGGGGATCTACGGCCAAGATCCAGCTTGGAGGAGAAGGTGGCGACCGGTTTTCATCGCAACACCCTGACCAACAAGGAAGGCGGTGTTGATCGCGAGCAATATCGCGTCGAGGCTGTCATCGACCGGGTCAACACCACTGGCCAGGCGTTGTTGGGCCTCACCATAGGTTGTGCGCAATGTCACGATCACAAATATGATCCTATCAGCCAGCGGGAATACTATCAACTCTTTGCCTTTTTCAATAGCGACGAGGAACGTGACCTGCCTGCCCCTGTAGCTGATTTTCCCGCTGCTTCCACTAAGAGTGCCACCTACGCCCCGACGTTGGCACTGGGCAAGGGACGCAAGACGCACGTGCTGATCCGCGGGGATTTTCTCCATAAGGGAATCGAGGTTTCGCCCGGGACACCTGCGATCCTTCCGCCCCATTTTGCCCGCATGCACAACCGGCTCGATCTGGCTCTCTGGATCACCTCGCCGGAAAACCCGCTGACGGCTCGGGTTGCGGTCAATCAGGTCTGGCACAAGTTTTTCGGCCGAGGGCTCGTCGCCACCCTCGATGATTTCGGCACCCAGGGCGAGCCCCCGAGCCATCCCGAGTTGCTCGATTGGCTGGCCAGCAGGTTTATGGATTCGGGATGGAACCTCAAGCAGCTACATCGCTTGATCGTCACCAGTGACACGTATCGACAATCCTCCCGGCATCGCCCCGAACTTACGACACGCGACCCCTCCAACGTCCTGCTGGCTCGACAGAATCGGCTCCGTTTGGAAGCTGAACTCGTGCGGGATCAGATGCTGCGAGCTAGTGGGCTGCTGGTTGCCCGTATCGGCGGGCCGAGCGTGCGGCCCCCTCAGCCTGCGGGGATTGCCGAACTGACTTATGCTGGTAGCGTTCGATGGGTCGAAAGCAGCGGCCTAGATCGCTACCGACGTGGGCTGTATACCTGGTTTCAGCGGACCAGTCCGCACCCGCAGTTGCTGACCTTTGACGCCCCAGAGGGCAACGTCTGTACCGTCCGCCGCGAACGTTCCAATACGCCTTTGCAGGCTCTGACTTTGCTGAACGATAGGGCCTTTGTCGAAGGCGCTCACGCGTTGGGGCAGCGAGTCCAGGCCGAGACCCACGACGATACCCAACGGCTAGTGCGAGCGTTTCGTCTGGTGCTGACCCGGCCACCCAGCAAAAGCGAACAAGCCCGCTTGCAACAACTGCTGACCGAATTCCGCAGTGCAGATTCTTCGGGCGATCCCTGGCCCTGGATCGCGCGGGTGCTGTTGAATCTGGACGAGGCGATCACGAGGGACTAAAGCATGAGCCCACCGGACTATCGACTGGCTGTGTCGCGGCGACGTTTTTTCACCTCGGCCAGAAGCGGGATTGGAATGCTGGCGTTGGCGTCCTTGCTCCGCGACGACGGCTTGCTAGCAAGCGAGGCGACGCTGCCCCTGGGTAAGCCACACTTTGCCCCCAAGGCCAAAGCTTGCATCTGCATCTATTTGGAGGGCGGACCAAGCCAACTGGATCTGTTCGATCCCAAGCCCAGACTACGCGAGTTGCACGGTCAACCGCTTCCCGAATCGCTGACCAAGAATGTCCGCTTTGCCTTTCTGCAAAAAGAAACTGCCCGCATCCTGGGTAGTCCACGCACCTTCAAACAATTTGGCCGCTGTGGCATGGAATTATCTGATTTGCTGCCGCATCTGAGTGAGTGTGTCGATGAGATGACACTCATCCGTTCGATGCATACCGAGGCGTTCAATCATCATCCAGGTCAGCTGCTCGCCAACACGGGCGTTCCCACGTTTGGGCGTCCCAGCATGGGGGCCTGGCTGACCTACGGCCTCGGATCAGAGTCGAAGAATCTGCCGGGCTATGTGGTGCTGACGAGCGGTCGGGGTACATCGGGCGGGGCGTCGAATTGGTCGTCGGGCTTTTTGCCCAGCACCTATCAAGGCGTGCTATTTCGTAATCAGGGTGAACCGATTCTGAATCTCGCCAACCCGCCAGGAGTGAATCCGGACATTCAACGGCGCACCCTTGCCGCCCTGCGTGATCTCAATGCCCAGCGGGCCGCCAGTTTGCACGACCCCGAAATCGACTGCCGTACCCAAGCCTATGAACTGGCTTTTCGCATGCAAAAGGCGGCCCCCGAACTGATCGACCTGAGCAAAGAAAGTAAAGCTACCTTGCAAGCCTACGGAGTCGACCGTCGCGACCCTGTCCTCAAAGCGCATCGTGGCGGGGGCAAGGAGGTTTATCGTTCGTTCGCGACCAATTGTCTGCTTGCTCGGCGACTGGTTGAACGGGGCGTGCGATTCGTGAACATCTTCCACGCTTCTTGGGATCATCATTCCAACCTCGATGTGGAACTGCCGTGGAATTGTAAAATGGCCGATCAGCCTCTCGCTGCGTTGCTCAAAGATCTGAAATCCCGCGGACTACTCGATAGCACTTTGGTAATCTGGCTCAGCGAGTTTGGCCGCACTCCCTTGGGTGAAAACCGCAATGGCTCGAAGATGGTGAGCGGCCGTGATCATCACCCGTTTGCGTTTTCCATTTGGCTGGCTGGGGGGGGTATTAAAGGCGGTCAGGTGATTGGCAAGACCGACGAGTTCGGCTGGGGTATCGAGGCCGACCCCATCCATTTCAATGATCTGCATGCGACCATACTCCACCTGTTTGGTCTTGATCACACCAAGCTGACTTATCGCCATCAAGGCCGTGATTTCCGCCTCACGGATGTAGCGGGTAAAGTCATCAAAAAGATGCTGGCATGAAAAACTTTCACATGTCGTTGACCTTGTGAGTCACTAAATGCAAGCAGGCAGATTGAGATCCAACAGGTGCGCGTGTAACTCCCTGGCCCCACAGGAGATGAAGCTCTGGAAATGAGTGTACTGACCGGGTTTCCCGCTCTTCGAAGAAAAGTTCCTACCACGAACTCCAACCACGCTTCTCGAGCAATCAACCTCCTGGACTGACCGCCTGGTGTCAGCTACCCCCTCTTCACCTGCCATCTCTTTCGAGTCGGGCGTCGGCCAGCGACTCTACCCGTTGTGGCCTGGGACAACTACACCAGCCCAGGAAGGGAGGCTTACATGCTCACACTGGCCGATATTGGAGCGGCACGCTCGCGGATCGCAGGACGCTTGCCGACCACCCCGTTGTTGGCATCTCGCTTTTGCTCGCAGTTGCTGGGCTGCCGTGTCTCGCTGAAGCTAGAACTGTTTCAAAAGACCGGTTCGTTCAAACCGCGTGGCGCGTTCAACAAACTGCTGGCTATGACCCCCGAGCAGCGTGTTAAAGGCGTGGTTGCCGTTAGCGGTGGCAATCATGCTCAGGCCGTTGCCTACGCCGCGGGGCAACTCGGCTGTCCGGCAACCATCTATTTACCGCGATCGACGCCGGCCAACTACGTAGAAGCGACGGCCCACTATGGGGCGAAGGTTGTTCTGTGTGAAGATATTCAGGAAGCATTTGAGCGTGCCGCAGCCGACCCATTACCAATGGTGCATCCGTTTGATGATCCATTGGTTGCTGCCGGACAAGGTACGCTGGGTCTGGAGATGCTCGAAGCTGCCCCGGACATGACCCACCTATTCGTCAGCATCGGAGGCGGCGGCCTGATCACCGGCATCGCCACTGCTGTCAAGGCCACCCATCCCGCTGTAGAGATCATCGGTGTCGAGACCCAAGGGGCCGATGCCATGGCGCAATCATTGGCAGCCGGACGGCTCGTGACGTTGCCGGCCATCACCTCGATTGCCCGGACGTTGGGCGCTCCGTCGCCCTCGGCGATGACACTCGACGCGGTGCAACGGCTGGTACGGGAGGTGGTGGTGGTCAGCGATGCCGAAGCGTTTGCGGCATTGCTGCTGTTGCTGGAGCGGGCTAAAGTGTTGGCAGAGCCGGCCGCCTCATGCACCTTGGCTGCGGCCCGGAAGTTTACTTTTCGATCGGATGATCATGTAGTTTTACTTTTGTGCGGCGGAAATGTTGCACTAGCGGATCTGTGTGTTTGGCGAGGGATGCTAGCATGAGCATGATACATAATTTTAACGCAGGTCCAGCGATGTTGCCCCCTGCTGTGTTGGATCGAGTGCATGAAACCTGGCGAGATTTCGCCGGGCCGGGCCTCTCGATCCTCGAAATCAGCCATCGTTCGCGTGAATTTGAGTCCCTGATCCAGCAAGCCGAAACCCGCCTGAAACGGCTGCTCAGCCTGGGCGACAACTACCGCGTCCTGTTCCTTCAGGGGGGAGCCTCTCTCCAGTTTGCCATGATCCCCCTGAACTTTCTCAACTCGGGCCGCCCCGCCGATTATCTGGTCACCGGCAGTTGGGGCGAGAAAGCCGTCGAGGAGGCCCGGCCGCTGGGCCAGGTCCGGGTCGTCAGCACGGGGCCAACCTATGATCATGTGCCCGAGTCGGTCCCTTGGTTCAACGATGCTGCTTATGTTCATCTCACCACCAATGAAACCATCCAAGGTGTGCAGTGGCACACGATCCCCGAGGTCGGCTCGGTGCCGCTCCTCGCCGACATGAGCAGCGACTTGTTGAGTCGGCCCGTGGATGCGGGACGATTCGCCTTGATCTATGCTGGAGCCCAAAAGAATCTGGGACCGGCCGGCGTAACCGTGGTGATTCTCCGAGAGGAGATGCTCGAGCGTGCCAACCGTGCCGTGCCCACCATGCTACGCTACCAAACCCATGTTCAACATCACTCTCTGTACAACACCCCGCCGGTTTTTAGCATCTTCGTTCTGGAGTCGGTTCTAGAATGGATCGAACAGAACGGGGGAGCCGTCGGTATGCATGAACGCAATGAGGCTAAAGCCCATACCCTCTACGAAGTTATCGATGCGGGGTACTATCGTGGCCATGCTCAGCCCCAGGCTCGCTCGCGCATGAACGTAACGTTCCGCCTGCCCAGCCCCGAGGCGGAAAAACAATTCCTCAGCGAAGCGGCTCAACACGGCATGATCGGCCTAGCAGGTCATCGATCCGTGGGCGGGATACGGGCGTCGCTGTACAATGCCGTGCCGCTCTCTTCGTGCCGCGCCTTGGCCGAGTTCATGCGTGACTTTGCCCGACGTCACGGTTAGAACAGATAGCCCTCAGCCCCCTAGCTATACAACTGATCCAGAGAGATCGTTTGTCGCTCGAATGGGAAATGCCCAGAAACTCCCTTCATGGATCGGAGCCGTCGTTCATGGTCAATCGATCTTCTCTCAGGCAAACAAGGCTTCGACATACGTCTCGGGATCGAACGGCTCTAAATCGTCCAATTTCTCGCCGACGCCAATAAACTTCACCGGTAGTTGCAGCTTCTGCTTGATTGAAAAAATTGCGCCGCCCTTAGCCGTGCCATCGAGCTTCGTCAGGATGATCCCTGTGCAGTGGACCGTCTTCTTGAATTGCTCCGCTTGCGCAATGGCGTTCTGGCCGTTGGTACCGTCCAGGACAAGTAAGACCTCGTGGGGGGCCCCCTCGATTTGCTTGCTAACCACGCGGTGAATCTTCTCCAGTTCCTTCATCAAGTGGGTTTGGGTGTGCAAACGGCCGGCCGTATCCACGATGAGGATCTCGATGCCGCGCGACTTGGCTGCCGAACAGGCATCATGGGCCACGGCTGCGGGATCGGCTCCTTGCTGTTGCTTAACGATCTCCACGCCTAGCCGTTGACTCCACACGGTCAATTGCTCCACGGCGGCGGCGCGGAAGGTATCACAGGCGGCGACCATGACTTTTTTGCCGTCGTTTTTGAAGCGGTTGGCGAGCTTGGCAATGCTTGTGGTTTTGCCCGAGCCGTTAACCCCGGCAACCAGAATCACCGTTGGGCCGCTGCTCGCGTAGGCAATCTCGGACGCACAAGTGAGTTGCTCACGCAAGAGATGTTTAACGAAGACTTCAACGTCACCACTGATTTCGCGATCTAAATACGCTTGTCGGACGCGTTCAAGAATCTGAGAGGTGACTGCTGTGCCGACATCGGCCAGGTAAAGACGTTTTTCTAATTCAGCGAGGAAATCTTTGTCGACTTTGCCGCCCAGGCGAAACAGAGAGGCAATGCCGGCAAAGACATCGCGAGTGGCACTCAGACCTTGTTTAATTTTTTCCAAGAGGGCACGGAACATCGCAAACGCTCCAACTCCTCCGAGGTTATGGTGTGCGAGCCGACGCCACTGCCCCCCGGTCCATGACAATCACTGCCGCCGCTGACCGCCAGCCCCAAGAGCTTGGACCGCTCACGCAGCTGTCGGGCCAGACTGGGTTTCACGCGGGGAAAAACCACCTCGATGGCTCCAAGACCAGCGGCGGCCAACTCCTTGAGATGCTCGACGCACTGATCATAAGGCGGATGGGCCCAGGAAGCAACGCCCCCCGCGGCGCGAACCTGAGCGATGGCCTGGAGCGTCGGCAGGCTTGCCTTGGGCACCGCTGCCCGGCCGCGATCGTGCAGCCAGCGATGAAACGCCTCGCGGATGCTACTGGCATGCCCCTGACGCACCAGCAGTTCGGCCAGGGTGCGTCGGCCTAACGACGAGGGAAGTAAATCAGCCTCGCTAATGTCAACGGACACGCCCAGCCGACGTAATCGTTCGACCATTTCCAAGAAGCGTTGGCGTCGCGCGGTGCGGAGGGTTTGTAGGACAGCGTTCAAACCTGCATGGTCGGGATCGACAAAATAGCCCAGCAGGTGAAGCTCATGACCTGCGTGGTGGGTGGTGATCTCTACCCCGGCGATCAGCTCTAGCCCGGTGCCTTGGGCGGCGTTTCGGGCCTCCTGTAGACCGGCCATCGTATCATGATCTGTTATCGCGATGGCACGCAGTAGGCACCGCCGGCCTAGTTCTACCAGCTGGGTCGGGCTGTACAAGCCATCGCTAGCGGTGCTGTGCAGGTGCAAATCCGCCCGGTCCGCCGCGGGACCACGCGCCAGCGCCTGACACAACGTCGTAAAAGGGGAGCCAGCCGGCATCAGCGTCCCGCGTCCTTTCGGATGCGATCCAACACTCCGTTGACAAACCCAGGCGAGTCGGCCGAGCCAAATCGGCGAGCCAGTTCGATCGCCTCGTTCATGGCGACGTTGACCGGCGTTTCGGGCAGATGCAGCATCTCAAACGCCCCGACCCGCAACGCATTGCGGTCAACTGCCGCCAAGCGGTGAATCCGCCAATTCGTGGCGGCCTTACCGATGGCGGTGTCGATGGCCCCGAGATGACGGCGGACGCCATCGTAGAGTTGCAGGGCAAAGGCGACGAGATCCGGTTCGACAAGCCGCTCGTGCGCAAAGGATTCGATCCCGGATCGAGGGAAAGCGGGGTTGTGATCAAACAGGAACATTAACTGAAGGGCGACTTCCCGCGCCCGCGAGCGTTTGCGTATCATAAACTCATTCTAGCGACTAACCAGGGGGTTCACCACGGGATCTGGGCAGACTTTTCACCACAACCGGTGCCCCCGAGCCTGGAACGCTTCTTGGATGTTCGCGGAGAACGGATTATCCCCCAGCCGCAGTTCCCGTCCGGGCGGCAACGCCTCCAGCAAGACGAGAGCGGCCGCGTCGTCCAGTTCGCAGGAATCCAACCACAAGGAGGAAAGGTTCGCTAGGCCAGGCCATCGCGCCAACACTTGCGCCCCGAGATAGCCCACTGGGTTGCGCGATAAATTCAACTGGCGAATCGGTCCCCAATGCGGCGAAAACAACAACGCACGCAGAGCGTGCGCATCGAGAGAGTTGCCTTCAAGATGCAGTACGCGGAGCATTCGTAGGCCCGGCCAGGTTGCCAGGGTCCGTGCTTCCTCTCGCCCCAAGCCAATCCGATTGAGCCTCAATTGCCGCAAGGGCGGCACGTGGGTCGCCTCCGCTAGGGTCTGAAGGTCGCGACGGTTCAATTGATTATTGGACAGATCCAAAACTTGAAGCTGGCCCCAACAGCCGCTCCGCACCAGAGCCTGCACTCCCTCCCAATTCAGTTGTAAGCCGCTCAGTTCGAGATCAGTCAGGCAGTCGAGCGGAGCCTGCCGAAAAAACGGCTCGCACTCGCCACCTAAGGGGTTGAAGCTGAGATCGAGTCGTCGCAGCCGAGACAGGAAAGGGGCCCGAGCTAGACTGCGTAGCCCTGCCACGCTCATTTCCCCAGAACGCAAACGTAATTCTTCCAACTCGCTCCAATGGGACGCTGCTGCCAGAAAGTCCATCTCCAGATTGCCCAGATGGTTGCCGTCTAGTTTAAGCGATCGTAGTCGGCCAAGTGTAGGAGCCTGGGCCAGATTCTCCAGGTCGGTGCCGTACAGGCCGCTAAAGCTCAGATCGAGATGCTCCAAGCGTAGGCTGGCAGGATGGCGGAGCAGGGCCGACAACGCCGCCCCATTCAACAGAAGCAAGGAGAGCGACAACCCACAAAGCTCTGAGAACGAGCGGTACTGCAACCACTTGATCAGGTTCCACTCGGACAGCTGACTGCTTTCGAGGCTGAGATAACGCACCGTGTCAAGCAACGAAAATTGCCCTACCGCTTGGGCGACCGCATCCTCGCGTAACTGGGTCAAACTCAAACAAACAATTGGCGTGTGGGCCGCGATCCGCGGGCCGTAGGCGATAAAGCGGGGGCCGTCCAACCACCAGCGCTCCGGAAAACCGGCCTCGAAAAAAACCCCTTGGGTAGTGGGCAGCCCAGCCAGCCAAAGATCGCGGTGAGCCGCGAGCAATTCTTGTTCCCGTTGCATCAGGGCGGGACGGGCCTCGTCCCATTCGTCAAGGGCAGCCAGGTCGAGTTGCACGCGGATGAACTCAGCCCGAGCAGAGTCCCCATGATCCTCCAACCAGTCGGCATAGATGCGTCGCAATCCCACGTCGTCGGGGTTGGCGCGAATATCGGCGAGAAGGGCATCCCCGGTGTTCATCTGTCCCTCGCGGATGGTCGGTCAAGGCAACGATCCTCTCACTTGTCACCATATCATTCTCTCGCCGTTTGCTCACTAGGCCAGCTGATCGGAACCTCCGATCAAGCCGCACATATAAAAACCTAGCCGTCCTGCTGTCGGCAACCCAACACGGACAACGCCACCGCTCAGAGCAAGCACTCGGCCAAGCTTCCACTCTACTAGGACGACCACAGGACGTAACCTAAGTAAAGACGTAACCTAGGTAAAATGGATGAAGCCTGCTCACGACAAGCCCACCACGCCATACTAGATCAGCACTAGATCAGCT
>JBDNDE010000084.1:0-15895 GCA_046719305.1 Gemmataceae bacterium | reverse complement strand
AGCCGGTACCCCGGTGCAAGAAGTCGGCCGGATCATCTTCGAGTTTTTGCTCGAAGTCGCTAGCGGCCGCAAGACCAAGAGCGAGTTAGCCGGGGTGGGGGAGGAAGAGTTTGCCCCGTGGAGTATTGGTCCGACATTGTGAAAGGAGGGGAAAGAAGACCATCTGGTATTCATAGGCCGACCGGGGGGAGAAGGCGCGTCAAAAATTCGGAAAATTCGGAAAATTGCTCTTTTCTTTTTTCGCAGTTGCCGCTAAGTTATCATTCGCTGGGTGTGTACCCAGAGGTGATGCGACGGTCGAAGTCTGCCGCCTAGAGTCGAGTTTCTCCTTGCTCTGAGCTTTCATCTTGTCTCAGCCTCCGAGAACCCGAGTTGGTGCAGGTCAGCCACTAGTTCACCACTCCTCCAGAGGGGAGGGTGCGTGGACCGTTTGCTCGCGCGTGTGTTGAGGGCCCCAGCCCAAGGGGGCGCGGGCCATGTTTCTGTTGGTGTTTCGGGCAGACTTGCCCGAGAGGATGACGATGAGCAAGAATATCTATGTGGGGAACCTGCCGTTCTCGACGACGTCCGAAGACCTCCGGACGGCGTTCTCTCAGTTCGGCACGGTCACCCGGGCTCAAGTGACTATGGACCGGGAAACCGGCCGGTCGCGCGGCTTTGGGTTCGTTGAAATGGCCGATGGCGGCGACGAAGCAATCGCGGCAATGAATGGTGCGGCATTCCAGGGCCGGACTCTGACCGTGAATGAAGCCCGTCCTCGCGAAGATCGCGGCCCGCGTGGCGGCGGCGGGGGCTACGGCGGTGGCGGTGGTGGCGGCCGAGGTGGCTACGGCGGCGACCGCGGCCGGGGTGGCTACGGCGGTGGCGGTGGCCGAGGTGGCTACGGCGGCGGCGGCTACGGTGGCGGCGACCGCTATTGATCCTCTTACCAACAGTTCCCCATCAGTTGCTTCGTTCACTTTTCAGACGCCTCGGCCTCTTGCCGGGGCGTCGGCGTTTCTGGGTTCTGCCCCGCCTCGCTTCCCTTGCCTAGCGAAGTACTGCCATCCGCAACCGCGAATCGGTCCCAATCGCTCTCGTCCCCCCAACAACCAGCGAACAGACTACGCACCCCGCCCCGCCCCTTGACGAGGGTCACCTATCCGCTTACTATTTGTTTCGATGACTGGCTAACTATCGACTCAAGAGAAGCCGATGAAAACCAACCAAGTCTTTAAAGCGCTCAGCGATCCGACCCGCCGACGTATCCTAGCTCTGTTGCGCCAGGGGGAGCAGACCGCCGGCCAACTCGCCGCGCATTTTGATATCTCTAAACCGAGCATGTCGCATCATTTCAACGTACTCAAAGCAGCCGATTTGGTCGGCTCCCGCAAGAATGGCCAACAGGTGGTGTATTTTCTGAACACCACAGTGGTGGAGGATCTGTGGGTGCTGCTGTGGGAGTCTCTCGGCACGCCATTGACAGAAGCCAGCGAAGCAAAAGAAGCAAACAAATCAAAACCATCCCGGATCCGATCCGAGTATGCATCTTCGGTTCAAGGAGTGTAAAGGATGTGGTCACGCTGGTTTCTAGCTTCGCTCGTCGTGCTGACCCTGGCTTCTCTCGGGACCGTCTACGTTTCGGTCCAGCGCGATCAACTCTTCCCGGAGCGAGTGCCGACCCATTGGGGAATCGATGGTCAGCCTGATGCCTTTACGCCGCGCGAGGCGTTGCTGCCCTGGTTGTGGCTGATGCCCGGCGTCCTGTTGGGGCTGCTGTTGCTTAGCCGGGTTTTACCGTGGCTCTCACCGAAGAATTTTGACCTAGAGACGTTCCGCCCGACGTATGAGTACATCTTCTTTCTGGTTGCCCTCCTGTTGGTCTACCTTCACCTCGTCATCCTCCTGGCACAGATGGAATGGCTCCAAGATCTCGGACGCTGGCTGTTGGCGGGGCTGTGCGGCCTGTTCGCGTCTCTGGGCAATGTGCTGGGCAAGGTACGAAAAAACTTCTTCGTGGGCATTCGCACGCCCTGGACGCTGGCTAGCGACACCGTCTGGGAGGCTACTCATCGCCTGGGTGCTTGGTGTTTCGTGGCCGGTGGCCTGCTGGGGCTGTTGCTGCTGCTGACGCCGCTGCATCCGATGTGGGTAATGCTACTCGTACTGCTGGTGCCGCTCGTGCCGGTCGCCTACTCGTTATGGCTCTACAAACGCTTGCAAGCTCAGGGCCGTTTGGAGCAGGCGGAGATCCCCAACTAACGGCTCGGGCCTGCGGCCTCCTACGAATGGTAATCGGCCAGGGTTTTAGACAATCCGCACGCGGCGGCCCTCGATTCGTAAGCGGCCCGCGGCATAGAGGGCGATCGCCTCGGGGTAGGCCTCGCATTCGGCAGCAAAAACTCGCGATTGCAGGGTTTGGGGCGTGTCGTCCTCGGCCACTGCAACCGCCTTTTGCACGATGATCGGCCCCTGATCATATTCGTTGTCGGCAAAGTGAACTGTGCAGCCGCTGATCTTGACACCGGCTTCTAGGGCGGCGGCGTGGACTCGCAAGCCGTGAAAGCCCTTGCCGCCGAAGGCAGGCAATAGGGAAGGATGTACATTCATCACGCGTCCATACCACTCCGGCGGGATCTCCAGCCGCTGCAGAAATCCCCCCATACAGATCAACTCGGCCCCTGCTTGTTGGCACAACTCCAGAATGCGACGGCTGAAGTTGGCCGGGTCGCCACTCTCGCTACGCAAAACCACATGAGTGTCGATGCCGGCTTGCCGGGCACGTTGCAGGCCATAGGCGTCGGGTTTGTTCGAGATAACCGCCACGATAGAGCCAACCTGCCGATCGAGCAGATTTTGCAAAGTGGTGCCACTGCCGGAGAGCAAAACCGCGAGTCGAAGGCGGGGCCGCATGCGGATTGTTCCTGTGCCCAACGGGAAAGCCTCGGTTAGGATAGAAAAATCCCGGGGATAGAAAAATCCCGGTTGCTGAGGCCACAGGGGCCGTCCAATTGGTCCAGGCCGCTGACCTGGTCCGAAATCCCAGCCCTAGGCATTGGACTCCAAGACTCACCTAATACATTAATGAGCAACGTGAACCGACTTGGCTCGGGAGAACTCGCCATGCGTAGCCTTGGATTGCTTATCTTACTGATCGGCTGGACGATTGCCCCGCTGCACTCTGAGCCCGATGGCGACTTGATCTTTGATGGCAAATCGCTCAACGGCTGGGTGGTCGAAGGGGCTACTACCTTCAAGCAAGGGGACAAGGTCTTGCCCGTGTGGGTCCCCAGGACGGGTTATTGTCCTGTCAGGTGACCACCGGCAGTTTCGGCTTTCTGCGTTATGAGAAAAAGCTGAGCGATTTCCACCTGCGGTTTGAGTATCGCTTTGCCGAGCCGATCAAAGGGAAGCGGGGCAACAGCGGCGTGGGGATCCGCACCACGGTATTTGACCCCAAGCAATCGGTCGCGACGCGTCCGTCGTATTATGCCTACGAGGTGCAGTTGCTAGATGATGCCGACCGCAAACCGGATCGGCATTCGACCGGTTCGTTGTACCGCTATGTGGCCCCTAGCGAGCAGGCAGCCAAGCCGGCGCCACAGTGGAACGTGATGGAGATTGTGTGTGTTGGTCCGCGGATCCAGATAACACTCAACGGCAAGAAGATTCAGGATGTAGATCAATCGAAGATCAAAGAACTACGCGAGAAGCCTCTGGAAGGCTACATTTGTTTTCAGAATCATGGAAGTAAGATCGACTTTCGTAATATAACGCTTCGTGACCTAACCAAGAAGTAAGAACATGAACGAACGCGAATCTTCGGATGTGAATCCCCCCTTGAACGCTTCTACCAACCCTACGCCAGACACCCCTCGCAAGCTCGACCAGCAAACGCCGGCTAAACCCTCGGCCCGGGATCGCCTGCGGGGTGGACAACGTGCGGCCCATGCGGCTAGCCCCACGCCCGAGTCGCCGGTCCGACCTGTGGCCAACACGGGCAAAGTGCCGCGACTGGATGACAATGACCAGGGATTTGGTCCGGTCCCCGTCCCCAGTGTCCGCTCGCTCGACGACGAGATCGAACGCGAGATGCGTGAGGCCATGCTCGGATTTGCCGACATGGACCACCTTATGGGGGCAGGACGCCAACAACTCAAAGGACCAGCAAAGACCGAAGGGTTACGCCAGGGCAAGGTCCTTAGCGTCCGGGGCAAAGATGTCTTCGTCGATGTCGGCGGCCGTACCCAGGGAGTGTTGCCCCTCAACCAGTTCCCAGAGGGGGTACCTGCCCCGGGCACCGAGGTCGAAGTTTCTATCGAAGGCTTCGATCCCGATGGCCTGCTCCTTCTCCGTCGGGGTGGCCAGGCCGTTCAGGAAGCCGACTGGTCTAGTGTGGCCGAGGGCATGATCGTCGAGGCCAAGGTGGTGGCGGCCAACAAGGGCGGTCTGAGCGTCGAGGTCAACGGGATACGCGGCTTCCTACCGATGGGACAGATTGACCTATATCGAGTCGAGCATCCTGAAGAATATGTGAATAAGAAGCTCAAGTGCATCATTACTGAGGTCGATCGCGAGGAACGCAACCTGGTGCTGTCACGCAAGGGTGTACTGGAACGCGAACGGGCCGAAGCTCGCGAACAGATCATGGCCAGCTTGGCCGAGGGCGACCTACGCGAAGGGATCGTGCGGAGCATCAAGCCGTTTGGTGCGTTTATCGACCTGGGCGGCGTCGAGGCCCTGCTGCCAGTTGGCGAGATGAGTTGGACCAAGATCAAAAGCCCCGAGGAACTGGTTTCGCCCGGCCAAAAGCTCCGTGTCAAAATACTCAAGATCGACCCTGACACCCGCAAGCTCACCGTTGGCTTGAAACAGCTCACAACCGGCCCGTGGGAACTAGCCGTTGCCAACTACCCGCCCGGCACCGTGGTCCACGGCGTGGTGACGCGGCTAGCCGATTATGGCGCATTTGTGGAGATTGAACCAGGGCTGGAAGGTCTGGTGCATGTCAGCGAAATTTCGCAGCAGCGTATTCGCCATCCACGCGATGTGATCAAGGTGGAGCAATCGGTGGCCGTCAAGGTTTTGAACATCGACCCGCAAGCCCGCCGGATGTCGTTGTCAATCAAGGCCGCCAACGCCAAGGCCGCCGAACAGACGGCCCCGATGGAAGAGGAAGCACCGCCCGAGGAGCCGGTCGTCCCCGCTAAACCGAGCAAGCCGCGTAAGACACCGTTACGCGGGGGCACCGGCCAGGGAGGCCCGCTGTTCCAATTGCCGGAGTCGTAGCGGCACTCCAAGTGGCTCAAAAAGTCAGCCCTAGCCGACCCAGACGGGCTTTTGTCTCGGCCATCAGGGCGTCCTCCTCGGCTTCGTCTTTAGCCAAGTAGGTGACACTGAAACGCAGAAAGGCTCCGGCGTCGTCCCAGGGCACGCAGCAAACCGATTGCTCGGTGATCAAGTACTGCGAGGCCTCCTCGGCGTTGGCAAAGGTTCGGCCTCCAGCCGACTTGGGCGCTCGGACATAGAGAAAGTAGGTTCCCTTGGGCATCGTACAACCGAAGCCCAAGTCGTTGAGTACGGCCACCAGTTTGCTCAGACGGCGGCGATATTTTTCGCGGATTTGCACGGGAACTTCGGGCATGCGGAGGGCGGCGGCGGCGGCGTGCTGGATCGCCATGAACTGTCCGGAGTCGCTATTATCTTTGACATCGGCGAAAGCCTGTACGATTTTCGCATGACCGGCCACGAAGCCCATGCGCCAGCCAATCATGTTGAAACCTTTGGAGAGCGAGTGGACTTCGACGCCCACCTCTTTGGCCCCATCGACTTGCAAAAACGAAAGCGGCGGCCCCTCGTAGCTCAGCAGGATATGGGCGGCATCCTGTACCACCACCACCTGATGCGTGTGGGCAAAATCGATTACCCGCTTGTAAAAATCCACCGTCGCGGTCTGCCCCGTCGGACTATTGGGGTAGTTTAGCACCAGCAACTTGGCCCGCTTCTTGATCTCCGCCGGGATGCCCGCCAAGTCCGGGTAGAAGTTGTTCTCCGCCCGTAACGGCAGACGATACACCTCGCCGCCGTAGTAGCGGGTGTGGGTGCCAGCCACCGGATAACCCGGCACGGTCATCAGCGTTACATCGCCCGGGTTGATGAACACCGCCGGTAGCATGGCATAAGCCGGCTTGGAACCAATCGCGTGGTTGATCTCGCTGACCGGGTCGAGCTTCACGCCAAACTCACGCTGCATGAACTCGGCGGCCGCGTCCTTGAACGCCTGGATGCCGTTGTCGGCATAGCCGCGATTTTCGGGGCGGTCCACCTCACGCTTCAGCACGCCCCGCACCGCTTCGGGGGCCATCTCGTCGTTCTCGCCGATGCCGAAGTCCAGCAACTGCCGTTCCGGATGAGCCGCCAGTGCTGCCCGCTTGGCCCTCTTGATCTTCTCGAATTTGTAAATCGTGGTGTCCTTGCCGTAATTCGCACCGCCGATACGCTCGGCAAACAGAGATTGGAACCAGGGATCGGGTTGGCTCATGGTCGGACACCCAGCAAGAAAATCAGGCGACAATGCTGCTATCTTACCAGGCCGATGCGAAAGGGGAAATCGGCCTGACAAGCAGAATCGCACCCAAACTGCAATTTTTTTACCGCAGCCGGGCCAGTTCGCCCTTGCGGCGCGGTTAGGCTTTCAGCATGAATACCAAATTTCTCGCCGCGCTGCCGGCATTGCTCCTGACCGTCCTCGTTGCTGAGGCTCAAGACCGCATCATCATTCTTCGGCCGTTTCATCGGCCCCGAGTGATCACGCGGAAACCGCTGGCGTTGCAAACGGGCATCGTTCATCCACGCGTGCCGGTGACGCTGCCTAATCGCTTCGATCTACAATGGGCCGCTCCGGCTAGTATCCTGGCCGACCTGCCCAAGGAAGCGCCGCGCGGCTTTGTGGAGAGCTACCAACTCCTGCTCCCGGAGGGCTTCGCGGTCGATCAGCCCCAGGGGTTAGTACTGCACCTGTCGACTGCGTCGCTGCCCAACGACCATTTGGCCTGGCAAGCGGTGTGTCAGAAGCACAAGCTCCTCTACGCCTGTCCGGTCGGCATCGGTGAGGAGCTTCCTCTGGGGTTACGCCTCAAGACGGCCCTGGCTGTCCTGGACGATCTGCGTCAGAAGATCCATCTCGACCCCGACCGCGTCTATGTGAGTGGTCTAGGCAGTGGTGGGCTGCTCGCGACCATGATCGCCTATGGCTACCCTGAGTTTGTCGGCGGGGTAGTGGCGATCGGTCAAGCCACATCATTGCGGGCCGAACCGTACATGCGAGATCGTGCCCGCGAGCGGCTGAGCATCGCTCTTTTGGCTGGTCAATGGGATCTCAATCGTCACGAGTTGGAGCGTGTGCGGGTTAAGGTGCTAGAACAATCCGACATGACGTATAAGTACACGATGGTGCCCAATCTGCATGCCAACACCCTGCCGCCTTCGTTGGTACTAGATGGCACGATCGCCTGGCTGGAGTCGAATCGAGTCAAGCGGGTGCAACTGGCCGGGCGTTTCCCCCCTACGCGGATCGTCGGGCCGGGCACCCCCAGTGCTGAGGATTGGGCCGCTGCCCTGGTCGAGGAAGGACGCTTCCGCCTGCAACACAACCGCACGGATGAAGGCATCTCCCTGCTGGAGGGGGTGATCTATCGTTGGCCAGCCACTCCTGCCGCCAAGCAAGCCAAGGCCGCCTTGGAGGCTCACGACGCCAAGGGCAAACGCCCCTGGGCAGAGTGGCACGCCCAACGGCAGCGGCATCATTTCCTCCGTGAAGCGACTGCTTTGGATGATTATGTCAAAACAGTGGCTGCTATTCGTGGCTTGAGACTTACGCCGGGACTGTTAGAAGCAACCATTTCCATGTATGAGCAGGTGATAACCTTTGGCCCTGAGACGCGCGAGGCCGATCGTGCTTCCAAACGTGTCGAGGAGTTGAAACGCTTGCTGCAACGGGTCAAACCGTGACCAGCTTGCTAGACTAAGCTCCATGAAACCAACTGATCTCTGCATCCGCGACGTGACCTATTCGTTCAGCGATTATCTGTACCGCACGCCGATCAAGTTTGGTGGCGTGCCGGTGGATCGCGTGACCCTGCTCGACGTGGCGATCACAGTCGAAACGCGTGCGGGCTTGGTCGCTACAGGACACGGCTCGATGCCGCTGGGCAATGTGTGGTCGTTTCCGTCACGCAAGCTGCACTACGACCAAACGCTTGCTGCCATGAAAGCGCTTGCCAACGACCTGGCTCGCCTTACTGCCACTTGTCGCGAAAGCGGTCATCCTCTGGATCTGACTCATCTGTTGGAGCCGCTGTACCATCAGGCGGCCTCGGCACAATCGGCAAACCTGGCCGAGCCGATTCCGCCGTTGTGTACGCTGGTGGTGGCCAGCCCGTTTGATGCCGCCCTGCACGATGCCATGGGCAAAGCGCATGGCCTGAGTTGCTGGCATACCTATGGCTGCGATTTTGTCTCGCACGATCTGGGGCATTATCTCGGGCCGGAGTTTGCCGGTGAGGATCTAGCCCGCTATGTGTTGCGTGAGCCGGTGCCGTCGTTGCCATTGTATCACCTGGTGGGGGCGTTGGACCCGTTGACAGCGGGCGACGTAACACACCCTGTGGGCGATGGCTTGCCCGAGACGCTGGCCGAGTGGATTGACTCCAACGGCCTGACGCACCTGAAGATCAAGCTCAACGGCGACGATCTAGCCTGGGATGTCGAGCGGGTGCTGCGGGTCGATGCCGTGGCTGAGCAGGCGCGGCCGGGCGGCCGGTGGAGCTATTCGCTAGATTTTAACGAACGCTGCCCCGATGTGTCGGCTTTGCTGGAATTTTTGCATCGCTTGCGTGAGAAGGGGCAGCGGGCCTACGAACGCGTAGCCTATATCGAGCAACCCACCGCCCGCGACCTGAAGGCCCATCGGCATCAGACCATGCACGCCGCCTCGGCCCTGCGGCCGGTGGTGATTGATGAGTCGCTGCTGGATTTGGAGTCGTTGCAGTTGGCCCGCGAGATGGGCTACACGGGTGCGGCCCTAAAAGCGTGCAAAGGCCAATCGCAATCGCTGCTCATGGCGGCAGCAGCGCAGAAATATGGCATGTTCCTATGCGTGCAAGATCTAACCTGTCCCGGGGCGTCGCTGATCCATAGTGCTTCGTTGGCGGCTCACATTCCCGGTGTGCAGGCCATTGAGGCCAACGCTCGGCAGTATGTGCCGGCCGCCAACGCTGGTTGGGAGCACCGCTTCCCTGGGGTGTTTACGATCCGCACCGGCGTGATGGACACCTCTTGCCTCAATGGCGTCGGCCTAGGCACCGGGCAGTAGTCGTCCGACGACTTTCTCGCCTCGGGAAGGCAGCCTGCTTACTCGCCGACGTAGGGCAACAGCGCCATGAAGCGGGCGCGTTTGACGGCGTCTTTGATGGCGCGTTGGAAAGCGGCACAGGTGCCGCTCCGCTTGCGGGGCATGATCTTGCCCTGGCTGGTGCAGAGCTTCTTGAGGGTCGAGACATCTTTGTAATCGACAAAGGCCGGACGCGGGCACCCCTCTTTGGTGCAAAAACGGCAACGATTTTTCCGACCTCGGCCCAGTTTCTTCTTAACCATTCTGCGCTTATGCCTCTAACTGGCGGTAGGTGATCGACTCAACCGACCAAAACACGAATGCTATCGGGCCGAAGCCATTCTGTCAACTAGCCGCTCGCCTCTTGGTGCAGCTTGTGTCGACTGTTTTGGGGGTGTTTTGCGTAGCGGCCCGGGCAGGCAATCAAAGGTTGGCTTGACCTAACAGGCGTGCAGTCCTTCGACACCGCGCTGGCTTCCTCGTAGGCCGAAATCGCAAACCGCACGAAATGCCGCTTGCCTGGCAGCGTGGAATCCCCATAATTTCCTCACCTTACGTTTCCGCTAGCTGGGCCTCTCCCGCCAGCCCGACGTTCGACCGCCGGAGTGTGTATGCATGGCGACCACGACCAACTCGTTATTCGCAACAAAAAATCTCAACGACCTTCTGGCCGAGGCCGAGGGACACGGCCGCCTCAAACGCGTGCTGGGGCCGGTAGGACTGACGGCTCTGGGCATCGGAGCGATCATCGGTGCGGGGATTTTCGTTGCGACTGGGGCCGCCGCCCGTGAAGTAGCCGGTCCAGCCTTGATGCTCTCTTATATGATCGCTGGGATGACGTGCATTTTCGCCGCTCTGTGTTATGCCGAGTTTGCCAGCATGGCTCCCGTGGCGGGTAGTGCTTACACCTATGCCTACTGCACTCTAGGCGAACTGTTTGCTTGGATTATCGGTTGGGACCTAGTGCTGGAATATGCCGTCGGCTCGGCGACGGTGGCCAACGGCTGGTCGAGCTATTTTCAAGCGGTGATGAAAAAGGCCGGCTGGGAACTGCCCACTTATTTGCAAAGCGCACCGATCAAATTCAACCACAAGGCTCCCTGGGGAGATCTCCGGGCTTGGTTTGAACCAACCGATTCTTATATCAATCTGCCGGCCGTAATTGTCGTGTTCATCGTTACCGTTGTGCTGGTCAAGGGGATTCGCGAGTCAGCCACCTTTAACGCCGTCATGGTGTTCATCAAGACGTTTGCGGTGGTGTTCGTGATTGTTATGGGAGCGTTCTTTGTCAACCCCGAGAACTGGACCCGCGACTTCGCGCCCTTCGGCTACGGCGGCTTCAGTTTCTTTGGCGTTCCGCAACTGACGATCGGTCAAGTGATCGAGGGCCGGCCGGTAGGGATGTTGGCCGGCGCTGCCATCATCTTCTTCGCATACATCGGTTTTGATGCAGTCAGCACACAAGCCGAGGAAGCTAAGAACCCCGGACGCGACGTACCCATCGGCATTATTGGCTCACTCGTCATCTGCACCCTGTTGTATATCGGCGTGGTGGCGGTGCTGACAGGGATGGTACCTTACGACCAGATTGACAAAGGGGCTGGCGTCTCCAGTGCGTTCAAGTCAGCCGCTCAGGCCGAAGGCACTAGCGACGTGGTCAAGCAGATCCTGGGCATCAGCGAATTGATCATCAACGTCGCCGGGGTGGCCGGTATCACCTCGGTGTTGCTGGTGCTGATGCTGTCCGGTCCACGCGTCTTGTTGGCAATGGCCCGAGACGGCCTGATCCCCAAAGGATTCTTCGCCGATGTTCACCCCGTGTTCAAAACCCCCTGGAAAAGCACCATTGCCGTGGGCTGCTTCGTGACCATCTTGGCCGGCGTGCTACCCATCGACGCGCTTTTGGAACTCACAAATATCGGTACGTTGTTCGCGTTTGCCGTCGTCTGTATGGCTGTGCTGGTGATGCGGCGAACCAATCCCCAAGCCCATCGCCCCTTCCGCTGTCCGCTGGTGCCGGTCATTCCGATTTTGGGGGGCTTGTTGTGTGTGATGCTGATGATGTCGCTGCCGGTGGGCAACTGGCTGCGGCTGGTGGTTTGGCTGCTGCTGGGGTTGGTGATCTACTTCGCCTATGGCCAGTACAATAGCACGCTCGGCAAGCAGCTGCGCGGTGAACTCCCCATGCCGGACGGCGCCACGTCGTCGAGCGATGGTTCCAAGGGCATCAAGCAATCCGACACCGGCTTCCGCAAGGAGTGACCCCGCGATGTCCTCTGGGCCTCCTGACTCCCCCGCGCCAAGCTTCCAGCCCAAGCTCGGTCTGTTTGATGCCACCATGTTGATTGCCGGCACCATGATCGGCTCCGGTATCTTCATCGTCTCGGCCGACATTGCTCGCGATGTAGGTTCGTCGGGTTGGTTGATGGCGGTGTGGATCGTGACGGGGGTAGTGACCATTGCTGGGGGACTAGCTTATGCCGAACTGGCAAGTATGATGCCGCGTGCCGGTGGCCAATACATCTTCCTACGTGAGGCGTTCTCGCCGTTGTGGGGCTTTCTGTATGGCTGGACGGTCTTGCTTGTCATCCAGACCGGCAGCATTGCCGCTGTCGCCGTCGCCTTCGCCAAGTTCCTCGGCGTGTTGCTGCCGCAACTGGGTACCGGCGAACCGGCCATTCTCTATCAGGTGAAGTTTGCCGCGCCGGCCAAGCTGTACTTAGCTTTGCCCTGGTCGAATGAGCCGCTCAAAGTCTTCGAGCGCAGCGATTTCACCATCTCCGCCGGGCAACTGGTAGCGGTGGCTGTCATTGTCTTGCTGACGTGGCTGAACTGCCGGGGCGTCAAAGAGGGCAGCCTGATACAAAATATTTTCGGGCTGGCCAAGACCCTGGGTTTGCTGGTGTTGATTGTGGCCGGGTTGTTTGTGGCGGTCAACAGCACGGCCGTGCAAGCCAATAGCAGCGATTTATGGAGCGGCATCTACACAACCAAGCGATTTGAAGAAGTGCGCAAGCTGGTGAGCTTCCCGGAGTTGGGCATCGCCCTCATGGTCGCCGGCGGGGCAATGGTCGGCTCGCTGTTTTCGGCCGATGCCTGGAACAATGTGACGTTTTCGGCCGGCGAGGTTAAGCAACCCGAACGCACGGTGCCGCTGGCGCTGATTCTTGGACCGACGCTGGTCATCGTGCTGTATCTGCTGGCGAATCTGGCGTATGTGGCAGCGCTAACGATGCCGGAGATTCAGAGCGCGCCGGACGACCGAGTGGCAACCGCAGTGATGGAGAAAGCCTCGCCTGGGCTGGGGGTGTGGTTTATTGCGGTGGCTGTGATGATCAGCACCTTTGGATGTGTCAATGGAATGATTCTTATGGGCGCTCGGCTGTATTATGCCATGGCTCGCGATGGGTTATTCTTCGAGCAGGTCGGCACGCTCAATACCCAGCGGGTACCGGCCAACGGCCTGATGGTTCAGGGGGTGTGGTCGGTGTTGTTGGTGTTTTCCGGAACCTATAGCGAGTTGCTCGATTACGTTATCTTTGCCGCGCTTTTATTCTATGCCCTCACGGTGGCGGGGCTGTTTGTCCTGCGGTGGCGGCGGCCCGATTGGCCGCGCCCTGTGCGGGCGTTCGGCTATCCCGTGGTGCCGGCTGTGTATATGCTTTTTTGTACGTTGCTGATGTTGGATCTATTGATCGTTCGTCCCGAATATACTTGGCCGGGGCTGATCTTGGTGGTGGCAGGCATCCCGGTGTACTTCGGCTGGCGCATCTTCGGGAGGAAAGCCAGTGCGGCTGACGCGCATTGACTGCCAATTGTTGCGGGTGCCCCTATCTCGGCCGCGTGCCTCGGCTTTGGAGCAGGCCGCAGGACGCGCTAACCATGTCATGGTCTTGCTGGTCCAACTCGAAACCCAAGAGGGGTTGACAGGTATCGGCTTCGCCTATGCGTTGCAGTCGTCTGGGCGAGCGCTTTTGGCCACGGCTCAGGATGACATTGCGCCACTGCTGCAGGGCGAAAACGCCTTGGACCACGAACGGCTGGCCTGGCGTGTCTACTGGCGGCTTCAAACCGTCGGTCGGCGTGGCTTGGTGCAGCAAGCCTACTCGGCCTTCGATGTCGCGCTGTGGGATCTCAAGGGCAAGGCCGCCAATCTGCCGTTGCACAAGCTGCTGGGCGGGGCGCGGGAGTCGTGTGAGGTGTACGGCAGCGATAGCGGCTGGCTGTGGATGAGCGTGCCGCAGATCCTCGAAGCTAGCCGCCCCTACCTGGATCAAGGAATCAAAGGACTCAAAATCAAAGTAGGCGACAACCCCGACGCCGATGCCGACCGGCTCACGCAATTGCGCGAGGAACTGGGCGACGAGGTTTGGTTGGCCGTCGATGCTAATGAACGCTATGAGGCCGGCACTGCCCTGACGATGGGCCGCTTCTTCGAGGAAGAGATCGGTGTTGGTTGGTTTGAAGAACCCATCACATGTGAAGATGTTGCCGGCCACGCCCGCCTAGCGCGGCGGCTCGATCTGCCCATCGCGGCGGGTGAGATGCTCTTTGGCCTGGATGAATTCGAGCGTTATCTCGAACAAGATGCCCTGGCCGTCCTTCAGCCCGACATCACCCGCCTGGGCGGTATTACCCCCACATTGGCTGTCATTGCCCTGGCCCAGCGGCATGGCTTGCCAGTCTCGCCGCATCTGCTGCCGGAACTCAGCGTGCATTTAGGATGCGGCCTGCCTGGAGTTAGTAGCGTTGAACTGATGCCTTGGCTGTATCCGCTGTTTCTCAACCCGCCTACGATCCACAAGGGCCGGCTGGTACCTCCTGAGGGACCAGGCCTAGGCCTGCAACTGGCTGAGGTCGCCCCATTCCGCGTTGGCTGATTTCCCCTCCCGAGGTTCTCTGCTATGCGTGTGCTGATCACCGGCGGCTATGGTTTCATTGGTGCTTGGATCATTCGCCGACTTCTCCAACGTGGCGAGGCGGTTTATGTCTACGATCTGGCGGCAAATCCCCGGCGGCTTGATTTGATCCTTGATGTCGGTCAACTTGCGCAAGTGAATTATCTGCCCGGCGATGTTACCGACTTGTCTCGCTTGAACGACGCCGTGGCTGAGCATGGCATCACTCATCTATTGCATCTAGCAGGGTTACAAGTGCCAACCTGTCGAGCCGATCCGATTCTGGGGGCCAAGGTCAACGTGCTTGGCACCTTGGCGGTCTTTGAAGCCGCCCGCCAGCATCAGCCGCAGGTTCAACGAGTGGTCTACGCCAGCAGTGCAGCGGTGTTCGGCCCGGCCAGCGATTACGGACCTGGTCCGTTGACTGACGAGGTCAAGCTCATGCCCCGCACGCATTATGGCTACTTCAAATGTTGTAACGAGGGCAACGCCCGCATCTACTTTCAGGATCACGGCATCGTCAGCGTCGGGCTGCGGCCGTGGACGGTGTACGGCGTCGGCCGTGATCTGGGTATGACCAGCGAGCCAACCAAAGCGATCAAGGCCTTGGCTGTGGGGCGATCGTACCACATTGCCTATGGCGGCTGGCAGGATTTGCAATATGTAGAGGATGTGGCCGGGGCGTTCGTTCGGGCGTTGGAGGCCCCCTATCACGGCGCGAAGTCGTATAATCTGCGTGGGGAGGTGGTGGATTTGCCGACCTTTCACGCCCTCTTAAGTGAAGTAATTCCCGAAGCACGCGACCGCATCAGCTATGGCGATTCTCAGATCGGCATCGCCTACGACCTGAGCGATGCGGCGTTACAACGCGACCTTGGGCCGATTGCGAAGACGCCGTTGCGTGAGGGGATTCGGCAGACGCTAGAGCATTTCCGCCGCCTGTATGCCGAAGGCCGACTAGATACGGCGGATCTGGGGTAAGGGGGAGAAAGAGGGACCGGCGGGATCAGAACGGAGCAACGGGCATTTCACTGCGAGTGATCGAGGGGTCGTGACCCAGCGGGCTACGCAAGGGCAAACGCAGGGTGAAGACGCTCCCTTTGCCCAGTTCGCTCGTCACGAGGATGTCGCCGCCCTGCTCGCGCATCATTTTACGGCTAACCGCCAGTCCCAGGCCGGTGCCTTTGGAGCCTTTGGTCGAGACAAAAGGCTTGAAGATGTCATGAATCATATTGGGGTCGATACCGTCGCCGTTGTCTATCACTTGGATGCGAGCAAACGGCTCCTTGACACTGCCGCCGAGCGGTTCACGCGAGGTGGTGATGAGGACCTGAGGGTTTTCGTGTCCCTGGACAGCATCGAGAGCATTGCCAACGATATTGAGTAAACAGCGGTGCATGCTTTCGGGATCGGCCGGCACCAGAGGTAACGATTCGTCGAGCTTGGTAGACAAGGAGATGCCACGTTCTTCGGCGCGGGGTTGCATCAATTCGACGACATCGCCAACCAGGGTGTTGAGGTCCACGAGACTGATTTCCGGCTCGCGATCCTTGGAATACGTAAGCATATCCATGACCAGCTGATGCACCTTGGCCTGGTTTTTGCGGACAATCTGCCAGCCCTTGAG
>JBDNDE010000083.1:0-15919 GCA_046719305.1 Gemmataceae bacterium | reverse complement strand
CTGATGCTGATAGCCTGCAGATGGGCATTGCGGCTGGTGTCGATAGCTTTGTTGCGAATCTCAGCACTAAAAGCGATGGCATGGATGAGCATGTCGATCTGCTTGTACGATTCGGCGATTTTGGCCATCATGCCCCCGATGGAATAATCCCCGAACTCGTCTTCGATGCGTTTGAATCGGCGATCGGTGCGTACTGAGTCGGGCACATCGTCCATGGTGTCATAGGAAACATCGCAAGGCAGAACCCGCTCGGCACTCAGGTAGCCGTCGCCAAAGGGCAATTTTTTGCTGGCCATATCATCGGGGCTGGTCCCATTGAGGAACCCTTCGACGATGCGTAGCATGCGGGGATGCACCGCTAGAATGAGACGGGCCCCGGCCGCCTGCAAGGCTTTGGAGATAAACCAGGCAAAGCTCTTGTCGTCGCCCACGCCCGTTACCAGGGCTACTTTCCCAGATAGATCAATTGGAATCATCGCCTGTCCCTCGGATCTGGTTCAAGAGTGAACCTTATCCACCACGCCAACTAGGGGCAAGCCCGACAAGCTCCTTCGCTCTGAGCCTCTCGATACGAGCAATCTTGTCTGCTCGACGTACAATGAGCCGCGTCGAGTGCGCTCCTTGCTATGTTCGCCGGTGTGAGGTCTGGTTGTG
The DNA here is from genome assembly GCA_046719305.1 of Gemmataceae bacterium. Taxonomy (GTDB): domain Bacteria; phylum Planctomycetota; class Planctomycetia; order Gemmatales; family Gemmataceae; genus RGDT01. Next base: position 15,265 of record JBDNDE010000083.1, on the reverse strand, counting down.
ACTGAGCCTATCCCTCTGATCGAACTGCAACAACTAACCCGTTGCTTCGGCCCTCTTCGCGTTCTGGGGCCGTTGTCCTGCCGCTTGGGTCCCGGGCGGATTGGTCTGCTGGGCCCGAATGGGGCAGGCAAATCGACCCTGCTAAAAATCTTGCTTGGCCTGCTGCCTGCCTCCTCGGGGGCAGGGCGGATCTTGGGTCGCGATCTAGCAACCGCCAGGCCGGAACTCCGACGCTTGATCGGCTATATGCCTGAGGCCGATGGGTTGGTGCCCGGTTTGAGTGGCGTCGAATACGTCACCCTAGCGGGTGAATTATGCGGCATGCCGCGCCGCGATGCTAGCCGTCGCGCTCACGAAGTCCTGACATACCTGGAACTGGGCGATGCCCGTTATCGTCCGCTAGAGCAATACAGTCTGGGCATGAAGCAACGCCTCAAGCTGGCTCAGGCCCTCATACACGATCCGCCGCTGCTTCTACTGGATGAACCTACCAGTGGCCTGGACCCCACAGGCCGCGAGGCCATGTTGGAATTGCTGGAAAAACTGGGCCGAGAGCATCAGAAATCGCTGATCCTCTGCACCCATCTATTGGGCGATGTGCAACGGGTTTGCGGAACCGTCCTGATTCTCCATCGCGGCCAGATTCTCGCTCAAGGCCGGGTAGAGGAGTTACGCGTTCAACGGCAGGACCGTTACATCTTGCAGATTCAAGGCGACAGTGCCGACTTCCGGGAGGAGCTAACCCTTGAAGGTGTCCAGATCGTTACCGACAATACTCGTGGAGAATGGCGTGTCACCGTTCCGCACGGATTTGTCACGCGTGCCTTCTTCTCGCTCGCGGCCAATCATGGTGTGCTGATTCGTGGCTTGCGTGCGGATGAAGAATCTTTGGAAGAGTTGTTTCATCGTCTCTTGGCAGAGGCCGACTCGCATGACCGACCCCAACGCTAAGCCGGTCTTGCTTCACTACCGCGGTTGGCGGGGCACCTTGCAAGGCGATGGCGTTGCTCAGACGTTGGGCTTTCTCGCCGTCCAAGCGGGTCTGTTTGCCCTAGCCAGCGTCGTACCCAGCGATCTGCTTCGGTTGGCGTTGCTGGCAGTGTTTCTCGTCCATTTCGCCTTGGTTAGCCAATCTCGCGCCTGGCCAATTACCCGAGTGGCGCTGCTGATGCTCTTTCGACGCCGCCTGTTTTGGGCCTTGTACGCCCTATCGCTTAGCGTGTTTTTGTGCTATTTTTTCGGCCAGTATCTCATGAGTTGGGCGCAGGGGTTACTCGGGGAAAGCGAGATCCGGGTGGGCGGTGTGGCGCGGGTGCAGCCGAAATGGCTCCTAGAAACGTTGCGGGACACCCTCCACTTTAATGGCTCGCCGCTCACCTTTCGCGACTTTTTCTGGTTCGAAGCTAACACGGTGATGATCGCCCTGGCGTTCTCCGGGGCCGTGGTGATTGGCAACGACTTGCGATTCGGCAGCCTGTCGTTTTATCTGGCCAAGCCGATCACCACCTGGCACTACCTGCTGGGCAAAGGGTTAGCCGTCGCCATTTTTCTCAACCTGTTCACCACCTTACCGGCCATGGTATTGTGGTTTCAGTTTGGCATGCTCGAATCTTGGGAGTATTTTACGGATCAGTCATCGTTGTTGCTTGGCATCCTATCCTATGGACTACTGCTCAGCAGTTCGCTAACGATTCTGCTGTTGGCGATGGCAAGTTGGTTGCGTTCCACGGTGCCGCTTATCATGGCCTGGATGACAGTGTTTGTTTTTGCCCAGGCGGTGAGTTCCGCACTGGTCGATGGGCTGCGGTTCTCGCCGCGTTGGCGGCTAATCGATTTATGGAACTGCACCTATCTGATCGGCAATGCGCTTCTAAATGTGGATGGGACCAAGATACGTCCTTCGCCTCAACCTGAAGTTTGGGAAGCCAGTCTGGTTTTACTAGGGGTTTGTCTTGCATGCCTGAGCTACTTGATCCCGCGAGTCCGGGCGGTCGAGATCGTCCCGTAGAGATTGGTACGGCTCTGCCTAGCCCGACTAGCGGGACTGCACCCTGTGCCCCAGCGATTGCGACGCCTCCGATTCTTTTGTGTCAGCGGCTGAGCAAGTGGTACGGGGCGGTGCGTGGCGTGTTGGACGTGACGCTAGAGTTACGCGGTGGCATCACCGGCCTCGTCGGAGCAAACGGCGCGGGCAAAACGTCGCTTATTCGCCTGATTACTGGCCAATTACGCCCGGACAGCGGTAGCGTACAGATTGCCGGTGTCGAGGCACACCGCCCCGAGGCAAGACGATTGATCGGCTATTGTCCCGATATCGATGCATTTTATGAAGAGATGAGCGGGCGTTGCTTCATACGGGAGATGGCCCGGCTGTGCGGGTTTTCTAGCGCCGAGGTTCGTCGACGCACCGAAGAGGTGTTGGCCCGTGTCGGCATGGACCATCGAGCCGACCGTCCGATTCGCAGCTATTCCAAGGGGATGCGGCAGCGGGTTAAGCTGGCCCAGGCGTTGCTCCACGATCCACCCCTGCTGGTTCTCGACGAGCCGATGAGCGGTATCGATCCGGTCGGCCGTGCGGAGTTTGTCGCACTGTTTCATTCGTTAGCTGACCAAGGAAAATGTCTTCTCATCAGTAGTCACGAACTGGACGAATTAGAAAAGCTCACAGATCATGTTGTGATCATGTCTAATGGACGCGTCGCCGCTGCCGACACCGTCACGCGTATTCGCGAACGGCTAGTAGCGGCTCCGCTGACGTTTCGTTTGGATGTGCAACGCGGCGAGACAGGCTGGCGTCATCGTCAACTGGCAGCGCAATTGCTGGAACGGGTGCCAAGCATTCAGGGCTTAGAACTAAGCGAACCGAGTGAAGCCTTGGGTCGATTACTCATCCGGACCGGGGCACCTCAAGTTCTGCTCACGGCCTTGCAAACGCTAATCCTCGAAGAGTGGTACGAGGTTCAGCATCTCCAAGCTCTGGATGAATCTACAGCCGCCGTACTGGAATACCTGCTAAACTGTCCACGCTGAGAATCTACTGGAGCCAGAAACCGATGAACCGCTACCTCGGTTTTGCCTCGATACTGGTTGTAGCTCTGGTCGCCTGGGCAATCGCCTTTTACATCCTCACAAGCTTCCGCACGCCTGATGTACCCTACGTTCATACGCCCCCGGAAGTCGTTGAGGCCATGGTCGATCTCGCTGAACTTCAGCCTCACCAGGTTGTCTACGATCTGGGCTGCGGTGATGGCCGTCTGGTGATCGCGGCGGTGAAACGCGATCCGACGCTTCGTGGTGTGGGGATCGACATCGACCCCCAACGCATTGCCGAAGCTAAGCAGGCGGCCGAACAGGCAGGCGTAAGCGAACGTATCCGTTTCGTGCGCAATGATTTGTTTCGGGAAGATTTTCGGCCGGCCGATGCCATACTCATGTATTTGATGACGAACGTCAATGAACGATTGATTCCACAATTTGAGCGTTTGAAACCGGGAACGCGTATTGTTTCGCATGCGTTTCGCATACCAGGCATCCGAGCCACCAAAACGCTAACCGTCTCGACAGCCCAAATGGAACATACCGTGCATCTGTATATCACACCGCTGGAACGCGAGTGACTAGGATCTATGTCTTGGTTTTCGCCCTGTGATATCTGGCCTCAGCCTGCTTTTCGTTGCGCCTCGGGGTATTTGATCCGATTGTGATACAACGCAATCAGTCCTTTAACTAATGCTTCTTCGACCTGATGCAACTCCGTCAAGGTCAGCCCCGATTCAGCAAACTGGCCATCCAATAGCCGCTTCATCGACAGATCGCGCACCAGTTTACGAAGGCTGGCCGGTGTCGGCTGACTCATCGCTCGACTAGCGCTCTCTACGGCATCGGCCAACATTACCACGGCTGCCTCGCGGGTTTGTGGTTTGGGACCGGGGTAACGAAAGGTCGATTCGAGCGGATGGGGCACTCCCTCCGGGACGGCCGGCGAGGTGCCGCTTTCCTCGGCAAGGCGTAAAGCCGCGCGATAAAAATACTCCACCAGGGTGGTGCCGTGGTGCTGGCGGATAAAATCAACGATCGGTTCAGGCAAGCCGTATTGCTCAGCTAAGGCAACTCCATCTTTTACATGACCGATGATGATAAGCGTACTAAGAGCTGGTTCTAAATCGTTATGCCGATTCTCACCGGTTTGATTCTCGATAAAGTAGTGAGGCTTGAGCATTTTTCCGATATCATGAAAATAACTTCCCACACGTACCAAGAGCGGATTGGCCGAAATCGCCTCCGCGGCCGGCTCGGCTAGGGTAGCTACTGTCATGGAGTGCGTATACGTGCCGGGTGAGCGTCGGACAAGCTCTTGCAACAGCGGATGCGATCCATCGCTCAGTTCCAGCAGACTCACATCCGTAACAATCCCAAATATACGCTCGACAAGCGGCAACAGACCACTTACCAGAAAACCGGCCAGAGTGCCCCAGACGAATGATCGGCCGGCATCCAGCAGCACCAGCCGCACATCGTGTTCGCCGTAGAGTCCCACCGCTAGGGTCATCGCCACATAGCCTAGACCAGCCATAGCCCCAACTTCAATGAGGCGCATGCGGGTGCGAACATGGCGTAGCGAGAGAATGGCCATGGTTTGGCCGCCCATGGCCACGAGCAGATCGCCCAGTTGGCCCCCTAGGGCAACGCTAACAGTAAGCGTGAGGCTCAGCGACATCAGCAAAGCAAACTGCGGATTATAAGCGATGGTGAGGATCATGGCAGTCATTGTCAGCGGGATGAGGATGGCCTGCCAACTCACACCAGCGAGGATCATGCCCAGCAGAACGGTGAGAAACACCAAACTGCAAACACTGACCACTTTGGGGAAGCTTTCTGCCAGCGAGGCATGGAAACGCACTACATACAAAACAGCAACGGAGGCTAGGAGAGTGAAGACGAGAAATAAAGCAGCTAATCGTCGGATTCGATCACTTAAACTTAGGCTGCGATTATAAGCATGTTGCTCCAGTTTGAGCAAAACCATCTGCTGTTCTGTGATGGGTTGGCCCCGGCTAACCAACAACGCACCCGGTGGGTAGCGTTCGATAACCGCCTGAACACTTAGCCGTACGTTCTCGCATTTGGCAGCATCGCAGCGATCCTCGGGCGAGAGGCGTTCCACGGCCTCATCGCGTCGTCGGGCTGTTTCGATCACATCAGCGATTTCAAAGTAGACCCGTGCGCGAATGTCATGTGGGAAAATCTGCCCCGGCCGATACGAGTAGGCTGGTCCCCAGAGAAAAGCGACCACAGTGAGGGCAATAGCGGTAACTAGGACGGTGCCGAGGCGAAGTTGGACCGGCTGTTCCCACAAGCGGGGCAGGACCGGTTCCTCACTTCGGGAGGAGCGACGTCGGCCATCCCATTGACCGATTCGCGAGGGTTTGCGAGAGGATGCAAACATATCAGGAACGGACCTTATGGGGCCTCGTGCCCCCGGCCCGGTCACTCCTTTTTGCGTTTCGGACGGTCCTCTTCATAAGCCTTCAACACTCGCTGTACCAACGGATTACGCACGATGTCGCTTTCATCGAGTTGAACAACGGCCAGCCCCTCCACATCACGCAGACGCGTCAACGCATCAGACAGGCCACTGCGCGTCTTGGGTGGCAGATCCACTTGAGTGACATCACCGGTGACAATGATTTTGGATCCGGTCCCCATGCGGGTGAGGAACATTTTCATCTGGGGAACCGTGGTATTTTGTCCCTCATCGAGGATAATTGCTGCGTGCGAAAGGGTACGTCCTCGCATATAAGCTAGCGGGCAAATCTCGATAATGTCGTTTTCCATGTAGCGTTTGACTTGTTCAGGCTCCATCATGTCATTCAACGCATCGAACAGAGGACGTAAGTAAGGGTTGATCTTGGCTACTAGATCCCCCGGTAGATAACCCAAGCGCTCTCCCGCCTCGACCGCCGGACGCACGAGGATGATTTTCTTGATTTGCTGGCTACGGAGCCAACTAACCGCCATGCCGACCGCCAGCCAGGTTTTGCCCGAACCAGCCGGCCCGATGCAGATGGTTAGATCGTTTTCCCGCATGGCTTTGACATAGCGAGCCTGGCCATCGGTGCGTGGGCGAACGTATTTGCTCGTGCCAGTCGCGACGCCGGCTAGGACGCCCGAACCTCCGGGAGCAATCGGTTGACCGCCCTGGGTTACCACCTCAAGTACCGTGCGAACGTCTTCGAGGCTTAAGCTCCCCTGGGAACGAAGCAGCGAACGCAATTGCGTGAACACTCGTTGAGCTTGGCTGATCTGGTCGTCATTGCCTTTGAGCAACACCTGATCCCCGCGACCGGCCAGTTGTTGCATCCCCAGAGCCGAGCGCACTTCTTTCAAGAAGGTATCTCGACTGCCAAACAGCAGCAGCGCTTCATCACGACTATCGAGTTGAATGGTGGCTTCGTTCATCTCGGTCCTTTGTTTGCGGGAACACCAACCCGCTCCAATCAGGCAATATCGCATCGACACAGAAAGATCAACCCGAGGTTCACCTTCCCAAACCGTAAAAGGGGTTCTTGCTTGCCTATCTTCTACCGTTTGTGTCGACCGCAATTGCTTCCTTGCTGACTTCAGGAGCAAGCTCGGACAACTCCCATTTTTTAGTAGCCTAACTCCCCCTCAGGAGCCGATCAATCAGTTCCCTGACCCCTTCTCCGCATTCCGTTTGCATCGTCCAGTGGGCTGTCTGCTTTACCACAGGCAAGGCATTGGCCACTGCCACGGACAAACCACACAGGCGAAGAAAATCTAGGTCATTTTCGGCATCGCCCACGCCAACTACTTCCTCCGATCGGAGGCCCAACCGCTCCAACGCGACCTTCAGTCCGGCCGCCTTGTTGATTGATGCCGGCAGGGCCATGACATCGTGCTTGTTCATGATCACATGCCAGTTAAGCCGTAATTCTTGAATCAGCGTTTTCATGGTCGCCCCATGCGGTTCCACTGTCGCTACAATGCTGCGACCCGCCGAGAAGGGAATCCGGCGTTGTTGCAATGCTTGCAGAAGGGCCGGCGGGGCGGCTTCGGCAAGGAGGGTTGTTTCGTCGGTGTGCGGATGATGGAGTAATGCCCCGTTTTCCAGCACCATGTAATCAAATAACCGCACATGAGGAAAAATTTCGTACAATTGTTCCTTCTCGCGGCCGGTGACCAGCAACAGTTTGTAACCCGAATCGGCCAGGCGTCGCATGGCCTCTAAAGTTGGCGAGGGAACGAGGCCATGTTGGGCAATCGTGCCATCAAAATCAGTAGCCAAGGCGCGAAAGCGCATCATGAAATCTCCGAGGGGTTAGGGCATTTCATTTCATCTGCATCTGTTCGCAATCTGTCGGCAAATATGGTGCCAGTGCCTGATTTAGCCTGCCAGATTCGACGGATTAGTCACCCAGTTGATACCCCTCGGCGGCTAACATGGCGATGAGTTCTTCCCCCTGTTGTCGGGCACTTGCATCGGTCAAGGCAGCGCGATTGATAGCCTGATACCAAAATTTCTCTCGGTCGCGTGGCGGAAGTTCGGCCGGGTCGATACCCAGTTCGCGAACGGCTTCAGGTGGCCAGCGCAGCTTTTTCAGCAGCGAAGCCACTTCACGCCAAGTTAGCCCCTGAGACAAAACTGTTTCCCCTAGCAGCAGCCGACGCCCGATCAGAACATACAACAAACCGCGGAAGCGGCCCTGGGCCAACCGTTGATCACGTATGCGTTCAAGCAGTTCGTAAAGTGGGGTCATACCGAGGCCATCCGGTGTCAGCCCCGAGGAAGCCGGCCAACAAGCCGTGGCGAGGCTCTCCACGGAATCCATTGCCTTTATGGTATCATCAACAAAGAGGGAAAGAAAACCCCGGTTGGAGAATTCCATTTCTTGGGCAAAATGAGGGCAAGCCGATGATCCCCATCGGATGGGCAATTTGGGCAATCTTTGCAGCCGATGCCCTGGCTTTCGTGGAAGTTCGGGTCCGCCAGCCTACCGTTCTCAACGATGATTGGATCCTGGGAGCGGATCGCTTGCCGGTCAACTATAACTCTCGTCGGCAACGCTATCTGCTGTTACGGCCTCCACCGACACGGGAGAAACGCCCGCCGTCGCTGTTGCTCGTATTGCCCGCTGGGGATCATGCAGCCGAGAGCCAACGCTTAGGTGAGGTCTGTCGAGAAGCAGGCTGGGCGGTGGCTGTCGTGCTGGGGGCGGGAGCCCATCGGCCCATCGGTCAACGCTTGCGGGCGACCCTGGACGTCCTGGATGATGCCGTTCGCGAAACGGAAACTCCGCCCGCTGCTGTCACTTTGCTGACTTTAGGTGAGAATGGCCCACTGGGAGGGCGGCTGGCGTTTTCTGTGCCGGAACGCTTCGCGGCGGTGGTCAGCGACCGAGATCTGGGCGTTCCAGGGTTGGCCCATTTACGTTACCGAGTCAAGGCCCGGCTGAGCATCGCCTTTTTAGGAGCCGCCGGCGACGAAGAGTTGTACCGTGATCTGGGCATTCGGGCCAAACGCTTCGATCCGACCGCTTGGAAAGCGTTGTTGGCCTGGATCGCTGAGGACCGACCGCGTCGTGACAAGGACGCCCAAGCCTGGCCGGACGATCGCCCACTCGAGCAACAGCTGGAGCAGCTGCTGGCTCAAGCCCGCATAGCCCAGACCAAGCCTGCCGAACACTACCTGGCCGCCGCCTTGCTGGAATGGTTGCATTTACGCTATGGCAGTAGCAAGGCCGGTCGGGAAGCCCGTGCCCTCTATGAAGCTTGGCGTACCCAACCGCGTGAGGGCCGACGTCTCGCTGAAGTGGTGGCAGCCGATCGCCGCCCGGTGGAACGTGCCCTAGCCCGCGCGGCGGAACGTGCCGGTCAGCTGGAACTGGCCCGAGCCCGTTGGAGCAATCTGATTCCCCTCACCCCCGATCCCGAGGAAAAAGAGTTGGCCCAGGAGCATATTCGCCGCTTGGATGTCCTCTTAGAGCAACGGCCCTATCTAGGGCTGACGTTAGTGGGTGACACCAACCGCGTGCGGGAAGCAAAAGGGCCCGCGCAACGCGCTGGCTTGTTGCCCGGCGACCGCCTGGAAAAGATCGGCGAGGTTCCGATTCGTGGACCTGAGGATCTACGCCGCCTGCTGGAGCGTCTCCAACCCGGTGTCGAGTTGGCCATTGAAATCCACCGCGGGGACGAACGGCGATTGGTGAATCTCACCACCACTTCCCGCAAGCAGGCCCGTTAGTTGGTTTGGTTGCCGCAGCTTGCAGCAACAACCTAGAGTTAAGTCGAGCGAACCTTTGCTGCAGGAGCTTGTCCATTAAATGTTACCTGTCGGGTGCCGGATGTTCCGACCGCAACGGAACAAAGGAGCCGAGCTAAAAACGTTTGGACAAACCGGAGACAAGCATTCTTGACGACAGCAGATCGCCATGTGAAGATACAGATGAGATATCAGAAGGGGAGTGCCCTTCCTGATGAGTTGTTCCCAATGTTTGGCCTGGCTCAGGTGGGAGCCAGCCCGGAGGTGATCGAATCGAACCCGACCGAGATGCCGGGTCCGGCCTTTTTCTCCGGCGAAAACCGACCAGAAGGAGGTCTCTTGAAGCTCGCAACGACTGGCACGTTCTTACTGCCTGCCCTCGACCGCGCCTGCTTGGCAGCCCGAGTCGCCGCCGACAACAAGGCGCAAGACATTCTGGTGCTCGACATGCGGGGCATCACCCCTCTGTACGACTTCTTCATCATCGCGACCGGCAATTCTCGTCGTCTGGTTCACACGATCACTGAAGCCGTGGATGCAGAACTGGTTCGCTACGGCGACCGGCGTCGCTCCATCGAAGGCTACGAAGCCAGTACCTGGGTCATGCAGGATTACGGTGACTTGGTGGTCCATGTGTTCAATCCTCAGACGCGGGAATACTATGGGCTGGAGGAACTGTGGGCCGATGCACCACGCATCGACTGGGAGAATCACGACGTTCCCGACCCCCACGAATGAGCCTTCAGGACATCCCGGGCTGTCGTTTCCGGGCAGGATATCGGTATGAATATCAGTCGGATGCTGCAGAGCAGGCTAGCGTCGGCTTTAGAGGGGCTGGTCGAACCCGCTCGAATCCGTGAGTTCGCCAGCCTCGTCAAACCCTCAGGCAATCCGGCACATGGCGATTATCAAGCCAATTGTGCCATGCCTTTGGGAAAGCTATTGGCGCAATCGCCGCGAACGGTCGCTGAGCAACTGGTCGCTCGCCTCGATCTCGGACTGGCTTGTGGACCGCCTGAAATTGCCGGGCCGGGCTTTCTCAACTTTCGCCTTCAGGATGCCTGGATCGCTCAACAAGTCCGCGCCCTGGCCGGCGACCCACGACTGGGGGTCGAACCACTGACCACTCCGCGTACCATTGTCATCGACTACAGCAGTCCCAACGTGGCCAAACCCCTCCACGTCGGCCACCTGCGTAGCACCATCATCGGCGACGCCATCAAGAAGATTCTCACCTTTCTGGGGCATCGGGTCATCAGTGATAATCACTTGGGGGATTGGGGCACGCAGTTTGGTATTCTCATTTACGGATACAAGCATTTCCGGGACGAGGCTGCCTTCGCTCGTGACCCGGTCGCTGAGTTGGCTCGGCTCTATATCCTGGTCCGCCGCCAGTTCAAAGCCGATGAGGACGACGAGGCCGGCAATGACCCTGTGCAGCAGGCTTGTCGGGAAGAGACGGCCAAGCTCCACCAAGGCGACCCTGAGAATTTGGCCCTGTGGCAGATGTTCATGCCTTATTGTCTTCAGGAGATTGACTGTATTTATCAACGCCTGGGAATCACCTTTGACTATACCCTTGGCGAAAGCTTCTATCAGCCGATGCTAGCCGAGGTGGTCGACGACCTGAGGCGAAAGAAGCTAGCGGTCGAAACCGATGGGGCGATTGGCATTTTCCTCAGTGAGAAAGAAGGCGACCCGCCGGCCCTCGTGCGTAAGCGAGACGGAGCCTTCACCTACACCACTACCGATCTGGCAACCATACGCTATCGCGTCGAGCATTTCCAGGCTGATGAGGCTCTGTATGTCGTCGATGCGCGACAAGCGTTGCACTTCAAAAATCTGTTTGAGATAGCTCGGCGTTGGGGCTACGATCAGCTCCGGCTAGAACATGTGAGCTTCGGCAGCGTGCTGGACGCGCAGGGCAAACCATTCAAATCCCGCGAAGGCGGCGTGCCCTTACTCGAAGAACTACTCAACCAGGCGGTCGCCGCCGCTCGCAGTGTCTTCGAGCAATCGCTCGCCGAGGCGGCCGAGCGCGGCGAAGAAGTGCCGATCTTTAGCGAGGCCGAAGCGCGGCGCATCCACGAAGTGGTCGGTATCGGGGCAGTCAAGTATGCCGACCTGAGTCAGAACCGCAACAGTGACTACCGCTTCGATCCGGTCAAAATGACCGACATGAAGGGGAACACCGCCACCTACATGCAGTATGCTTATGCTCGGACCAAGGGGATCGTGGTTCGCAAAGGACGGGTCGATCCCGAGACTCTTTGGAATCAGCCCCCGGTGGTGCTGCTGGCCAGCCCTCCCGAGCGGGCCTTGGCCTTGGCCTTGTTGCGGTTTCCCGAAGCGGTTGAGGCTGCTGCCGCGGACTATCGGCCCAATCTGATCTCCACATACTTATGGGAATTATCTACGACGTTTAACGGTTTTTTCCAGGCGTGCCCAGTGCTCAAGGCAGACACCTTAGAGCTACGGCAGAGTCGTTTACTCTTGTGCGATTTGACAGCTCGTCTCATTCAAAAGGGTTTGCACCTCTTAGGTATTGAAACCGTGGAGCGGATGTGACCATGAGCAGTTCTCTCGGCCCGGAACCATCCGGCTTCTTAGCCCGCCGGCTTTACAATTGGCGGCTGAGGCATCAACTACCGTTCAACTTTTGGATTCACATGATCGGCATCCCCTTAGCCTACCCCGTTACGCTCGCCTTTCTGGTGCTGCAGCTGTGGTGGTGGGCGCTGGGGGCTTGTACCCTGGGCTTCTTCCTCCAATGGATCGGCCACTGTGCCGAGGGCAACGATGTAGGCGAGTGGGCGGCCATCAAAAGGCTTTTGGGGTTACCGTATGTGGGGATCGCGCCGCGTTGGAATCCTACCGATCCTAATAAACTCTAAGGTGCGGGCATAGTACTCAAGCAAGCGGCACTACCCACGTTAGATCCAACGGTCCGAGTGGGATACGCTTGGACCCATCGCTCGCCTCACTCAGCGTCGATGACTCGCATACCACGACTTAATCCCCAGGTTGTGTCGCAAGTGGTTTCTGCCTCACCCACCTGAGCCAGTCGTTTCGCTGCTGAGATTGGTCTATGCTGGCATTGGTCTAGCTGGAGGGAAGCATACCTTGTACAGGACCGGCAACTAGCCTTGGTTCGTCCAAATGATCCCCAGATGATCCAGTTGACCTAACGTCAGCCGGGCGTCTGGCGTAGAATATGGTTATCTCTCGCCCCCCTGATCAGGAGTGCGATCATGCAACCGGCCGACCGCCAAAAATTGCTTGCGGATGTCGAGGCATTTTGCCAGGAAATCCGTCCGCATGAAGAGCTTTGCTACCCCGCGCATCAGTTCAACGAACAGGTGCTACCGTTGGCCAAAAAGTACAACATCCTGGCCATGCCTGTGCCCGAAGCATACGGCGGTCGCGGGGCCGATGCTGTCACCTATTTGCGAGCCTTGACACGAATTGGTCGCGAGGGCACCGGTGTGCGGACGTTTTTCTCCGGCCACACCTCCATCGGCGAGTATCCGATCCTGATGTATGGCAACGAGGAGCAAAAACGGCGCTACCTGCCGGCTGCGGCGCGTGGAGAGAAGATTCTGGCGTTTGGGTTGACCGAGCCAGACGCGGGCAGCAACCCACTGGAGATGACCTCGACGTATGAACGTCGCGGCAACCACTACATTCTCAATGGAGTCAAATACCTCATCAGCAATGGCGGTCTGTGCGATGCTGTGGTCACCTTCGCCTACCCGCGTGGGGCCGACGGCCAGAAGATTCCCGGTAGCCGAATCAGCGCATTTATCGTCGATCGCGGGCCAGGTTTCGTGAGCGAAGATTTGGTAGCCAAGATGGGCATGTACACCTCGAACACCGCGATGTTTGAGATGAATGAATGTGCGGTGCCGCTGGAAAATCTACTTGGCGAGGAGGGCAACGGCTTCCGCATCGCGATGGGCACCCTGGTAAGTGGGCGGTTGTCTGTAGCCGCTGGCTGCCTGGGTGTCATCGAGGACTGCTTGGCCGAATGTTTGGTTTATGTCAAGGAACGCCATCAGCATGGCAAACCGATCGGCAAGCATCAACTGGTGCAGGAGCATCTCACGGCCATCGAGCAAGCCCGCTTGGCCTCCGATGCCGTGCTGATGATCGCAGCTGAGGCCAAGGCCGCTAGTGATGCTGCGCCAGGGGAGGCCGAGTTGCGGCAAAAGGCCGACATCCTGGCAGCGCAAGCGAAGCTATACATCACGAATGCAGCTTGGGAGGCGGCTGATCATGCGGTGCAGATCTACGGCGGGCGAGGTTGGTCGACGTTGTACCGTGTGGGTCGGCATCTGATGGATGTGCGCGTCTGCCGGATCTACGAAGGCACGGATGAGGTGCTAAAGATGAAGGTAGCGGCCAATCTCCTGGGCAAAGAATACGAAGCTTATAAGTAAGCGACCCAGTCGCGACAGGAGCAGCGGATGACCCCGGAGACGGTGCTGATCGTCGACGACGAACGCGACGTACGTGAGACGTTTATTGGCTGGTTGCGAGAGGCTCAACTCGGTTGCCAAATCCTCGCTGCCGCCAGCGTGCCTGAAGCGCTGAACCACGCCAACCAGCAGACGATCGACCTGGCCGTTCTCGACTGGAATCTCGGGGCCGGCCTGACGGGCCTGGATCTGCTGGAAGACCTCCAAGCGTTTAATCCCGACATCGTTGCCGTCATGATTACCGGCTACGCCCATCAGGCGACTCCACTGATGGCAATGCGTCTGGGGGTACGGGACTATCTGGACAAAAACCAGGGACTGACACGCGAACTATTTCTGGGCGTTGTCCAACGTCAACTCGAACGCATCCGACCGGCACGATTGCAACGCCGGGTCAACGAAGGCCTCGCTGCCTTTCATCACGCCGTGGAGCAGGTTTTGCCCCTGGTGCAGACGGCCGCAGCGCTGAACGATCCGGTCCCGGTGTCGGCAGCAGCACGGGCGGTGATTCGCTACGCCATCTCCAGCACAGGAGCCAGTCACGGCGTATTGGTTTTGCGGACGTATGAAGAAGCCTCGGAGCCGCGTGAACAAGTGCGGGCTTATGATCCCGATGGCCAAGAACTGCCTGTGCCGTTGGCGTTCTCGGCCTCGTTGGCTGCTGCAACGGTGGGTATGGGGCGACCCTGTGTCCTGGAAGAGTTTCACGGGATAGGCTTGCAACCTTTTGAGACCGGCCGAGTCAATCTGTTGGCCGTACCGTTGGAGTTAGCCGCCGGTCATTTGGCTGTGTTGGAACTGTTCGATCGGCCAGGCGGATTTGATGCCCCGGTGCAGCAACAAGCGGCCGACTTGGGGGCTTTAGCAACCGAAGTGCTGCGGCAGGCCCTGGCCGAACGAGAAACGTCGCGGCTGTTGCTCCATGCGCTGTTGCAAGCGCAGCGGATCGGCCAGGAGGTGCGCGAGCAGTTGCGTCTGCCTGATAGCGTTGCTCCTCCCGAGGTCCGCGCTCGACTCGAGGCCACGCTAGCCCATCGGCCTGATGCTCTGATCGACCCCGCCCCAACCCTCCGCTTGGCCGAGGCCATCCGCCGACTGGCAGCCACCTACGGCACGCCGGCCGTTGACCACTGCACCCGGTTAGTCGAGGGACTGAACGATCTGTTGCGAGAGGTGACTCAGTGAGCCGGGGCATCTTTGCTGAACTCCGCGCCTTGCTGCGTCCCGAGCGTTTGCTGGCCGATCCTGATGCCGATGGCCGAGGTGTGCGGTTGTGCGTGGTCGATACCGGGGTGCAGGTCGCTGCCCTGCGTGAGCGTCACCCACGAGCAACGCTGGCCGATGCGGTCGTGTTTCGCGAGGATCGCCCCGAGGCGTTACCCGATCCCGGCACCCCCAGCAGCCCCCATGGTACCACGGTTGCCGATATCATTTTACGTGTGGCCCCAGCAGTAACGCTGTACTCGGCTAATGTGTTTGGGCCGCTAGGCACCTGTGAAGCGCGAAC
>JBDNDE010000082.1:0-15930 GCA_046719305.1 Gemmataceae bacterium | reverse complement strand
CTAGCAACGAGCAAGAGAAGAGCAAACATGATCGGGCTCCAAGCAGAGAGTGTACCAAGAGGTAGGTTGTCGATCATCCTATCGCAACCCTAGAGTAGTGGCATGAGATCCAAACGAAGTGTGCATCCTATCCCGAGAACTATCCCGAGCCTAGCGTGATGACATGACTTACGATGCAATCGTACTAGGACTAGGGGCGATGGGGTTGGCGGCAGCCTGGCGGTTGGCCTCGCGGGGTTGGCGTGTGTTGGGTTTGGAGCAACACACCGTTCCGCACTCCCTAGGCAGTTCACACGGTCGCAGTCGCATCATCCGCCAAGCGTATTTCGAGCATCCGGACTATGTGCCGCTGGTGCGACGGGCTTACGAGGGCTGGTATGAGTTAGAGCAACACACCGGCCAACATTTGCTCACAGCGTGTCCATGTTTAAGCCTAGGCCCTTCCGAGGGGGAATTGATCCAGGGGGTGCTCCGCGCTTCGCGTGAACACTCTTTAGCTCTGGAAATTCTGACTCCCGATCAACTCCTCGCTCGCTTCCCGGCATTTACCCATCTGCAGGAGTTCGCATCGGTATTAGAACCCACGGCCGGTATCCTCGCGGTGGAGGAGAGTTTGCGGGCCATGGCGCGAATGGCCCAGTCCCACGGAGCCAACCTGCGCGAACGCTTGGTCGTGCGCTCCTGGCGGCGTGAGGGCAACGGGGTCGCGGTGGTCACCGACACGGACACCTTTCATGCCGCACGACTCGTGATTACCCCCGGACCGTGGGCGGTGAGGATGTTGGCCGATCTGGCCCCCCCGGTGAAACTCATGCGACAGGTGGTGTTCTGGTTCGCCACCCCGCACTTGGCCCGCTTCCGCCGCGATGTCTTTCCGATCTTCATCGCCGATACTCCGGACGGTTATTTTTATGGCCTACCGGCCTTCGATCCGCGCGGGGTAAAGGTAGCGCGGCATTACGGCGCGCCGGAGTCGGACGATCCCGATGATATCGACCATACGATTCATCCTGAAGATGAACAACCCGTACGTTCCTTTATACAAAAATATCTTCCCGAAGCCGATGCCCCAGTAAGCGAGGCTTCAACCTGTATTTACACTCTTACTCCTGATCGACACTTCTGGATAGATGTGATACACGAGTCGGTTGTCGCCGCAGCCGGTTTCAGCGGTCACGGCTTCAAATTTGCACCTGTGGTTGGCGAGATTTTGGCAGATCTAGCCATTCAGGGGCATACCTCTTTGCCAGCACGATTGTTTCAGCGCCGCGACTTTGCTAAGACGCATGGGTAGCCGCGTTGGCGTCCGGCAGATTAGAAAAGAATTCGGCGTACTGGTCCTGCAGGGCACGGACCCCCCGAGCAATCGCCCAGGCGTCGATGCCGATCGAGAGCATCGTACAGCCCAAGTCGACGGCGCGGCGGGCAAAGGCCGGACTGATGGGCAAAATCGCCCAAGGACGCTTGGCAGTTCGGCAGGCGGCAGCAACGCGTTCGATAGCTCGCCACAACTCGGGATGCTCCCACTGGCACGGGATACCCAACGATTGGCTGAGATCGGCTGGTCCAACGAACAAGAAATCGAGATCTTCCAAGGCAGCAATTTCCTCAATGACGTTTAACGCGTCGATATGCTCGATCTGTACACTCAACAAGGTTGTTTCGTTGGCCTGTGCCAAATAGTCGAGCGAACTCATCAGGCCGTATCGGCCATCGACCCCGGTGCCGTTGACACCGCGTTCGCCACGCGGGTGAAATTTCGCCCAACGAATGAGGTCGTGAGCCTCGCGGACACTGCGGACCATCGAGGCCATGACGCCCCCGGCCCCAGCCTCTAGCACCCGCATAACCGCGGCGTAATCAGTGGCCGGCATGCGTACGAACGTGTCGAGGCGAGCAGCACGAGCGGCCCGACAGGCGTCTTCAATCTGAGGAATCGTCATGCCTACATGTTCTTGATCCAGCCAGATGCCATCGTAGCCACCGAGGTAGGCAACCAGTTCGACCAGCTTAGGCGAGCAGAATTGGCCCAGGGCGAAGACTTTGGTGAGTCGGCCGGCCCGGAGTGCGGCCTGGAGATGGCCCGGCATGGAAGTTCCTCCGTGCGATGCGAGGCAAGTCGAGGTAAGGGTTAGCAGGATGACCCGCTCATGCTTTCGTTGTATCGTCTGCCGGTAGATACGGAAACGTGGCATCGAGCGGGGCACCAGCTAATTCGACAAGAAAATCCCCCAGCCGCTGCGTTAGGGCGTCCATGAGCCGTTGGCCCTTCTCAGCAGTCGCGGCCCGAGGATCGCCCAGGCCGGTGTTGGTCGTGGCCAGATGCCAGGGCCGGGTAATGCTGACCCAGCCGCGATTGATCGCCTCGAAGCGGGTCAGACGGGCCGTACCGGCGTCGGCTCGATCGAGGTGCACCAAGTGCGGGAAAAAGGCCAAGCCCAGGCTTGTTTCGACCTCGTCGGCATGCTCTCCAGGCTGCTCGAACAAGCTGGGGTACAGATCGGCCGCCATGCGATACCAATCACAGACACAAACAAACATCTCGATTTTATGATACAGTTGCCGAACCAGTGGCTTGAGTTCGTTGCCGCCGTGGCCGTTGAGCAGGACCAGCTTGCGAAGCCCCTGAGCGTAGAGGGAATCCATCAGGTCGCTTAGGATCGCCAGTAGGGTCGTCGGCGTGACGCTACAGGTCAGGGCACGCGGGAGTTGCAGATAGTTGGTATTCACGCCGAACGGCATCGTGGGCAAGACGGCCACCCGAGCGCCCCGCTGCCAGGCCCACGCCCCTGCACGACGGGCCAACGCCTCGACCTGGAAGGTGTCGGTACCGTAGGGCAAGTGCAGGTTGTGCGGTTCGGTGGCTCCGAAAGGCAACAACGCTGCCTGCCAGTCGATGGCCCGAACATCGGCGTAAGTAGACTCAGCAAGCACGAAAGGCTCCGACATTGGGTGATCCTGTTGACGTTCTTAGCGAGGCTCAGCAGAAAGCGGAACCGAATCGCCGAGATCTTTTTGCCAGGTGCGCAAGAGGGCTTCGAGGCGTTTGACTTGTTCGGGATGATCAGCATGAACATCTTTGGTTTCGTGGGGGTCGTTCTTTAGGTCGAACAACTGCGTGCGGTCGATCTTGGGATAGCGGATCAGCTTCCACCGCTCGTCCCGGACAGCCCGTTGGACCTCACAATAGGCTAGAAACAGTGAGTCGCGTACCTTGGTCGCCTTGCCTGCTAAGATCGGTGAGAGGTCGCGGCCATCGAGATGAGGCACCTGCTGGGCACCGACTTGGGCGAGAAGCGTGGGCATCAAGTCATGCAGATACACCAAGGCCGTCGATTCCCCGTGAGAGATGCCCGGTCCGGCGAACACCAATGGCACCTTCAGCCCGGCATCGTAGACGTTCTGCTTGCCCATCAGGCCATGACTCCCAATCGCCAAGCCGTTATCCGAAGTGAAGACAATCAGCGTCTCGTCAGTGAGCTTGCGACGGTCTAGTTCGGCGAAGAGTCGGCCGAGATGATGATCCAGGCCAGTCATGACGGCATAGTATTCATGCAGATGTTTACGAATTTCATCGGGGGTTCGTGGCCAGGGAGCGAGCTTTTCATCACGGACCTTCAACTCGCCGTTGTCGAAGGGATGCTGGGGTAGAAAGTTGGCTGGCAGCGGAATCTTTTCTCGCTGGTAGCGACGAAGATATTCCTCGGCGGCGACTCGTGGATCGTGCGGGCACTCGAAGGCTAAATAGGCGAAGAACGGTTTCTTGGGGTCGCGTTTGTCCAAAAAACGGATCGCCCCATCGACCACGGTCTTACCCGGTTGACCGCTACGGCGCTCCTTGTCGTCGGCCAGGTAATTGACCGAATCGAAGCATTTCTCGATGACGACGGCGACGTTGCCCTTCTTGCCATGGTGATAGGTCTGATAGCCGGCCGCTTTCAGGGCGACGGGGAGGCTAGGATCGGCCGGGGCGTGGTTGCCTTTAGCGATCCAGCGGAAGTAGGTTCGACCACTCAGGAGCATGTTGCGGCTGGGCAAGCAGACCGCGGGCATATGGCCGCCCAGGCAGTAGGCATTGCGGAAGGCGAAACCTCGTTTGACGAGGCGATCGAGGTGAGGGGTGTGGACGGTGGGATGGCCCAGGGCGGCGATGAGGTCAAAGCGTTGATCATCCGTAACGATCAAAAGGACGTTAGGAGAGCGAGCTTCACTGACCAGCAGC
Source organism: Gemmataceae bacterium (assembly GCA_046719305.1). Lineage (GTDB taxonomy): Bacteria > Planctomycetota > Planctomycetia > Gemmatales > Gemmataceae > RGDT01. The sequence continues at coordinate 11,708 of JBDNDE010000082.1, read as the reverse complement.
AATGCACTAAGCAAGGGCAACATCATTCGTCGGTCTCCTCGGCTCGGCAGTCACGAAATAGACAGCGTGGCAGCATGGAGCGGAGCATGTCGATGCGTGCCTGGACTTCTTCGCTTTCGGCCCTGGCCAGCGGTTCGTGGTGGCTAAAGACAGCCAGCCCTAGGCAGCGTGGCGAGATGGGACCGCAGATGGCCCAGGTCCAGACGTACATGTCGTCCTCAATCGATTGGAAGTGGACGGCGGCCCGGCCACCGGGCCAGTCTTCAACCTCCACACCCTCTTGATCGGCGATGGTTTGCAAACAACGATGGGGCTGTTGGGGGTCGATGTCTTGACTGCTGCGGAATTGTTGTGTGACCACGCTCAGATAGTTGGATTCCTCGGCTGGATCGAAGTAAATCGGCTCGTCGTTGGCGTCGTTGTCTTCCTGCCACTCACGCGGCAGGAAAAAGGTGAGTATTTCATCATGGTGAATCGCCTGCATGCCCGGCGGCGGGTGGAACGGGCTCTGAAATGCCCCGGTCGCCTTGGGGCCGGCCTCGTCGATGCAAAACACCTCCGTCGAAATCGGGTAGCCACGCTTGGTATATTCGCTGATCACCACCTGGCCGATTCTCCCTAGCAGCGCTTCAGCCGACCGGGGAAGGAGATAGCAAAAATCACGGGTAGGGATGACAGCAAGAATCGGCCAGCCAAGCGTCGCCTCAACCTTGGCTCGGAGGTTCGGCGCGAAGATGAGACTGGCCTTGAGCGGGGAATGGGTTGCCAACATCCCAAGCAGGTGACCGTCAGCTTGGATGGTTTCCAAAGAAGTGGCATCGAGCAGTCGAGCGAGGTTATCCGTGGCATAGGCTTCGGCGCGTTCGCGGCAGACGCCCCAGGTTTGCAGCAGATCTGGCGTGACCCACAGGATCTGATGCCCCGATTCAGGGACATAAACCAACACTAGGGCCACTTGATCGCTCACCTGCTGATGACACACGTCGCCGAAATCGTGGTCGTTCGACTCAGCCGCGAGATACAGCCGTGCTCGGGCTTGCTCCCAGTTCGGCGGGACCATCTGCAACGTCTCGCCGATGGTCTGCACAAACTGCACAATCAGCGACTCGTCGCCCGTCTGCTCAAACTCGCGCGACAAGTTCTCCAGATTGGCTGTGAGTGTACACTCCCCCAACTGAATGACAAAACTGCCGTCGGGCTGCTCCTGGGCACTGAGCTGTTGCCGCTGGAGCTCTGCTAGGAATCGTTTTCGCACCCATCCCGAGACACCCATAGGCCGCTCCTCGTTGCTTGGCCTTAATACCGGCTCAGCACTGCATCGGCTGTTGGGGTGGTATCAGCATCGTCGTTGTCTTGCAAAGCAGCGAGGCACTGCTTGACGCGGCGAATGGCCAGCTTGAGATAATAAAGCCCGACTTGGGTGTCCCGCTCGATCTCGGCAGCGTTACCGTTGGCTGGGCTGTACAGTAGCGAATCCAACCGAGCCAGGGTGCAACTGGCGGCATACAGTTCACAGGCGGCATCAGCGATGCGTTCCTGCACATATTGTCGGAACAGGATGCTTTCTTTGTGTTTAATGATCTGGGCTTGAACCGCCAGGCTGAAATCGCGCACACGGGTTGCTAGTTCGCGAGCCATCGGTCGCAGACGATTGCTGCGGACGGGTACATCGGGCACCCGCAGCCGAGCAGCAATTTGTGAGCCGCCGAAATTCAACAGCGTGCCGAATTCCTTGAGTGGGTTAAAGGCGGCGTTGTAGACCTTCAAGAGTTGATCGGCCACGGGTTTGATGCCATACATGGCGATGAAGGCGCGTAGGACATCGTTGGCCCCTTCGCCTACCAGGTTCAGGCGTGCGTCGCGCATCCAGCGTTCGTAGGGCTGATCGAGGAAAAAGCTCTTGCCGCCCATCAATTGCATGGTATCGTTGACGATCCGCCACAACGCCTCGGTGGACCAGACCTTCAGAATCGCCGTCTCGAGCATGAAATCTTCGAAGCCCCGGTCGATGAAGCTGGCACACTCGGCCGTGGTGGCCTCCATGGCGAAGGTGTAAGCAGCCATCCAGGCAATTTTTTGCTTGACCAGTTCGAATTCTGAGAGAGGTTGCTCAAACTGCACGCGTTGCTTGACGTGCTTGCTGGCAGCTGCGACGCAGGCCTTGGCCACGCCGGTGCAGCTGGCCCCGAAGGTGGTACGGCCGAAGTCCAGCACGGTCAAGGCGATACGCAGCCCCTTGCCGACCTGCCAGAGGACGTTTTCCTTGGGCACGAACATGTTTTCAAAAGCCAGCTGGCCGGTGGCCGTGCCGCGAATGGAGTTCTTCTCCATGCGAGCGTTGACCACCTTGAAACCGGGCATGTCGGGCGTCACCAAAAACGCTGTAATTTCTTTCTTCTTGTTGGCACCGCCGGCCAAACCGGGTGTCCGGGCCATCACCGTCAGCACGTCGGCGATGCCGCCGTTGGTGATCCAGCGCTTGGTGCCGTTGAGGATGAAGCCCTTGCCGTCCTCAGTAGGGGTGGCGGTGGTCTGTACATTGCTCGCGTCACTACCTGCCTCAACCTCGGTCAGGGCAAAGGCGGCCAATTTGCTACCATTAACCAGAGGTGGCAGCCACTTGGCTTGTTGTTCCTTGGTACCGAACAACAGCAATGCCCGGATGCCAATCGAATGGTGCGCGTTGACAAAAACTGCGGTGCTGGCGCAATGGCCGCCGATGATCTCCATGACCTTGGTGTAGGCCAATTGGCTGAAGTTACGTCCGCCGAACTCGCTGGGGGCTGTCATACCCAAGACGCCGATCTGAGCCAAGCCCTGGATCACCGAATCAGGGATCCGCGCGTCGCGATCAATGGCGGCTGCGTCAATCGACGTTTCGCAGAACTGCCGTACCTGTTGCAAGGCAGCGTGAGTGGTGGCTTCCTCTTCAGGACGCAACCGGGGATAGGGAAACAGCAGCGGGGCGTTGAATAACCCCATGAACATACCTTTTGCAAAACCGAGCTTCTGTGGGCCGGAGAACAGCAACTCCTCGGCTTCCTTGCGCTGTTGCTCGATCTGGGAGGCACTAAGTGCCATGATGAACCCCCCTTAAGGAGAGAATGCAGATGCTGAGTGGGCCGGCTTGTGGGCAATAGGCATACATTGCTTTCATTGTAGGGGCGGTCGGCATTCAGGGAAATAGCGACGGGGGACTCGCTAGGTCAAACAGATAGCCCGACCACAAGCCGCGACGACTGGCGTCCAGAGCCATTTCCTGTCGGGGTTCGCAGCCAATCGCTTCGATCCTTACTATGCCATTTCCTGTCGGGGTTTGCAGCCAATCGCTTGGATTCCTACTACAGGATACACACAAACCCAACTATCCCAACTGTAGAAAAAAATGCCCGTCATTGTCCGACACAAGGCGAATATAACGATAAAGAGCTTAGTCAAACTTTCCCCCCTGTTACTCTTGCGATGAATTCTTTGAGCGCCTACTACCACAGCTGGCCCGGATATGCAGTGGGGGTAATCCTCTTGCTGATCCCTGTGCCGCTGGCCGCCTTTTTTCCTGGTCAGGCCTGCTGCCTTGCCTTAGGATTTGGCTTGGCCGGTGCGGCTTGGCTCGGCCTGCACGGTTGGCTCATACATCGCGAGGTGCAACGCAATCTTCGCGAATGCCGTCTGCAGGAGGCTAAACTCGAGGCCCTCGTCGATTCGGCCGCCGACGCTATTCTCACCTGTGACGCTCAGGGAATCATTCGCTCGGCCAATCTCTCCGCCCAGCGGTTATTCGGTTATCCGCGTGAAGAACTAATTGGTTCCTCGGTGTTGCAACTGATCCCTACCGAGATGCTGCATGCAGTCAACACCAATCAACACCGGGTACTCGGTGTCGTCACCGCTTACCAGGGTAAACGCCGCGATGGCTCTACCTTTCCCATTACGCTGGCGTTGAGTAAAATCCGCCTGACCGATTCACCGCTTTATTCGATCATCATCCACGACCAGACCACTTTGGCCCAAGCTCGTGATCAGGCCGAGGCCGCCAACCGGGCCAAGTCGGCTTTTTTGTTAGCGGCCAGTCACGAACTGCGTACCCCCCTAGTAGCAATCATGGGGACGACCGAGTTGCTTGGGCAAACGATGCTAAGCGCTGAGCAACAGCGGTTGTGGCAAACGCTGTCGCACAGCAGCGAGCATCTTTTCTGTCTGGTGCAGCAGATTCTCGACTACAGTGAGATCGAGATGGGGCAGATGCGGCTCAAGCGTGAGGTGTTTCACCTAGGCAGTATCGTGCAGCAGTTAGAAGCCAAGTTTGCCCCGCTGGCCCGAGCCAAGGGGTTGGAGTTTCGCGTTTCGCACACGGTCGAGTCGTCTTTTCCTCCTAGACTGTTAGGAGATGCAGAGCGGCTACGACAAGTGTTGGAGTGTTTGTTACGCAACGCGATTCAGTTTACCTCCACAGGGTATGTGTCGCTGGAGGCCCACGTCGAGGGGCAACACGTGCAACTGACCATCCAGGACACCGGGCCGGGTATCGCCCTGGAGGATCAGCAACGCATCTTTGAAGCGTTTGAACGTGCTTCGCCTCACGGGGTCGCTGCGAGCGGTCTGGGGTTAGGACTCACTCTGGCCGCCCGCCTGATTCGGATGATGGGCGGCCAAATCCACCTTCAAAGCCAACCCCAGCAGGGCTGTCGGATTCGCTTGCATTTTGCGTTTCATCGGCCGCCGGCCCTTGCACGTCCCGTGCTGTTAGCGGTGCCGGATGCGGCGCTGCGAGCGTGCTTGCTGGCAACTTTGTCGGAATTACAGATTGAACCAGTGGCGGTGTCTACGGGGCGCAAAGCCCTGGCCGAGATGGTCCGCTGCGCGGTGCAAGGACACCCCTTCGAGTTGGTAGTACTGGACAATCAACTCCCGGACATAGATACCGAACAATGGTTGCAACAGGCGCGGGCATGCAGCGGCTGGGAAGGAGAAATCGTGGTGCTGGGCGATGCTGCCTTCGTCGAGCATTGCCCCGCCGGTGTGATCCCGTTGCTACGCGAGCAAGCCGCCCAGCCCCTGTACCAACGGGTTCGCGAACGTCTCCGACCGGTTGCACCCATCGAGTAGCTTTTTAGATAGATCGCTGGGTCTTCTGCTGAGATGGGAAGTCGTTGCACGTGAATAGGCCACCATCGCGTTGGCTGATTGTGGGGTGGATGAGCTTAGCGGCTGCCGGGGGGGCTTGCACCGTCGGGTTGGGGGGCCTGTACGGCCTGATGGGCGGCGTTGTGGGAGTGCTAGCCCTGGGGGTAGTGTTTGCGCTGGCATTGGCCTGGCTAGCTAGGCTCTCCGAAGAGTACGAGCGTCCCCCTTCTACAGAGTCGGCCCAACAAGAAACCACTCCACCCCCAGCCCCTCCGGAGGCCCTTTCTTCGCGCTTGGTTGCTAGCTCTGAGGCGGGCAACTCCTCGGCTGATCTACAGCAAGCCCGCGACCAAGCCCAACGGGCCAACGAGGCCAAGAGCTTCTTCTTAGCCACCATCAGTCACGAGATTCGCACCCCGCTGGCAGGATTGATCGGCCTGGCCGAGGGGCTGACCCGTACTCCTCTAGATGAAGTACAACGAAAGCATGTTGCTACCTTGATACGAACAGCCGAGGAGATGCTCCGGCTGATCAACGATTTTTTGGATTTGTCCAAGGTCGAATCGGGCACGATCGAACTGGAAGCCATCCCTTTTTCGCTGCGGAGTCTAGCAGAAGAAGCCCTCGCGGTGGTTACGCCTCTGGCTGAACGCAAAGGGCTACCGGTGAAGCTCGAACTCGCCCAGGGGCTTACTCCCGTGGTGCGTGGCGATTCGGGGCGCTTGCGGCAAGTGCTGCTCAACTTGCTATCCAACGCGGTCCGCTTCACCGAACGGGGTGAGGTTGTGTTGCGGCTCGAGCCAGATCCTGCCGGGGTGCGGTTTACCGTTCGCGACACGGGCATAGGCATTGCTCCCGAGGCGCTGCCACGCATTTTCGAGCCTTTTGCCCAAGCTCATCGTTCCACGGCGCGAACGCATGGCGGCACTGGCCTGGGGTTGGCCATCTCTTCCCGCTTGGTCGAATTCATGGGCGGCAAGTTGCATGTCGAGAGCATTGTGGGCCACGGCAGTACCTTTTGCTTTGTGTTGCCCTTGCCTGCCGCGGTGCTGCCTCCGACGCCTTCCTCGTTCCATGGGCATGGGGAAGAGACCGTACTCCAAAAACTCGGGCGTTCGCTGCATGTCCTGATTGTGGAAGACAACCCCGTTAACCAGCAAGTGCTTTCCATGCTGCTGGAACGGCTCGGCTGTACCTGGGAAATAGCGGAGAACGGCGAGCAAGGCGTCCAACGTGTCGCGCAGAAACGCTTTGATGTGGTATTGATGGACCTGCAAATGCCCGGAATCGACGGCTTGCGGGCCACCCGCTTGATCCGCGCTGCCGAAACCACAGGGCCACGCCTCCCAATCGTTGCTTGCACCGCCAACGCCATGGAGGGCGAACGCGATCGTTGCCTAGCCGCCGGCATGGATGATTATCTCACCAAGCCGGTACGAGGTCGGCAACTGTTAGAATGTTTTGCGCGACTGTTTGGAGCTACCGGCCGGGCCAAAACTCCCCACGCGGTGGTACCCTCGCATAACTGGCGTGAACGACTCCACGCCATGGGCTTCGACAACGAGGCGATCCACCGCCTGGCCCAATCGTTCTGTGATTCGGTACCTAGTCGACTCCAAATGCTCCGCGAAGCCTATGAGGCCAAAGACGCTCCACAGGTGCGTTTATTGGCCCACACCTTGAAAAGTTCCCTGACCATCTTCGGAGCCGAGCGAGCCGCCCAAGCAGCAGCGTTCTTAGAGTTGCGAGCGGCAGCCAATGAGTGGACCGACACTGCCGAGGCGTTGCTCCGGGTGGAGAGCGAGACCTGTTCTTTGCTGATTGAGGTGTGCCAAAGCGTCGATCCGCTGGCCTAAAAATGACCATGCCGAACGATGATATTAATCGAAGGGGGACATGCCTAACTCTGATCGTATAGCCCCGTACAGCCTTTAGAAACAGCCAGGAGAACCGCTGCGATGACTCGTGAAACTCTGTTGGCCCGTTTTCGCACTCAGGTCGAAGCCGGCATCCCCCTTATCGGCGCGGGGGCTGGCACCGGACTCTCGGCTAAGTGTGCTGAGGCCGGCGGCATTGACCTGATCGTGATCTACAACTCGGGCCGGTTTCGCATGGCCGGACGCGGCAGTCTGGCCGGTATGATGCCTTATGGCGATGCAAACGCCATCGTAGTGGAGATGGCCCGCGAGGTACTGCCGATCGTCGAACGCACGCCGGTTCTGGCAGGTGTTTGCGGCACGGATCCGTTTCGCGACATGGGCCGATTCCTGCGACAGTTACGTGAGATGGGGTTTGCCGGTGTGCAGAATTTTCCTACCGTGGGGCTGATCGACGGGCTGTTTCGGCAGAATCTCGAAGAAACCGGCATGGGCTACGATCGCGAGGTGGCGATGATCCGCCAGGCGCGGGAACTAGACTTGCTGACGACTCCTTATGCCTTCACGCCGCAAGAGGCCGCCGCCATGACCGCCGCTGGGGCCGACCTGCTCATCGCTCACCTGGGTCTAACCACCAAGGGCACTATTGGTGCAAAAACGGCCATCTCCCTCGACGAAGCCGTCAGTCGGGTGCAGGCGATGGCCGACGCCGCCCACGCGGTGCGGGCGGATGTCCTCGTATTGTGTCACGGCGGCCCGATCGCCGAACCAGACGACGCCCAGTATGTGCTATCGCGAACAAAAGGGGTGGTCGGCTTCTACGGAGCCAGCAGCATGGAACGCCTGCCGACCGAGGTAGCTATCAGCGAGCAAGCCCGCCGATTCAAAGAACTCACACTTGGCAAAGGATAGAAAATCCTTTACTACAAATTTAAGAACAAGTTAAAAAAGATATCTGCCACGGAATGTAGGCAGATCGCTTTCTACCTACTTTCCGTGAGAAGACGCTTCTGCTTTGCGTGAGAAGACACTTCTGGCTTGCTTACAGCTTCCAGCCTTTGCGGTACTCTCGGCTGAGGTACTTGTCAAACTCCGGCGTGCCGGTGAACTTCATATTGGCCGCGTCGTACACCAGACGTTTATTACCGTTGGCGATCATGGCAATGTTGCCCAGTAGGATCGACTCGGTCAGCGGGCAGGCGTATTCGAAGTTGGACAAGGCAATCGACGGGTCGTTCTTGGCAATCGCCTCGAACCACTCGGCCTTCATTTGCAGGTCGCTGTTGCCGCCCCGACGCGGAAGCGTTTTCTCCGGCATCTTGATGTCCTTGGCGGCCTTGCCGATGAATCGGCGGCTGGCTCCGTAATCGTCGGGCGAGTACAGGGTCGCGTTCTCGGCGACGATCAGCGAGCCAGAGCCAGAGTAGCCCTTTTCAGTGCCCTGCAGCAGTTCCAGTGGCGGGGTGAGCTTCTTACCATCGCGGGTGCCCTCGTACCAGATGACGTTGATCGGCTCAGACACGCCCGGCAAGGCAAATTCAAAGGTCACTTTGGCCCAGGCTGGGAATGTCTCGGGGTTGTATTCGCCCGCCTCGGCACGCACAGCTAACGGCGTGGTCAATCGTAGGCCCATGTAGGGCATGTTAGCCGTATGGCAAGCCATGTCACCCAGAGCGCCGGTGCCAAAATCACGGAAGCCGCGCCAGGCAAAGGGGTGAATCCCAGGGGAGTATTCCCGCTCGGGAGCCGGCCCGAGGAATAGATCCCATTTCACATGAGAAGGCACCGGGGCGGCTTTGGGCCGAGCCACTAGATCCGGTGCTTGCTTCCAAAAACCCGTAGGCCGATTGGTCCACAGATGCACTTCTTTGATCTTGCCCAACGCCCCTGAACGCAGCAGTTCCACCGAAGTGCGGAACTGATCGCCTGCTGTGCCCTGGTTGCCCATCTGGGTGCAGACCTTGTTCTCCTTGGCCAACTGCCGCAGCATGCGTGCTTCGTACACGGAGTGGGTCAACGGCTTCTGACAATAGACATGCTTGCCGGCTCGCATGGCCATGGCACAGGCAACGGCATGAGTGTGGTCCGGGGTGGAGACGACGACCGCATCGACCTTCTTGCCTAGTTTGTCCAGCAGTTCGCGGAAGTCAAAAAACTTTTCCGCCTTGGGGAAACGGCTGCTCTTCTGCTCTAGGCGTTTCTCGTCAATATCGCAGATGGCCACCAAGTTGCCCAACGAGGCGGCCTGGTCGCAATCGCTGGACCCTTTGCCGCCCACGCCGATGGCAGCAATGGCCAGCTTTTCCATGGGCCCTTTGGGCTTGGTTTCATCCGCAGCGCGGACGCCTCCAGCCGCGTAGAAACCCGCACCACTAGCCAGAGCAGCCGAGAGGTGCAAAAAGTCGCGACGATCGAAGGTGGTGAGTGAGGTCGTCATGAGTGGGTTGCTCCTTGGAAGGAAGGTTTGAGAGAGAGCCACGGTCTACTCTAAGAATGCAAACAGGAAACAACCAGATTCACGCACTAGGTAGTGCCGCGTAGCCCATTTTTCCCTATAACCATCCTGGCCGATACCTATGCCGGGACAACCGAGGAATCAGCGATGCCGATTCGAGAAGAGGAAGTGGTGTTTGTCAAGCCCCCAAAGCTGGGGCTGCTGGAGCAACTCTACATCCCCGCCGTAGTCGAGGGGTTGGCGACCACGGTTTCCCACACCGTCAATGCTTTGTTCGGTTCCGGCAAGCTTACCCAACAGTTTCCCGAGGTCGAACCGAAGCTGCCGGCCAACTATCGGGGCGTGCATCGGCTCAATCGGGATGAACAGGGGCGTGTGAAGTGTGTGGCCTGCTACATGTGCAGCACGGCGTGCCCGGCCCACTGTATCGACATTGTGGCCGCCCCCTCGCCGTGGCCCGACCGCGAGAAGTATCCCGAGACGTTTGTAATCGATGAGTTGCGTTGCATCTATTGTGGCATGTGTGAGCAAGCCTGCCCGGTGGATGCCATCGAGTTGACGACGCTGTATGATCTGACGGGTCTGTCGCGAGAAGAGATGATCTTCGATAAGGAAAAATTATTGAGTGTCTTCGACGAAACCACCAAGCCCGACGCTAAGTTCCCCAACCCCGTTCGCACGCAACGCGGCCAACTGGGGGTGGCCTCCGAATTGGCTGAGGCAGGGTTGACCTCATCATCGACGGCTCAGAGTTAACCCCCAAAGATTTTGACCCCGAGTGGATTTCATGAGTGTGTTTGCCAAATCGCCCGCCCCACCGGCCGATGCCCTGGCCAGCCTGTTAAACCGGGAAGGCCTCGCCCTAGTTCCCCTGATTCTAGGGGGCTTGGCCCTCTACCTGCTCTTGCCGCGGCCCCGGCCTTTCCCTCGTAGCTACGGCCTGTTGTGTGCCTTGGCTGCTTTGGTCACCGCCGGGCTGTATTTGTTGCGGCCGATGGGCTTTTCGCCCGAGGTAGGGCTTTTTTACGCGTTTTCTGCTCTGGCCCTGGCGGGGGCAACCCTGCTATTGACCCAGGAAAACGCCGCGCGAGCTGCGCTCTCTTTTGTGTTGGTGGTTCTCAGCACCAGCGGCCTGTTTCTGCTCTTGGCGGCCCCCTTCCTCTTTGCGGCGACCATCATCGTCTATGCGGGGGCCATTATTGTGACCTTTCTATTCGTCCTGATGCTAGCCCAACAATCAGGAAGTTCCGATGCCGATTCTCGCAGTCGTGAGCCGGCCCTGGCGACCCTGACGGGAGTGTTGCTGCTAGCGGTGCTGCTCTATGTGGTGCGTCTGGCTCATCCCGGCAACGAGTTCAACGACCTCTTCGCCGAGATTCGCTACGCTCGTGAGGCACAGACACCCGCTGAGATGCATGCTCGAATCCAAACCCAGAACCCTGACAAACCTGCTGAGACTCGCACCCTGTTTAGCCAAGCGGCCGATCGGCTGAGCAAGTTGGGGCTGAGCCTGCCCTCGTCCCGGGCCACCGATTTAGATTTTGAATGGCTACAACTAGCTCCCCCCGAGGTGGCACCCGAGCAGTTACAACGGGACAGAGCAGAAGAGTTGCTTGCTCGCTTGGAGATGGTATTGGAGACACGGCTACGGTCGGGCTTGACCTTGGGAGCGGGCATCAACCACGCCTCCAACCTCAGCGGTGTGCCCGGCGGCACTCCCTGGAACGAAGTGCGCCGCGATTCGCAAACACGCCTACCGCATCTGCCCGCGGAAAACACCTCATACCTGGGCCGCTCCCTGTACAGCGACTTCCTACTCCCCGTGGAAATCACTGGTCTGTTGCTTTTGGTCGCCACGGTGGCCTCCATTCTGATCGCCCAACGCCGCCCTGATGAAGAGCTAGCCAATGCGTCTAACACTACGCTCAGCCAGGTCGTCACTCATGGGAGGACATCATGAACGCTGTAAGCGTGGAAAGTTACCTGGTCGTTGGGGCCATCCTCTTCGCCCTGGGGTTGATCGGCTTTATGTCCCGCCGCAACCTGATTATCGTATTTTTATGTGCCGAAATGATGCTCCAAGGCGTCGCACTCAACTTCGTTGCCTTCGCTCGCTTCCATGGCAACCTCCAGGGCCAAGCGATGGTTTTGTTCCTAATCGCCGTGGCCGCTTGCGAAGCAGCGATTGCTCTAGCGCTGATCCTGATGCTGTATCGCCGTAAGCACTCGCTGGATGTCAGCCTGTGGCAGGA